>NZ_JBFBJI010000023.1:111534-157628 GCF_040702065.1 Streptomyces sp. NPDC086777 | reverse complement strand
CCTGCAGGACACGTTCCCGTATGTCGCCGCGCGGGGGTGGCCGACGGGCGGGCCCGGGCCCAGGTCACCGGGCGGCGAGTCGCTCGTACATGGCGGCGGGGTCGCCGGACAGGGCGCTCTTCACCCAGCGGGTGAGGTCGTCGGCGAGCACCTCGTAGGCGTCCGACTCGACGCCGTCGAGGGCCGCCGAGGCGATGTCCCGCGGACTCGCCTTGGGCGCGTCGACGTGGGCTGCCATGTCGGTGTCGACATAGCCCATGTGCAGGCCGGTGACGCCGATGCCCTGCGGCTTGAGCGCCTCGCGCAGGCTGTTGGTCTGCGACCAGAACGCCGCCTTGGAGGCACTGTAGGCGCCGCCCTCGGCGAGCCAGGACAGCACCGAGTGCACGTTCAGGATGTGGCCGCCGCCGTTGCGCTCGATCAACGGGACGAAGGCACGGGTGAGCAGCAGCGGTCCGTAGAAGTTGATCTCGAACTCGCGGCGGATGTCGTCGAGCGGGGAGGTCAGGAAGCGGGTGCCGGAGGCGACCCCCGCGTTGTTGACGAGCAGGGTGACGTCCTGGGCCTGCTCCGCGACCGCGGCCACCGAGTCCGGGTCGGTGACCTCCAGCGCGAGCGCCACCGCGTCGGGGTGGGCGACGGAGCGCGGGTCGCGGGCGGTGGCGTACACCTTGCCGGCGCCGCGCGCGTACAACTCCTCCACCAGCGCCTTTCCGATGCCCCGGCTGCCGCCGGTGACGAGGACGACGGAATCCTTGATCGCGGTCATGACATTCACACTCCAGAAGGGGGCCGAGTCGGAAACCGATCGGTTTCCAAACGGTGGAACCACTGTAAACCGATCGGTTTCCCATCGCAATCGCGACGGGCCCCGGCCGGTCGCCGTCCGCACCCGAAGCCCTTGCGGGCAGGGCGAGTTACTCGATTGATTTCCTTGCGTCCGGCCTCTGGCTACGGACTCCTACCGGGCGGTATACAGACCCCCGACACACGCGTGCGGGCCGCCCGTCGGGACCGGTTCCGTGCGCGTCCCGGTTCCAGGGGGGATCTGCATGGCGTACGGCATCCGGTCCGACGGTTCGGCGCGGCGGCACCGGCGGAGGGCCACCGTGGCGGCGGCGCTGGGCGGCTGCGCCCTGGTGGCCGCGTCCACCGCACCGGCCGCGGCGCACGGCGGCGGCCACGGCTCCGGCCACGACCGCGGCACCGGCTATGTGGCGCTCGGCGACTCCTACACCTCGGGGCCGGTCATTCCGACGCAGGTCGACGCGAACTGCGCCCGCTCCGACCACAACTACCCCTCGCTGGTGGCGGCGGCCCGGCACGTGAGCGCCTTCAAGGACGTCAGCTGTGCCGGCGCGACCACCGCCGAGATGTGGAAGGCGCAGGGCACCAACGGCCCCCAGCTCGACGCCGTACAGCGCGGCACCGACCTGGTGACCGTCCAGATCGGCGGCAACGACATCGGGTTCAGTTCGATCATCGGCACCTGCGCGGCCCTCAGCTCCAAGGACCTGACCGGCGACCCCTGCCGGCAGTACTACAACGCGTCCGGCACCGACCAGCTGGTACTCGACATCGCACGGACCGCGCCCAAGGTCGACAAGGTGCTGCGGGCGATCCGCGCCCGGGCCCCGCACGCCCGGATCCTGGTCGTCGGCTACCCCGACCTGCTGCCCGACGACGGCAGCGGCTGCTACCCGACGGTGCCCTTCGCGGCCAAGGACTTCCCCTACCTCCGCGACACCGGCAAGCGGCTGAACCTCATGCTCCGCCTGGTGGCCGCCTGGAACGGTGCCCGGTACGTGGACACCTACGGTCCGACCGTCGGCCACGACATGTGCAAGGCGCCCGCCGACCGCTGGATCGAGCCCCTCCAGCCGGCCTCACCGGCCGCACCTGCCCACCCCAACGCCAAGGGCGAGGCGGCCATGGCACAGGCGGTGCTCAAGCGCCTGGAGGGGCGTCACTGAGCGCTGCGCCGGGAGTACCACGACCTGCGGTCCGCCGGCCCGGGACAGCCGACACCCCGGGCCGTACGGCCCCGCAGGAGGGACCGCGGAGCGGTTCGCGATAGGTTGACCTGCATGAGCGACAACGTTTATTTCGACATCTCGATCAACAACGAGCCGGCCGGCCGGATCGTGTTCAACCTGTTCGACGACGTGGTGCCCGACACGGCCCGCAACTTCCGTGAGCTCGCCACCGGGCAGCACGGCTTCGGGTACGCCGGTTCCGGCTTCCACCGGATCATCCCCCAGTTCATGCTCCAGGGCGGTGACTTCACCCGCGGCGACGGCACCGGCGGCAAGAGCATCTACGGCGAGAAGTTCAAGGACGAGAACTTCAGTCTCAAGCACGACCGCAAGTACCTGCTGAGCATGGCCAACGCGGGCCCGAACACCAACGGCTCGCAGTTCTTCGTCACCACCGTCTTGACGCCGTGGCTGGACGGCAAGCACGTCGTCTTCGGCGAGGTCGTCCAGGGCTCGGAGCTCGTCGACCGGATCGAGAGCTTCGGTTCCCAGAGCGGCACCCCCAAGGCCAAGGTCGAGATCACCGCGAGCGGCACCGTCTGATCCCGGACCGGACTCCTGCCGCGGGGGACCGGGCGGCTCGCCCGGTCCCCCGTGCCGCAGGTCACCGCGGGCCGCGCTCGCGCCGCGGTTCCTCCGGCCGCGGGGTCGCCCGCCCCGCCGGGGAGCCGTGCGCGGTGAGGTGTTCCAGAACCTCGGCCAGTTCGTTGCAGGCCTCCTCGACGGAGCGCCGGGTGTGGTGCTGCTCGGTGATGACGGCCGACAGCAGCAGCGCGGTCAGGGCCAGCGACCCGTTGAACAGCTGCAGCTTGAGCATCACCTGCACCGGGGAGAGCCGGGCGAACGCGCCGACGCCGTCCCGCGCGGCGACCGCCGCCATCACCGACGTGAACAGGGCGCACAGCATGCCCCCCGCCAGCCGGAACCGCAGCGCCGACCAGATCACCACGGGGTAGACCAGGAACAGCGCGCTCATGGTGCTGTGCGTGGCCACCGTGACCAGGCCGGCCGTGACGACCGCGAGCGCCAGTGCCTCCTTCCAGCGGGCCGCCGACGGGGGCCGACGGACCTCCCAGAGCGCCAGCAGGACCGGGGTGACGATCAGCACGCCCATCGCGTCACCCACCCACCACGCCAGCCAGGTCGACCAGAAGTGGGTCGCGGCCAGCTTGCCGGCGAGGAGCAGCGAGACCACACCGGCGGTGGAGCTGACCAGCATGGCGGCGAGGGCCCCGAGGAACACCAGGGCGAGGCCGTCCCGCAGCCGGGCCAGGTCGGTGCGGAAGCCGGCCCGGCGCAGCAGCACGCAGGCGCAGACCGGCCCCGCCGTGTTGCCGACGACGATGCCCACGACGTCGGGCCCGGGCGGGCCGAGCGACAGCACGAGGAAGAAGGCGCCGAGCGAGACGCCCGGCCAGCAGCCCAGGCCGAAGACCAGCAGACAGGCCAGCGCCACCCCGGTGGCCGGATACACGGGGGTGAAGACGGCACCCTGCACGGTGAGCCGGCACAGCAGGCCGAGCCGCCCCGCCACGACGTAGCAGGTGGCGACGGTCAGCGCCCGGAGGGCGAAGACGGCCGGCCGACGCAGCTCCTGGTAACCCACCACACCAGCCATCACACACCGAGGCGGCCGTCTCGGCGAGGCGGGAGCCGTCCGCCGCCGGGCCCGGCCGCGCGAGGCGGGAGCCGTCCGCCGCCGGGCCCGGCCGCCGCCCGCCGCGGTGCCCGGAGGCTACGGCGTGGGGGCGTCCGGGTCGTCGTGGCCGATGACCAGCACGGCCGCGTCGTCCTCGTGGCCCACCCGTTCCGCGCCCTTGATCACGGCGGCGGCCAGGGACTGCGCCCCCAGGCCTGCGACGGCGGCGACACCCGCGAGCCGCACCACCTGGTCGAGCCCCTCCTCGATGGGCATCGAGGGCCCCTCCACCACCCCGTCCGTGAGCAGCACAACCATGCCGCCGGTGGTGAGCCGGTGGCGGGCCACGGGGTACTCGATGCCCGGCTCGATGCCCAGCGGCGGGCCGCCCTCGTCCTCCCCGAGGCCGGACTTTCCGTCGGCGGTGGCCCACACGAACGGGACGTGGCCGGCCCGGGCGCTCTCCAGCACCCCGGTCTCCGGATCGAGCCGCATGAAAATGCAGGTGGCGAAGAGGTCGCTGCCCAGGGACACCAGGAGGTCGTTGGTGCGGGCGAGCAGCTCGCCGGGGGCGCCGGTCACCGAGGCGAGCGCCCGCAGGGCCGCCCGGACCTGGCCCATGAACGCCGCCGCCTCGATGTTGTGCCCCTGGACGTCGCCGATGGACAGGCCGATGTGCCCGTCGGGCAGGGTGAAGGCGTCGTACCAGTCGCCGCCCACGTTGAGCCCGAAGCAGGCGGGCGCGTACCGGACGGCCAGGTGGAAGCGGGGGGTGTCGGGCAGGTCCCGGGGCAGCATGCCGCGCTGCAGGGCGACGGCCAGCTCGACCTGGGAACGCTGGTACTCGGCCCGCTCGCGTGCCTGGGCGGTGAGCGACCTCAGTCTGGCCAGCAGCTCGTCGTCGTCCGTTGCGCGCTTGCGGGGCATGGATCACTCCGGCCGAGGCTGCATCCTTACCAGGGCAAACCCCTAGGTTTTTACCTTGACAGGATCATAGTGCGAACAGCGGGCGAGCGGACGCCGGTGGCGGCGGCCGGGCAGGGCCGGCCGCCGCCGTACGGCTCGGTTCACTCCTCGCGCATGCCGTCGGGGCGGCGGGACGCGCGCAGCGTGCCGACCGTCCTGAGCAGCCGGTCCGCCGGCTCGCGCAGCCTGGGGTGGGCGAGGACGGTGTTGCGCAGCCCGCGGACCGGCCGGCGCCACAGGCGGTGCGCCGCGGCCACCGGGTGGGTGCGGGTGGCGAAGCCTTCGCCCACCCGCAGCTCGCGGGTCTTGAGCCAGTCCTTGTACTCCTTGTCGCCGCGCCCGAGGTCGACCAGGGTCACACCTCCACGGGCCGCCGCCTCCGCGGTGCGCAGATGCATCATCAGCCCCGGTGAGTAGTAGTGCAGATCGGGGTCGTAGGCGGTGAACCAGGCGGCGAGCACGGTGGCCGAGCGCGGGCCGAAGTGCGCGGCCACCGGCCGGTCGCCGGCGTAGAGCACGGACAGCACTCCGGTGAAGTGTTCCTCCCGCACGTGGAAGAGGTGGTCCACGAGGTCGACGATCCACGGGCGGGCGAAGCGGTCCATGCGGCCGGTCCGCCGGTACTGGGCGGACTTCCAGTGCATCAGGGTGCGCAGGGCCGCGGGGTCGCGCTCGTCGGGCTCGAAGCGCAGGTCGCCGATGTCGCGGCCGAGGCGCCGTTCCTTCTTCAGCGTGGTCTTCGCCAGGCCCGGGTAGGTGGCGCGCAGCCACTCGGGGTAACCGCCGTCGCCGGGCTTCACGTCGATCACCGGCGAGGCGAAGGTGCCGGTCACATGGGGGGCGAAGGGTCTCTGCTCGGAGACCAGGTGGTCGAACTCGAAGATGGACATCCCGCAGGCGCTCAGCACTTCCTCGGCGTCCCAGGCGACTCCGGGCCGGTGCACCAGCGCCTGGCAGTCGGAGAGGCCGAGGCCGACGGCACGGCCGACGCCGAGGGCGTTGCGCTCGTACGGGAGGAAGCCGACGGGTTCGCCGCCCTCGCGCAGGACCGCCACCCGTACGCCGGCCCGGTGCCTGCCGACGCCGATCGTGAACTCCGGGGCCAGAAAGGGGTTGGCGTACTCCGGCGACTCGTCCATCGCGTGGTGCCAGGCCCGGCGGAGCGGCTCGGTCAGCTCGCCGGGTCTGTGGATCGTGATGTCCACCTCAGATCAACCGCCCCTCGGCCGACGAGGTGTGTGACGCATGACTGCACTGGCCTCTGGATCGCATGGGCGACCGCTCTCCCCCCATAACGCGTATGCCGCGCTCTGCCGTTCTGCCGTTTCTACGAACAGCTCCTGTTCCCCGCTGTACACCTTCGTTCCGGAACCGGCGACGGGGTCGCCGGTCCGGAGGTGTCGCTCAAACGTCGCGAAACAGTACGCACGCTGTCAAGGGTGCCACTGTCGGGGCAGGTTGGGGGCGGGTGACTCGGACTTTCCCGGCCCTTTCCGTCAGGTCGCCGTCGCCGCGGCCGCCGCACGGCCCGCCGCCGGCCGGAGAAGAGGCAGCCCCCGAGGAAGGTGCCCTCCAGCGAGCGGTAGCCGTGCACCCCGCCGCCGAACCCGACGACCTCTCCGGCCGCGTACAGGCCGGGAACCGGCGAGCCGCCGCCGTCCAGGACGCGTCCGGAGAGGTCGGTCCCGAGGCCGCCGAGGGTCTGGCGGGTGAGGATGTTCAGCCGGACGGCGATCAGCGGACCGGCGCTGGTGTCCAGGATCGGACCGGCGAGGCCGTGGCCGACGACGATCGCGTCCGCGTCCTGCGACTCCGCGGCGAACGCGCCGGCCTGGCCGAGGGGCGGACCGGCGAGGGCGCCGCCGGCCACCGTCAGCACCTGGCGGCGGCTGAACCGGGACGGCTGCTCGGTGCCTTCGGCCGAAGCGGCGGCTGCGCTGGGATCTTCCATGGAGGGTTGTCTTCCGTACCGGTGCGGGCGGTGCGGGAGACACGACTGGGGCTGCCGGGAACGGCAAGGTGTTACCGACGGCAGCCCACGGTGGGAGCCGCGACCGGCTTCGCACGCGACCGAACCGGGGGCGAACTGCCGTCCCAGCCGACTCAGTTGGGCCGCCGGACGGACAGCCCTGCCCGGCCCGACCCACGATGAAGTATTTCCTATAGGATTCCAACCCTCGCGTCTCGTACCAGACTGACAGCTCACCCCATCACCCCTGACAGGAAAGGCTCCCTCCTCAGACCTTGACGCGCACATCCCCCTGTCCCACCATTGCCGCACCCATTTCCTATCCGATCCGGCAGTGCACGATCCGCGGCAGCTGAAGGTGGCTTTCGCCGACAAGTACCTCTCGTGCGGCCGGCCGCCTCCAAGGACCCAGAAGCCCCCGAAGCCCCCGACAGAGAACGGACATCGATGACCATCATCACGGCCGCGACCGCCCGGCTGGTCGACATCGCCGTCGAGACGGACCGCACCGACGCGGTGCAGTCCTTCGTCAAACAGGAGACGATCCTGGTCGACCTGGCGACGGCGGACGGCCTCGTGGGCACCGGCTACGCGTACACGATCGGCACCGGCGGCACCGCCGTCCTGGCCCTGCTGCGCGACCACCTGCTGCCCACCCTCGCCGGGCAGGACGCCCGCAACGTCGAGGCGCTGTGGCAGCGGCTGTTCGCCCTGACCCGGGCCACGACCACCGGCGCCATCACCTCCCTCGCCCTCGCCGCCGTGGACACCGCCCTGTGGGACATGCGCTGCAAGCGAGCCGGGGAGGCGCTGTGGCGGCTGGCCGGCGGACACCGCCGGGAGGTGCCGGTCTACGACACCGAGGGCGGCTGGCTCCACCTGAACACCGACGACCTGGTCAAGGGCGCCCTGCGGGCCCGGCAGGCGGGCTGGGCCGGCGTCAAGATCAAGGTGGGCAGGCCGCATCCCGCCGAGGACGCCGAGCGGCTGCGCGCGGTACGCGAGGCGGTCGGGCCCACGCTGCACGTCATGACCGACGCCAACCAGTCCCAGACGGCTTCCTCGGCGCTCCGGCTCGCGGCCGCGCTGGAGCCGTACGACCCGTACTGGCTGGAGGAGCCGCTGCCCGCGGACGACGTCAGCGGGCACGCCCGGCTCGCGCGGGCGACCCGGATCCCGGTGGCCGTCGGCGAGTCGATGTACTCGCTCCAGCAGTTCCGCGGCTACCTGGAGACGGGTGCCGCCTCCGTCGTGCAGGTCGACGCGGCCCGGATCGGCGGCATCACCCCGTGGCTGAAGGTCGCGCACCTGGCCGAGAGCCACAACGTGGCGGTGTGCCCGCACTTCCTGATGGAGCTGCACGTCAGCCTCGCCGCCGCGGTGCCCAACGGCAGCTTCGTCGAGTACATCCCGCAGCTGCGGGCGGTGACCCGGACCGAGCTGGCCATCCGTGACGGCCTGGCCGTGGCCCCGGACGAACCGGGCATCGGCATCGACTGGGACCCGGACGCGCTCGACGACCGGAGGGTGGCCTGACGACCTCCTGCCGTCCTTCCTCGTGGGGCGGCCGGCCCGGGTCGTCGCCGCGCTCCCGGAACGGCTCGACGAGTAACGGGAGTTGCACCGCGCGGTGCCGGAGCGGCCGCGGCGCCGTCACATCGCCGGTGCACCGCGCCCTGCCGGGCGCCGGGTGCGGAGGCCGCTTTGGGCGGGAGGGGGGCCACCGCGGACCGCGGGTTCCTCATGGTGCAGCGGGCCCGGCGACGCCGTCGCCGCTCCCTTGGATCTGGCGTTCCATGCTGCGGGTGAGGTGCTCGGTCATCGCCTCGGCCGCCCGCTCGGCGTTGCGGCGCAGGACGGCCCGGACGATCCGCTCGTGCTCGGCGACGGTCGGGCCGCCGGCGCCGGTGACGTCGCCGAGCCGGAAGATGTGGAGGTGGGCGTGGAGGCGCTGCACGGCATCCGCGAGGAGCGGCCGGTGCGCGGCCTGCCCGATCGCCTCGTGGAAGCGCTGGTCGAGGGCGGCGAAGCCGCGGTAGGACGCGTACCGTCCGCGGGGACCGGGCTGGTCCTGCATGTCCTCCACGATCCGTTCCAGACCGTCGAGTTGCTCCTCGGTGGCGTTGGCCGCGGCCAGTGCGGCGGCCCGCGGTTCCAGCAGCAGCCGCATCTCGAAGAGTTCGGCGAGGCCCTGCCGGGTCAGCAGCTCCGTCGCCCGGTACCCGGACAGGGCGCGCTTGACCACGAGGCCGTCGGACTCCAGGCGGGCCAGCGCCTCCCGCACCGGGGTGGGAGAGACGCCGAGGGCGCGGGAGAGCGCGTCGATGCCGACGCGGGCGCCAGGGGCGATCTCGTGGTCCATGACCATCGCCTTGATGCTCTCGTACACGCTGTCCGACAGCGCCTGCCGGACGGGGGGCGGCTCGCCGGGTCCGTCGCCGTCGCCCGGGACCCCGGCCGCGGAGGAGCTGTGCGGCGACATCCCGGCTCCTCCTTCTCAAGGCCTGCGTGTCGCAGACAGTTTACCCGTGCCACCCGGCCGGGCGGCGCGGAAGTCCTGATCAGGGGGGTGCCGCCGCCGAAGCGCACCGCCGGTACCGGCTCCGCCGCCCACCCTCGCGGAACGTCCCCGTCGGCTCGCACCGGCGTGCTATCACCGGTGCCATGGAGACCGTGGCGACCGAGCCCATAACCCCGTCCACCCCGCGCCCCGTACGCCGGCCGACGATGGTGCAGGGGTGGCACCGACTGACCTTTCTGCACTGGCCGGTGGCGCCGGAGAAGGTGGCGGGGCTGCTGCCCGCCGGTACCCGGCCGGACACCCTGGACGGGGTCACCTACGTCGGGCTCGTCCCGTTCCTGATGCGGGGCACGGGCTTCGGGCCGGGGCTGCCGTATCTGGGCACCTTCTGCGAGACGAACGTGCGGCTGTACTCGGTCGACGGGCAGGGCCGGCGCGGGGTGGTGTTCAGGTCGCTGGACGCGACCCGGCTGCTCCCGGTGCTGGTGGGCCGGCTGGGGTTCCGGCTGCCGTACGTCTGGTCCGCGATGCGGCTGCGCCGCGCGGGCGACGTCATCACCTACACCTGCCGGCGGCGGCGCCCGGCGGTCGCGAGCCGGGCGGTCGTGCGGATCGGGGCGCCGATCACCGAGCCGTCGCCGCTCGAGCATTTCCTGACCGCGCGCTGGGGGCTGCACGTGACCTGGCACGGCCGTACCGCGCACCTGCCGAACGAGCACCCTTCCTGGCCGTTGCACCGGGCGGAACTCCTCGATCTCGAAGACGAGTTGGTGGAGGCGGCCGGCCTGCCCGCGATGGCCGGGCCGCCGGTCAGCGTGCTGTGGTCACCCGGTGTGAAGGTGCGGTTCGGGACGCTGGAACTGCTCCCTCCCGCCAGGTAAAGAAATCGTATGGTCTAGTCCAAAGTGAGCTTTGGTCCAGTCCAATTCATTGACGTGACCTCGACACCTCCGGAAGCTGGGACCCACCCCACCTCCCCCGGGCCCCCTGGAGGCACAGTGAGACCCCTTCGCGCATGTCTGGGCGCGGCCGCCGCCGTCACCCTCGCCGCCGCCGGCACCACCGCGCTCGTCGCGAGCAACGCCTCGGGCGCGACCACCGCACTGAGCAACCGGTGGTACGCGGCCGCCCCCTACCTGATGCCGCTGGACAACAACCCGCCGGACGCGGCAGCCATCATGGACGCCACCGGCCTCAAGGCCTTCCAGCTGGCGTTCGTCCTGGCCCCCGACGGCGGCGGCTGCTCGCCCACCTGGGGCGGCACCGCGGCGGTCTCCTCGGACACCGCCGTCCAGTCGGTGATCAGCACGATCCGCGCCAAGGGCGGTGACGTCTCCGTCTCCATCGGCGGCTACGGCGGCACCAAGCTGGGGCAGGCGTGCGCGGACGCGGCCTCCACCGCGGCGGCCTACCAGCAGGTCGTCACCAAGTACGGGCTGCACGCGATCGACTTCGACCTGGAGGAGCCGGAGTACGAGAACACCGCGGCGATCAGGAACGAGATCGGCGCCGCGAAGATCCTCCAGCAGAACAACCCCGGCCTGTACGTGTCGGTGACGACGGCCGGCACGGCGGACGGCACCGGCTGGTTCGGCAAGCAGATGCTGCTGGAGGCGAAGTCGCAGGGGTTCACGCCCAACAACTTCTCCATCATGCCCTTCGACGGAGGCTTCAGCGGGGCGGCCTCGCAGACCAGCGCGCTCACCAACTTCAACTCGATCCTGCAGTCCACCTTCGGCTGGGACCAGGCGACCGCCTACGCCCATGAGGGCTTCTCCGGGATGAACGGCCGCAGCGACACCGGCGAATACTTCACCCAGGCCGACTTCCAGACCGTGCTCGACTACGCGACGAGCCACAACATGGACCGGTTCACGTTCTGGTCGCTGAACCGCGACCGCCAGTGCACCCCGGTCGACAACAACGGCACCACGTCCGGGACCTGCTCCAGCGTGGCGCAGGGCGCCTGGGACTTCGCCAAGTACTCGGTGAAGTTCGCCGGGGTCACCCCGCCGACCACCACACCCACCCCCACACCGACCCCGACGCCCACGCCCACCTCGTGCAAGACCGCCTGGAGCGCGACGGCGGTGTACACGGCCGGGAACGAGGTCTCGTACAACAGCCACGACTGGAAGGCCAAGTGGTGGACCCAGAACGAGGTGCCCGGCGCCTCCGAGTGGGGCCCCTGGCAGGACGAGGGCGCCTGCTGAACCTCTTGACGAGGCTGGTCCGGACCTTTAGCTTCACGGGTCATCGGCGGTTACGGATGCGTCCGGAGTTCACACACATGAACATTCATGGGTGGGTCTCCGGGCGCGGCCCTCTGACGAAAGGACCCCCCACGTGAACCGTTCCCGGCTGCTCGCGGCACCCACCGCCGCGGGCCTCGCACTCGCCCTCACCGTCCTGTTCGGCAGCAGCGCGGACGCGGCCGACCCGAACGTCGCCCCCGGCGGCAACTTCGACCTGTCCGTGTGGCAGCTCCAGGAGCCGGTCGGCTCGCCCGGTTCGCCGACCACCATCCCCTCGTCCCGGCTGCAGGGCGCGAACGGCTACCAGGACGCGTACTTCTACACCGACACCCGCGACGGGGCGATGACCTTCTGGGCGCCCGAGAAGGGCGTCACCACCCCGAACTCCAACTACGCCCGCTCCGAACTGCGCGAGATGAACCGGGACGGCAGCGCCGCCAACTGGTCGCTGAGCGGCAGCCACAAGATGAGCGCGACGCTGCGGGTGGTCTCCGTGACCAAGAACGTCTGCGTGGGCCAGATCCACCTCGGCACCGGCGGCTCCTCCACCAAGCCGCTGCTGGAGCTGTACTACCACTCCAACGGCGACATCGTCCTCGGCACCGAGAACTCCCCGGACGGCGGCCAGACCACGCACGGCGTGGGACACGTGTCGGTCGGCAAGACCTGGACGTACACCATCGCGGTCTCCGGCGGGAACACCATCGACCTGACGGTCAACGGCACCACGACCCACTACGCCATCCCGTCCTCCTTCAACCAGTACAAGCAGTACTTCAAGGCGGGCTCGTACAACCAGTCGTCCTCGGACAGCACGACCAACGGTGCCCGGGTCGCGTTCTACGGCCTGACCGTCAGACACGGCTGAGTTCGCCTGGCCCACCGCGGCAGGTGCCGCCGTTCCGCCGCGCGCCGGGGAGACCGTCCGGCACCGCGGCCGGACCGCACGGCAGGCCCTCCGGCCCACCTGCGCGTTCCGCTTGCGGTGGCGTCCGAGTCTCGACGGGGCACCACCGCGGGTGAAACCTGGACCGCGCGATGGAGGCCTTCGCCCCGTTGCCGGCAGGCACCCTTCAGCAGTTGCCGTGCGGTGCCGCGGCCGCCCCGCCCCAGCCACACGCCGGCGGCCATGCGCACCGCCGTCGGCACGCATGGCCGAGCCCCTCGTCCACCTCAGGTCACGTCGATCTGGATCTTGATCTCATGCGGCGAGACCCTGGATTCACCATTTGATGCCAGCATCTGTGTTCATTTTTCAGAGTCAGTGTATGGTGGAAGCCATGGACGCCATGTCACTGCCGGCGAATCAGAACTGCTCCATCGCGCGCACACTGACCGTGCTGGGGCAGAAGTGGAACCTTCTGCTGCTTCGCGAGGCCTTCCTCGGGCGCACCCGATTCGCGGAGTTCCAGCGCATCGGCATCCCGAACGCGACCCTCGGCCAGCGCCTGAACGACCTCGTTTGCGCGGGGCTCATGGAGCGTGTGACGTACCAGGAGGAGGGGGAACGCAGCCGCGAGGAATACATCCTCACGGAGGCCGGCCGCGACGTGCTGCCGGTTCTGGCAGCCCTCAGCGCGTGGGGGGACCGGCACCGCCCGCAGGAGACGGGACAGGGCGTCCTCTACGCGACCGACGGGGAACGGCCGGTTCACCTCGAATTCCGTGACGATCACGGCGAGTTGGTCGGCCGGGACGCCGTCTCGATCATCCGGGGCCCGGCCTACTACGCCGCCCTCGCCGCAGTCGACCGGTCATCCGACCGCACCCTCAGCAAGAACCAGGTCAGTTAGGAACGCACCATGCCCGCCAGCAGTCCACTCGCCTACGACGTCTTCGTCGCCGACCCGATCGCGCAGAACGTCACCGATCTGGTCCCCAACGGGGACCGGCGGATGTTCTCGCCCCTCTCGGTCACTCTCGTCCACGGAGAACAGGACGCCGTCCTGGTCGACCCGCCGCTGACCTCCGTCCAGGCCGAGGCGGTGGGGGACTGGGTCGAAGCCACCGGCAAGAACCTGACCCACGTTTTCGCCACCCACGGCCACGGTGACCACTGGTTCACCGCCGGCGTTCTGGCGGAACGTTTCGGCGCGCAGGTCGTCGCCTCCGAGGGCACGATCGCGGAGATGCACCGCAACGTCTCCATCCGCCCGCACTTCTGGGACCGGCTCTTCCCCGGACAGATCCCGGACTCCCCCGTCACCGCCGTCACCGTGCCCGGCAACCGGCTCGCCCTCGAAGGGCACGACCTGCTCATCGTGGAGGTAGGCCACAGCGACACCGACGAAACGAGCGTCCTGCACGTCCCCGACCTCGAACTCGTCGTGGCCGGCGACGTCATCTACAACGGTGTCCACCAGTACCTCGCCGAATCCGGGAACGGCGGCCGAGACGCCTGGCGCGAGGCCATCGCCGTCGTCGAAGGCCTCCGGCCGCGCCGGATCGTGACCGGCCACAAGAACAAGGAACTCGACGACGACGCCGCCCGTGCCATCGCCGAGACCCGGCTCTACCTCGACGCCACCGACGAACTCCTCGCCAAGCACGAAGACGCACTCGGCTTCTTCCACGCCATGCTGGAGCGCTTCCCCGAACGCCTGAACCCGGGCGCGCTGTGGGGCGGAGCCGTCGCACTGTACGCGTAGTTCCCGACCGGAACCGGCACGGCGAGACACACCGCCCGAGGACCGTCGCCCAACGGTGGTGGCGTCGCCGGCGGCGCAGCCCGGCGCCGCGGCAGGCGCGCAGCCGCGGGACCGAAGGGACCCAGCCCCCGGCCACGCCCGCGGACGCACCGGCCGGCGGGCCTCGCCCTTCTGTCCGGCGAATACTCTGCAAGTGGTACATCTCGCATGACGGTCGTAGCGTCGAAGAGAACCTGTACGACCGAACGGGCGGGAGCGACCATGCGACCAGTGGTGGGAACGGCGATCGGACTCGGGGCGGCCCTGCTGCTCACGGCGGGCATGACGACGGCCTCTGCGACGCCGCCGACACCGCCCGCGGCGCGGGCCTCGGCCCAGCACCCGGTGCTCGTCGACTGCCTCTGGCACCAGCGGTACCGGCCGACCGACTTCATCCTGGCCTGCGGCGACGGCAACAGCCTCCTCACCGGCATGCGCTGGACCCAGTGGAACGACACCACGGCGGTCGCCCAGGGCGTGAACATGGTGAACGACTGCAAGCCGTACTGCGCGGCCGGGAAGTTCCACAAGTACCCGGTGACCGTGCGCCTCGACCGCCCGACGACCTGGACGAAGCACCCGAACGTCCAGCACTTCACGCAATTGAACCTGACCTACTCCGGTGCGAAGCCGGAAGGATACGCGCAGGTCATGAAGTACGCGATGTGGAACTGAGCGGGGCCGTCACCCGGCTGCGCGGCATGCGGGGCCACGCCCTGCGCCGGGCGGGCGACGTAGCGGCCACGGCTGCCGCGGCCCGGGGACGGGGAGGCGTCATGTTGGTGTGACCGGTACGCCGGAGCCCTGCGCTCCCGTCGAAAGAGGTCACATGCCCCGATTCCCCCGCCGGGCCGTCGTCGCCCCGGCCGTGGTCGCGATCGGCCTGCTCGCGGCGGTTCCGGCCGCGAGCGACGAGCCGGTCCTGTCCCGCCCGCACACCGTCGCGCATTTCGATCTGGCCCAGGGACAGACGCCCGAGAGCATCGTCGCCGAGCAGGGGGGCTCGGTCGACATGTCCTTCGCGTTCGCCCGGCAGGTCGTCAAGGTCACCCGGGAGCGCCGGGTCCGTGTCCTCGCCACCCTGCCCGACGAGAGCCACCCCCGGACGCCCCTGGTGAGCAGCGCGGTCACGCACGGCCTGGCCCGCGCACACGACGGCACGCTGTACGTCAACTACGCGACCGGCACGAGCAGGACCGGCATCTGGCGGATCCCGGCGGGCGGCGGCTCGCCCGAGCAGATCGCCCAACTGCCCGCGGACGGCCTGCCCAACGGCCTGGCTCTCGACGAGCGGCACGGCGTGCTCTACGCCGCCGACTCCGCGCTGGGCACGGTGTGGCGCATCCCGCAGTCGGGCGGCGCGCCCACCGCCTGGGCCACCGGCGCCGAACTCTCCGGTCTCCCGTCGGCCACCGGCTTCGGCGCCAACGGGGTCAAGGTGCACAAGGACGCGGTGTGGGTCACCAACACCGACCGGGGCACCCTGCTGCGCATCCCGGTCGGCGCGGACGGCTCGGCCGGGCCCACCGGGACGAGGGCGACCGGCCTCGCCGGGGTCGACGACTTCGTCTTCCCCGGCCACTCGGACCTCGTGCTCGCCGCGCTCAGCCCGTCCGACGAGGTCGCGCTGGTCGCTCCGGACGGCAGCCACCGCAGCGTCCTGACGGTGCAGGAGGGGCTGTCCAACCCGACCTCGCTGGCGGTCCGCGGCCGGGACGTGTTCGTGGCGAGCGCCGCCTACTTCACCCAGCGTGACCCCAACCTCCTCAAGGCCCTGCTGGGCGCGCACTTCTCCCGCTCGTAGCCGCGGAGGGCCGGGCGGAGCCGGCCCTCCCCCGCCCCTCGGGGCTGTCCGGCCTCAGGCGATCTCGACCAGCAGGTCGCCGCCCTCCACCTGCTGGATGCGGTTGATGGCGAGCCGGGAGACCCGGCCGGCCTTCGGGGCGGTGATGGTTGCCTCCATCTTCATGGCCTCGATCGTGGCCACGGTGGCACCGGCCTCGACCTCCGCGCCCTCCTCCACCGCGAGGGTGACGACACCGGCGAACGGGGCCGCGACATGGCCCGGGTCGGACCGGTCGGCCTTCTCGGTGACCGGGACGTCGGAGGCCGCCGCCCGGTCGCGGATCTGGATCGGCCGCAGCTGCCCGTTGAGGCTCGACATCACCGTGCGCATGCCGCGCTCGTCGGCCTCGCCGACCGCCTGGAGCTCGATGAGCAGCCGGACGCCGGGCTCCAGGTCGACCGCGTACTCCTTGCCCGGGCGCAGGCCGTAGAAGAAGTCCTTGCTGTCGAGGACGCTGGTGTCGCCGTACGTCTGGCGGTGGGTCTCGAACTCGCGGGTGGGGGCCGGGAACAGCAGCCGGTTGAGGGTCGTGCGGGGTTCCTTGGCCAGCCCCTCGCGGTCCTCGGCGGTCAGCTCGGGCGCCGGCTTGGCGGCGGCACGGCCCTGGAGGGCCTTGGTGCGGAACGGCTCGGGCCAGCCGCCGGGCGGGGTGCCCAACTCGCCGCGGAGGAAGCCGATGACCGAGTCGGGGATGTCGAACCTGTCGGGGGTGGCCTCGAAGTCCTCCGGGCTCACCCCGGCGCCGACCAGGTGCAGGGCGAGGTCGCCGACCACCTTGGAGGACGGGGTGACCTTGACGAGGCGGCCGAGGATGCGGTCGGCGGCCTCGTACATGGCCTCGATCTCCTCGAAGCGGTCCCCGAGGCCGAGCGCGACGGCCTGGGTGCGCAGGTTGGAGAGCTGGCCGCCGGGGATCTCGTGGTGGTAGACGCGGCCGGTCGGCGAGGCGAGGCCCGCCTCGAAGGGGGCGTAGACCTTGCGGACGCTCTCCCAGTACGGCTCCAGGTCCTCGACCGCCCGCAGGTCGAGCCCGGTGGGACGCTCCGAGTGGTCGGTCGCGGCCACGATCGCCGACAGGGACGGCTGCGAGGTCGTGCCGGCCATGGAGGCCACCGCGCCGTCCACCGCGTCCGCGCCCGCCTGGATCGCGGCGAGATAGGTGGCGAGCTGGCCGCCCGCGGTGTCGTGGGTGTGCAGGTGGACGGGGAGGTCGAACTCGCGGCGCAGCGCCGAGACGAGCTTCGCGGCAGCGGGGGCGCGCAGCAGGCCGGCCATGTCCTTGACGGCGAGGACGTGCGCGCCGGCGTCGACGATCTGCTCGGCGAGGCGCAGGTAGTAGTCGAGGGTGTAGAGGCGTTCGTCCGGGTCGGACAGGTCGGCGGTGTAGCAGAGGGCGACCTCGGCGACCGCGGTGCCGGTCTCGCGGACGGCCTGGATGGCGGGGCGCATCTGGTTGACGTCGTTGAGGGCGTCGAAGATGCGGAAGATGTCGATACCGGTGGCGGCGGCCTCCTGCACGAAGGAGTCGGTCACCTCGGTCGGGTAGGGGGTGTAGCCGACGGTGTTGCGCCCGCGCAGCAGCATCTGGAGGCAGATGTTGGGGACGGCCTCGCGCAGGGCGGCGAGGCGCTCCCAGGGGTCCTCGGCGAGGAAGCGGAGCGCGACGTCGTAGGTGGCGCCGCCCCAGCACTCCAGGGAGAGGAGTTCGGGCAGGGTCCGGGCGACGACCGGGGCGACGGCGAGGAGGTCCTTGGTGCGCACGCGGGTGGCGAGCAGGGACTGGTGGGCGTCGCGGAAGGTGGTGTCGGTGATGCCGATGGTGGGCGACTCGCGCAGCCAGCGGGCGAAGCCCTCCGGGCCGGCCTCCACCAGCCGCTGCCGGGACCCGGCCGGCGGCTCTCCCGCGGGCAGTGGGGGCAGCTTGGTGGTCGACTCGATCAGGTGGGGGCGCTCGCCGTGCGGCTTGTTGACGGTGACGTCGGCCAGGTAGGTGAGCAGCTTGGTGCCGCGGTCGGCGGAGGTGCGGGCGGTGAGCAGGTGCGGGCGCTGCTCGATGAACGACGTGGTGATCCGGCCCGCCTGGAAGTCCGGGTCGTCCAGGACGGCCTGGAGGAACGGGATGTTGGTGGCGACGCCGCGGATGCGGAACTCGGCGACGGCACGCCGGGCGCGGCCGATGGCTGCCTTGAAGTCCCGGCCCCGGCAGGTGAGCTTGACCAGCATGGAGTCGAAGTGGGCGCTGATCTCCGTACCGGCGTGGGTGGTGCCGCCGTCCAGCCGGATGCCGGAGCCGCCCGGGGAGCGGTAGGCGCTGATGCGGCCGGTGTCGGGGCGGAAGCCGTTGGCGGGGTCCTCGGTGGTGATCCGGCACTGGAGGGCGGCGCCGTGCAGCTTCACCGTCTCCTGGGAGAGCCCGAGGTCGGCGAGGGTCTCGCCGGCGGCGATGCGCATCTGGGCCTGGACCAGGTCGACGTCGGTGACCTCCTCGGTGACCGTGTGCTCGACCTGGATGCGCGGGTTCATCTCGATGAAGACGTGGTTGCCTTCGCGGTCCAGGAGGAACTCGACGGTGCCGGCGTTGCGGTAGCCGATCTCGCGGGCGAATCGGACGGCGTCGGCGCAGATGCGGTCGCGCAGCCCGGGGTCGAGGTTGGGCGCGGGGGCCAGCTCGATGACCTTCTGGTGGCGGCGCTGGAGCGAGCAGTCGCGTTCGAAGAGGTGGATGACGTTGCCCTCGCCGTCGGCGAGGATCTGCACCTCGATGTGGCGGGGGTCGACGACGGCCTTCTCCAGGAAGACGGTCGGGTCGCCGAACGCGGAGGCCGCCTCGCGGGAGGCCTGTTCGATCGACTCGCGCAGTGCGGCCGGGTCCTCGACCCGGCGCATGCCCCGGCCGCCGCCGCCGGCGACGGCCTTCACGAACACCGGGAAGCCGATCTCGTCGGCGGCGCGGACCAGTTCGTCGATGTCGTTGGAGGGTTGCGAGGAGCCGAGCACCGGTACGCCGGCCGCGCGGGCGGCGGCGACCGCACGGGCCTTGTTGCCCGTCAGTTCCAGCGTCTGGGCGCTGGGCCCGACGAAGGTGATGCCCGCCTCCTCACAGGCGCGGGCGAGTTCGGGGTTCTCGGAGAGGAAGCCGTAGCCGGGATAGACGGCGTCGGCCCCGGCCTGCCGGGCCGCGGCCACGATCTCCTCGACGGAGAGGTAGGCGCGTACCGGATGTCCCGGTTCCCCGATCTCGTAGGCCTCGTCGGCCTTGAGCCGGTGCAGCGAGTTGCGGTCCTCGTAGGGGAAGACGGCGACCGTGCGCGCACCCAACTCGTAGCCCGCGCGGAATGCGCGGATGGCGATCTCTCCACGGTTGGCGACCAGCACCTTGCGGAACATCCCTGGATCCCTTCAGCCTGCCGGCGACGAACACCATGGTGTCAGCCGCGCCCTGCCGTAGCCCGCGCAACATTAGGGGTTGGCCGGACGGGCTGAAGTGCGAAAACCATCACATTGACGTTGTTGAGCAGTTCGGCGGGTCGGCCGCGTGACATATGGGTTTTCGGGGAATCCGGGAGGGTTGGGGAGTCTCAGGGCAGCCGGAAGGACGGTACGGGGTGGCGCGGTGGGTCCGGGTGGGGCACCGGCGGGTCCGACCAGGGGGGCGACGGTGTCGTGTCGAGGCGTTCCACCGGCCGGGCGGGGACCGGGAGCCGGCGGCCGTGCAGCAGGCCGAGGACGATCGCGGCGGCCACGGCGATCAGGTGCTCGCGGCCGGCGAGGTTCGGTACGGCGACGGACTCCCAGACCATCGAGCCGCCGGTGAGGGTGAAGACGACGGGGGCGCGCCGGACCACCGCCAGGTAGGTGAAGAGGCCCACCACGGCGGCGGACGGTCCCGTGTCGAGGATCCGGCCGGCTTCGGGGGGCAGGCCGAAACCCCACCAGCCGGGGCCGAGCGCGACCATCACCCGCGCGGTCATCGTGCCGGCCAGGGTGGTGAGGTAGGCGACGGCCAGGGTGCGGCCGCGGCCGAGGGTGAGTTCGGCGAGCGCGAAGGCGAGGAACAGCTGGGTGATGCCCGCCCAGACCGGCAGGTCGAGCGCCGGGACGTACAGCGACACCGGGGTGCGCAGCAGGGAGAGCCACAGGGGCAGGTCGGCGGTGACGCCGCCGAGGTGCCACACCATCCGCCGGCCGAAGGGATGCTGGGCGATGCCGTGGAAGAAGATGACCCCGAACGCGGCCACGAACGCCAGCACGAGCCCGGACAGTCCGCGCCGCACCAGCTGCCGTACCGGCTCCACCACGACGGCGTGCCATTCGTCGCGCAGCGTGCGCCGCACGAAGCGGACCGCACGCGCGGCCACCCGGCTCCAGTCACCTGCCATGAAAGGCATCGCCCCCTCGACACCGTCCCCGTCATCGGCCTGCGCGCTCCAAGAGGTTCTCCGCGCCCGGGCCGTTCCACGCGTCATCGTATAGACGTTTGGATCATTTGCGACGATGCGGGAGCTACGACCGGCCGGATAACGTCGTCGGATTTATCACCCGTCCACGGCTGAACCCGGACGGCCGCGATCGCGTCCCCCTGAGCGTCGTCCCGGTAAAGGAGCAGCAATGCGCAACCTGTCGCGTCGCACCGTGCTGGCCTCGGCCCTGGGGGCGGCGGTGAGCGCCCCGCCGGCGCCGGGGGCGACCGGGAGACTGCGCGCCCTGGAGCGTGAACACGGGGCCCGGCTGGGGGTGTTCGCCCGGGACACCGGTTCGGGGGCCCGGCTCGGGTACCGGTCCGGCGAGCTCTTCCCGATGTGCTCGGTGCACAAGCCGCTCGCGGTCGCCGCCGTCCTGCGCGACCTCGGCGAGGACGTGCTCGGCGAGGTCGTGCACTACGACGGGGGCGATGTCGCGCGGGCGGGCGGCGCCCCGGTCACCGGAAGGCCGGAGAACCTCGCCGCCGGGATGACCGTCGCGCAGCTGTGCGGGGCGTCGGTCTCGTACAGCGACAACACCGCGGCCAACCTGTTGCTGGAGCAACTGGGCGGCCCGGTGGCGGTGACGAGGCTGTGCCGTTCGCTCGGGGACGGGGTGACGCGGCTGGACCGGTGGGAGCCGGAGCTGAACTCGGCCGAGCCGGGCCGGGTCACCGACACCACCAGTCCCCTGGCCATCGCGACGACCTACGCGAAACTGACGGTCGGTCACGCCCTGGCGCACGCCGACCGGCGGCGGCTCACCGGCTGGCTGCTCGCCAACACCACCGGCGGTGAGCGGATCCGCGCCGGGCTGCCGGGCAACTGGACGGTCGGCGACAAGACCGGAACGGGCGGCTGGGGCACCGCCAACGATGTCGCGATCGCCTGGCCGCCGGGCCGCGCGCCGCTCGTCGTCGCCGTGCTCTCCACCCGTGCCGATGCGGCCGCCGAGGCCGACTCCGCCCTGGTCAGGGACGCCGCCGCAATCGTGGCGTACGCTTTCGGGCACGGCGGCGCCCAAGATCGTTCACAGCCGGAGCACAGCAAGTCACCCCGCCGGTAGCGGGATTTCTGCAATGACACCGGAACCGTTCTGTTTCGATCACGAACTCTCGTATAGTGACGCGCAGTTCAGCACCGAGCGTCACAACTCCTTCACCGGACACATATCCCTACCTGCTCCGAGGACCAGACCGGACCGATGACCGCGCCCACGCACCCCGGCGAACGACCTGCCCTCCGTACGCTCGTTCCGACCTTCGCGCTGACCGCGGTGGTGTCGGCCCTCGTGGTCGTCGCCGCGGCGACCGCCGCGCCGGCCTCGGTACGCACGCCCCTCACCCTCGGCGCGAGCGCGGCCGCGCTACTGCTGTGCGCGGCGGTGACCTGGGCCGTGCACGCGGCGCGGGCGGCCCGCGCCGCCCGGCGGCGGCTGGAGGTGGTGAGCCAGGACATCGGGCGGCTGCTCCAGCAGCAGGCCCGGGCCACCGAGGACGCGCGCCAGGAGCAGCAGCGGCTCATCGACGAACTGGCTGAGCAGCGCAGCGAGTTCGCCGACTCCTTCGAACAGGAGCGGGCGCGGATCCATCAGGACAGCGGCCGGGAACTCGACTGGTACCAGCAGGAGAACGCCCGGCTCGGCAGTGAACTGGAGCACGCCTCGCGGGAACGGGATGCCGCGATCGCCGCCGCCGGCAACGCGGCCGGACGTATGCAGGCCCTGGCCACCGCCACCCTCGCCGACCTGCGGGCGATGGAGGACCGGCACTCCGACGAGGAGGTCCTCGCCGACCTGCTGCACCTCGACCACCGCACGGCCCAGGCGGGCCGGCTCGCCGACTCCATCGCCGTCCTCACCGGGGCGCGGTCCGGCCGCCGCTGGGCGCGCCCGATCAGCATGGAGTCCATCCTGCGCGGCGCGATGGGCCGCATCAGCGGCTACCGCCGGGTGCGGGTGCACTCGGTCAGCGACACGGCCGTGGCCGGACACGCCGCCGAGGGTGTCATGCACGCGCTGGCCGAACTCCTCGACAACGCGGCCAACTTCTCGCCCCCCACGGCGGAGGTACACGTGTACGTGGAGGAGGTGCCGGCCGGGGTCATCGTGTCCGTGGAGGACAGCGGGCTGGTGATGGGCGAAGTGCAGCTGCGCCGCGCCGAGCGCGCGGTCGCCGGTGACAGCACCGAGCTGGGCGGCCTGACCGGCACCCGGCTGGGGCTCGCGGTGGTGGGCCGACTGGCCCGCAAGCACGGCCTGAAGGTGTCGTTCCGCCCGTCGGCACGCGGCGGGACCGGGGTGCTGATGCTGGTCCCGCAGGACCTGCTGACCCGCCCGGTCGCCGACGAACCCGCCACGGCACAGGAGACGGAGCCGGCCGCACCGGTATCGGCACTGCTCGACCCCGTACCCGTGCACGAGTCCGCCGCCGATCCGAACGAAGACGGGGACGGGGACGGGGACGGGGACGCCGGGCTGCCCAGGCGGCGCCGCGGCCGCACCCTCGCCGAGGCCGAGCGCCGGTCGGCGCCCCAGCCCGCGGAGCCGCGCCCCGCCACCCCCGCCGCGGACGCCCAGGTCCGCGCCGCCCGCTTCAACAGCTTCCGCCAGGCCGTCCGCCCGGCCACGCACGCCCCCCACGCCGCCGAGACCCCCGGCGCGGCCGGCGCACCGGCGGCCCCGTACGCCCCCACCCCCGCGCACGACCCGGTCCCCGCGCCCCACCCGGAGTCCGGCAAAGAGCTCACGTCCCACCCACATGCGTACCCGGAAGGCGACCCCACTTCATGACCGGCAGGACCACCGCCGACTCCAAGCTCACCTGGCTCATCGAGGGCCTCCTGGAGCGCACCCCCGGCGCGCGGCACGCCCTGGTGCTGTCCCGCGACGGGCTGAAGCTCTGCCGTACCCCGGAGCTCTCCGTCGACCAGGCCGACCAGCTCGCGGCGATCGCCGCCGGCATCCAGTCGCTGTCGCACGGGGCATCCGTCGAGTTCGGCGACGGCAGCGGCGGGGTGCGGTCGGCGATGACCGAGTTCTACGGGGGTGTGCTGTTCATCGTGGAGGCCGGCGAGGGCGCCCATCTGGCCGTGGTGACCAGCGAGGACGCCGATCCCGGGCTGGTCGGGCACAACATGAGCGAACTGGTCGAGCAGCTCGGCGAGCACCTGACCGCGCAGCCCCGTACGTCATGAGCCGCCCGGGCAGGGACGACGCGCCCGACCGCCTGTACACCATCACCGGCGGCCGCAGCGGCACCGGCCCCGACAGCCCCTTCGACCTGGTCACCCTGGTCGTCGCCGAGTCGGAGCCGACGCCCGGCATGCAGTCGGAGCACGCGGCGATCCTGCGCCTGGCCGAGTTCCCGACCTCGGTGGTGGAGATCGCCGCGGAGCTGAGGCTGCCGGTGAGCATCACCAAGATCCTGCTGGGCGACCTGCAGGCGGCCGGCCGGGTCAGCGCCCGCCACCCCCACCGGCCGGCCATCACCGACCCCGACATCCTGGAGCAGGTGCTCGTTGGACTCCGCAACCTCTGACGCGCGCACCCCGTTGGGTGCCTCCGCCGACCACGGTTTCAAGATCGTGGTCGTGGGCGGCTTCGGCGTCGGCAAGACCACCCTGGTCCGCTCGGTCAGCGAGATACGCCCCCTCAACACCGAGGAGACGATGACCCAGGCCGGCGAGGCGGTCGACGACATCCGTGAGGTCCGCGGCAAGTCCGCGACCACCGTCGCCTTCGACTTCGGCCGGATCACCCTGGACGCCCGCAACGTGCTGTACCTGTTCGGGGCGCCGGGCCAGGAGCGGTTCTGGTTCCTGTGGGACCGGCTGTTCTCCGGCACCCTCGGCGCGGTGGTGCTCGTCGACACCCGGCGGATCGGCGACTCCTGGTACGCCATCGACCGGCTGGAGAAGCACGGCACCCCGTTCATCGTGGCCTGCAACGACTTCGGCGGCCCCGTGCACACGCCCCGGGACGTCCGGCACGCCCTCGACCTGGACCCGCACGTCCCGCTGGTCGACTGCGACGCCCGGTCCCGCGAGTCCGGCAAGCAGGTGCTGATCACGCTCGTCCAGCACGTCAAGAACCGGTACGCCGGCCCGTCCGCACCGGCGGACCTGCCCCGACAGGAGTTCGTGTGACCCCCGAAGCCGTGCCGCTCGGCGGCCCCCGGTTCCAGACCGAACCGGCGCGTCTGTACCGCGAGATCCGGCGCGACCACGGTCCCGTGACCCCCGTCGTGCTGGACGGGGACGTGCCCGCCTGGCTGGTGGTCGGCTACCGCGAGCTGCACCAGGTGACCGGGGACCCGGTGCTGTTCAGCCGGGACTCGGAGCTGTGGAACCAGTGGGACATGATCCCCGACGACTGGCCGCTGCTGCCGATGATCGGCCGCAAGCAGCCGTCGATCCTCTACACGGTCGGCGAGCGGCACCGCGAGCGGGCCGGGATGATCAGCGACGCGCTGGAGGCGGTCAACCCGTTCGAACTGCGCGGCCACGCCGAGCGGTTCGCGGACGAGCTGATCGACGCGCTGTGCACGAGCGGCGAGGCGGACCTGATCGGCCAGTACGCGATGCTGCTGCCGGTGCGGGTGCTGGCCCGGCTCTACGGCTTCGCCGACGAGGAGGGGCCCGGCCTGGTCACCGCCCTCAACGACATGATCGACGGGCGGGAGCGGGCGCTCGCCGGGCAGCAGCATCTGGGCTCGTCCATGGCGCAGTTGCTGGCCGACCGGAAGGCGGCCCCGGCCGACGACGTGGTGTCGCGGATGCTCCAGGACCAGAGCGGCTTCACCGACGAAGAGATCATGCAGGACCTGATGGTCATGATGGCGGCCGGGCACCAGCCGACCGCCGACTGGATCGGCAACTCGCTGCGGCTGATGCTCACCGACGACCGGTTCGCCGCCTCGCTGTTCGGCGGGCGCAACAGCGTCGCCGAGGCGATGAACGAGGTGCTGTGGGAGGACACCCCCAGCCAGAACATCGCGGGCCGCTGGGCCTCCCGGGACACACAGCTGGGCGGCCGCCGGATCCGCGCCGGCGACCTGCTGATCCTCAGCTTCCAGGGCGCCAACTCCGATCCGCAGGTGCGCACCGACGCCTCCGCGCTGACCGGCGGCAACTACGCGCACTTCTCCTTCGGGCACGGCGAGCACCGCTGCCCGTTCCCCGCCCAGGAGGTCGCGGAGGTGGTCGCGCGGACCGGCATCGAGGTCGTCCTGGACCGGCTCCCGGACGTCGACCTCGCGGTGCCCGCCGAATCCCTCACCCGCCGGCCCTCGCCCTGGCTGCGGGGGCTGACCGAGCTGCCCGTCAGGTTCACGCCCGTCCCCGCCCTCTGATCCGCACCCCTGCATCGACAGACAGGCGCAGCACACCGAATGGCGCAGTTACCCGACCCTGCCCTGGGAGGCACGTCACGATGACGACCGGTACCGAACAAGCCCGGATCGCCCTCGACCCCTTCGTCACCGACCTCGACGGCGAGAGCGCTCGGCTGCGCGCCGCCGGTCCGCTCGCCGCCGTGGATCTGCCCGGCGGGGTGCCCGTGTGGGCCGTCACGCACCACGCCGAGGCGAAGGCGCTGCTCACCGATCCCCGTCTGGTCAAGGACATCAACGTCTGGGGTGCCTGGCAGCGCGGGGAGATCGCGCCGGACTGGCCGCTGATCGGGCTCGCCAACCCCGGCCGTTCGATGCTGACCGTGGACGGCGCCGACCACCGCAGGATGCGCACGCTGGTCGCGCAGGCGCTCACCCCGCGCCGGGTCGAGCAGATGCGCGAGCGGATCCAGAAGCTCACCCAGGACCTGCTCGACGGCCTCCCGGCGGACCAGGAGACGGTCGACCTCAAGGCGGCCTTCGCCTACCCGCTGCCGATGTTCGTGGTCGCCGACCTGATGGGCATCGACGAGGCCGAACTGCCGCGTCTGAAGGTGCTGTTCGAGAAGTTCTTCTCGACCCAGACGCCGCCCGCGGAGGTCGTCGCGACCCTGACCGAGCTGGCGGGGATCATGGCGGCGACGGTCGCCGCCAAGCGGGCCGAGCCCGGCGACGACCTGACCAGCGCGCTGATCCTGGCCTCCGAGGACGGCGACCACCTCACCGACGAGGAGATCGTCTCCACCCTCCAGCTGATGGTGGCCGCCGGTCACGAGACCACGATCTCCCTGATCGTCAACGCGGTGGTCAACCTCTCCACCCACCCCGAGCAGCGCGCCAGGGTGCTGTCGGGCGAGGTGGACTGGCCGGCGGTGGTCGAGGAGACGCTGCGCTGGTCCACCCCGACCTCGCACGTGCTGATCCGGTTCGCCACCGAGGACGTGCCGGTCGGCGACAAGGTGCTCCCGGCGGGCGACGCGCTGATCGTGTCGTACGCCGCGCTCGGCCGCGACGAGAACGCGCACGGGCCGAGCGCCGGGGAGTTCGACGTCACCCGGGAGTCGCCGAACCGGCACATCTCCTTCGGGCACGGCCCGCACGTCTGCCCGGGTGCCGCGCTCTCCCGGCTGGAGGCGGGCGTGGCGCTGCCCGCGCTGTACGACCGTTTCCCCGGCCTGGAGCTGGCGGTACCGGCGTCCGAGCTGCGCAACAAGCCGGTGGTCACCCAGAACGACCTCTTCGAGCTGCCGGTCCGGCTGAACCCCTAGGGGCCCCTAGCGGGTGTGCACGGAGTACGACTTGGCTCCGGTGCCGGCCAGCCTGCCGCCGTCGACGATCAGGTACTCGTCGCGGATGGGCCGGCCGGCCAGCCAGGACTCCAGGATCTCCCGGGTGCCGGCCGCGTAGCGGGCCTGCGCGGAGAGGCTGGAGCCGGAGATGTGCGGGGTCATCCCCTGGTGCGGCATGGTGCGCCAGGGGTGGTCGGCGGGCGCGGGCTGCGGGTACCAGACGTCGCCCGCGTAGCCGGCCAGCTGCCCGCTGCGCAGCGCCCGGTCGACGGCGTCCCGGTCGACGATCAGGGCCCGGGCGGTGTTGATGAGGTAGGCGCCGCGCTTCATCGTGCCCAGCAGTTCGTCGCCGAACAGGCCCTCGGTCTCCGGGTGCAGGGGCGCGTTGATGGTGACCACGTCGCAGTGCGGGGCCATGGCGGCCGCGCTCTCGTGGAAGGTCAGGTTCAGCTCGCGCTCGACGGACTCGGGCAGCCGGGTGCGGTCGGTGTAGTGCAGCTTGACGTCGAAGGGCGCCAGGCGGCGCAGCACCGCGGTGCCGATCCGGCCGGCGGCGACGGTCCCGACGTGCATGCCCTCCAGGTCGTAGGACCGGCTCACGCAGTCGGCGACGTTCCAGCCGCCGTCGAGCACCACCCGGTGCGAGGGCAGGTAGTTGCGGACCAGCCCGAGGATCATCATCACCACGTGCTCGGCGACGCTGATGCTGTTGCAGTACGTCACCTCGGCGACCGTCACCCCGTGCGCGATCGCGGCGTCGAGGTCGACGTGGTCGGAGCCGATGCCGGCGGTGACCGCCAGCTTCAGGTTCGGCGCGGCGGCGATGCGCTCGGGGGTCAGGTACGCCGGCCAGAACGGCTGCGAGATCACGACGTCCGCGTCGGCCAGCTCACGGTCGAAGACCGAGCCCGCGCCGTCCTTGTCGGAGGTGACGACGAGGGTGTGGCCTGCCTTCTCCAGGAAGGAGCGCAGGCCGAGTTCGCCGGAGACGCTGCCCAGCAGGTGGCCGGGGGTGAAGTCGACCGCCTCGGGAGTGGGGGTGGTCTGGCCGCCCGGGTAATGGTCGATGACGGGGATGTCGTCGCGGGCGTAGCTCTTCGGGTATCCGTCGGTCGGGTCGTCGTACAGGACGCAGAGCACCTTGGCCATGATGGCGGCTCCTCAACTCCTTGCGGATGGTGCATCCCACGATCCTCGGGGGTAAGTACGCAGGTCAAAGCGAACGTCGCTATCCGGTGATAGGCCGCGCCTATCACCGGTCGCCGCCGTCCAGGACGGCGTGCAGGCGGCTGTCGAGGGCATCCCTGAGGCCGGCCTCCCGGGCGACCTTCACCAGGGCCTGGGCGAGCACGGACCGGGGTTCGCTGCGGGCGACGACGAGTCCGACCCGGGGGCCGTGCGCCGGGCCCTCCAGCGGGACCACGCGCATGCCCTCGGGGACGCCGAACATGTGCAGCCAGGCGTGCGAGATCACGCTGGACCAGCGGCCGCCGGGGAGGTGGGCGTACAGGCCGGCCACGCTGTCGGACTCGACGGCCGGGACGGGGGCGGCGCCGTCGGCGGCGAAGCAGTCGTCGATGATCCGCCGGTTGCGCATTCGCTGCCCGAGCAGGCACAGCGGGAGGGCGGCGGCCTGCGACCAGGTGGCCGTGGCCGCGCCGCCGAGGGGACCGGCGAGTGGGGTGAGCAGGACGTACCGCTCCTCGTAGAGCGGGAAGCGGCGGACCCGGCGCAGTTCGTCGTCGTCCAGGTAGGTCATGGCCGCGTCCAGTTCGAACTCGGCGAGGCCGCGCCGGATGTCGGCGGAGGACAGGGACTCCATCGCCACCCGGGCGCGCGGATGCCGGTCGCAGAAGGGGCCGGTGAGGAGGGCGGCGACGGGGACCGCGGTGGGGACGATGCCGAGGCGCAGGGTGCCGGTGAGGCCGTCGCGCAGTACCGACAGCTCCTGACGGAGCGCGTCGCCCTCGGCGAGGATGCGGTGCGCCCAGGCCAGCACGACCTCGCCCTCGGGGGTGAGACCCTCGTAGCGGCGGCCCCGGCGCACGATCAGCACGTCGAGTTCGTGTTCGAGCCGCCGTATCGCGGCGGACAGGGAAGGCTGCGAGACATGGCAGGCGGCGGCCGCCCGGGCGAAGTGCCGCTCCCGGGCGAGCGCGACGAGGTATTCGAGCTGGCGCAGCAGCATGCGGCCTCCGCGGGCGGTCCCGGCGAGGGGTACGGGGTACGGGCTCGGGTCCAGGTGTACCGGATCGGCGGTCGCCCGTTTGACTTGGAGTGCTCTTGAAGTCGTAGCGTCCAGAAGGAAAGCACGTCAGCGGGAAAGGCTGGGAGTCACATGCGACAGCGGAATCTGCGGGATCTTCAGGTGAGCAGCATCGGCCTCGGGTGCATGGGCATGTCCGCCTTCTACGGCACCGCCGACGAGGGCGAGGGGGTGCGGACCATCCACCGCGCGCGGGAACTCGGGGTCACCTTCCTCGACACCGCGCAGCTCTACGGACCGCTCACCAACGAGTCCCTGGTCGGCGAGGCGGTCCGGGGGCACCGGGACGAGTACGTGATCGCCACGAAGTTCAACTACCGGATGGACCACGCCGTCCCCGGCGACATGAGCAGCATCGGCCCGCAGGACGGCTCGGCCGAGCACGTCCGCAGCTCGGTCCACGGCTCGCTGGAGCGGCTCGGCACCGACTACATCGACCTGTACTACCAGCACCGCGTCGACCCGAACGTGCCGATCGAGGAGACCGTGGGGGCGCTGGCCGAGCTGGTCGCCGAGGGCAAGGTGCGGCACATCGGGCTGAGCGAGGCGAGCGCCGAGACGATCCGGCGCGCCGACGCGGTGCACCCGATCGCGGCCGTGCAGACCGAGTACTCGCTGTGGACCCGGGACCCCGAGGACGAGGTGCTGCCCGCCTGCCGGGAGCTCGGCATCGGGTTCGTCCCGTACTCGCCGCTGGGCCGCGGCTTCCTGGCCGGGCGGTTCTCCTCGCCGGAGGACCTCGACGCGAACGACTGGCGGCGCACCGGCCCCCGCTTCACCGGCGACAACCTGGAGGCGAACCTGCGGCTGGCCGCCAAGGTGAAGGAGATCGCCGCGGAGAAGGACGTGACCCCGGCCCAGCTGGCCCTCGCCTGGGTGCTGGCCCAGGGCGACGACATCGTCCCGATCCCGGGCACCAAGCGGGTCGGCTACCTGGAGCAGAACGCGGGCGCGGTCGACGTGGAGCTCACCAAGGAGGACCTGGCCCGGATCGAGGCCGAGGTACCGCGGGCGGCGGGCGAGCGCTACGACGAGGCCGGGATGCGGTCCGTGAACCTCTGAGCAGCGCCCCGAGGGCGCACGAGGAACTGCGCGACCAGCCACCACGGCGCCGCAGCCGAAGGTCGACACGTCGCGGCACTTCCCGCGGAACGCGCGCGGTGGCCGGTCCCCCGGCGGTGGCGCACGCTGGTGCCATGGGCAAGCTGCAGGGGTGTGTGCCAGGGCTGCGGCGGTCGTGGCAGTCGTCGCACGCGCTGCTGCTGCTCCCGGTGCTGCTCATCGTGGTGATCACGGTGGCGGCCATCCGTTCGCCGCCCGACGTCCATCTGGGCCCCACCCTGGTCATCGCGCCCGCGCTCACCCCGTCGTTCGCCGGACCCCGGACGACCGCGTTCGTGGGGGCGCTCGCGGTGGCCGCCCAGGTGGTGATCGCCGTCTTCCACGGCGGGCTGGGCTCGGTGAACCACATCGTGCAGATCGTCACCCTCACGATGCTCTCGGTGATCGTGGTGGTCTACTGCGCGGTCCGCGAGCGGCGCCGCGCCCAGCTGGCCCAGGTGCGCTCGATCGCCGAGGCCGCGCAGCACGTGCTGATGTGGCCGTTGCCCGAGCAGACCGGACCGCTGCGGATCGCCTCGCTGTACCTGGCCGCCGAGGACGAGGCGCAGATCGGCGGCGACCTGTATGCCGTCACCCGTTCCGAGGGCCAGGTCAGGGTGCTGATCGGCGACGTCCGGGGCAAGGGGCTGTCCGCGATCGGCGAGGCGGCACTGCTGCTCGGGGCCTTCCGGGAGTCCGCCCACCGGGACATCACCCTGCCGGAGCTGGCCGTCGTCCTGGAGCAGAGCGTGGCCCGGTACGCGGCGGACCGGGACCCGCCCGAGGAGGCGGGCGAGCGGTTCGCGACCGCCCTGCTCATCGAGATCCCGGACCAGGACCCGGTCACCCGGATGACCAGCTGCGGGCATCCGCCGCCCCTGCTGCTGAGCCCGGGGCACGCGGTCACCGTCCCGAGCCTGCACCCGTCGCCGCCACTGGGCGTGCACGGCACGCGGGCGACGGAGCACACGGTGGACGTGTTCTCCTTCGAGCCGGGCGACACCCTGCTGCTGTACACCGACGGCGTGATCGAGGCACGGGACGCACAGCGTCGCTTCTACTCGCTCGCGGACCGGGTCACCCAGTGGACGGACTGCTCGCCCGAGGCGCTGATCCATCATGTCCGCCGCGATCTGCTGGCCCACGCCGGCGGCCATCTCGGCGACGACGCGGCCCTGATCGCCCTGCACCGTACCCCGATCGTGCGCCACCGTCACCACAAGGTCCTCCGGCACGGCGGCGCGGCGGCCGCGCACGCCTCAGAACTCCGTGGGCTGTGACTCAAGGTACGTCTTGAGGAAGGCGAGCTTGGCATCGCTGTCGGCCACGGCGACGGTGCCGGGGTTCCCGCCGAGTTCCATGGTCTGCGGGGTGTCGGTGGCGAGGGCGGGCCAGGTGGTGAGGGAGCCTCCGTTCGGGTCGCCGGTGGCGGCGAAGCGGGCGACGTAGGAGGCGGTGGTGTCGGCGGTGTCGTAGTCCCCGGAGGTCCAGGGGCGGTCGGTGTTGTAGAGGTGGCCGAGCAGGTAGTACACGTCCGATCCCTCGAAGGCGCCGGTCGCGGCGGTGCCGATGACCGGGTTGGTGTCGTCGTACCCGGGCGGGACGCGGGTCCAGAAGTAGGTGTGGACGGAGCTGGAGTCGGCGGCCGTGTCCTTGAACTGGGCCGCCCACAGGAAGGCGGAGACGCGTTCCTCGTCGCGGGCGTAGGCGCTGTACTGCTGGGCGGCGGCCGCGTCGCTGTCCGCCGGGTACAGGTCCAGGAAGGTGTCCGCGAGCCCCAGCGGCCCGAACTCGGAGCGGGCGTAGGCCTGGAACGCGCCGAGGGTCAGCTTCAGGTCGGGCGAGGCACCGTTCGCGTCCTTGCAGACGCCGGTGAGCACGGGTACGTCGGTCTCGGCGCAGGCCTTCAGGACGGCGGTGTAGGTGTCGGGCAGCACGTGCCCGTCGAGGACGTGGCCGAAGTCGGCGGCGGCGTCGGCGGTGCTGACGATGTCGTCGGCGTCCAGCGCCCGCAGGCCGGCGAGATCGGGGGCGCCCAGCCGGGCGGCGAAGTCGGTGCCGCCCGCCTCGGCGGCGGACAGGGTCCGGTAGCGGCCGGGCCCGGCGGCGAGCGCCGGGTCCTTCGTGTACCGGACGCCCGAGGACAGCAGCGCGCGGTGGTAGAGGCCCCTGGCCTGCCGGGACGCGAGCAGGATGTGCACGATCGACGCGCCCCCGGCCCAGCCCGCCAGGGTGACCCGGTCCGGGTCGCCGCCGAAGGCGGCGATGTTCCGCCGGACCCATCCCAGCGCCGCGACGACGTCCAGGATCCCCCAGTTGCCGGAGCCGCCGTACGCGGACTCGGCGGTCAGCTCGGGGTGGGCGAGACCGCCGAGCGGGCCGACGCGGTGGTCGGGGGTGACGACGACCACGCCCTTGGCGGCGAGCAGCGAGCCGTTGTAGATCTCCTGGCCCGACCACAGGGCCCGGTCGCCGCCGTACAGCCAGACCAGGACCGGGCGGCTGTCCGCCGAACCGGTGGCCGCCGTCCAGATGTTGAGGTTCAGGCAGTCCTCGCCGAACTCGGGCAGCCGGTCGCCGGGGATGCCCGTGACCGGCTGCGGGCAGGCCGGACCCCAGGAGTCGGCGGCGCGGACCCCGTCCCAGGCGGGGGCCGGCTGCGGCGGGCGCCAGCGGTTGGTGCCGGCGGTGGTGGCGGCGTACGGGATGCCCTTGTACACGGTGACGCCGCGCAGGCCGCCCTGGACTCCGGTGACCTGGCCGGACTCGGTGGACACGGCGGTGGCGGCCGTGGTCCTGGCCGCGGCCGGTGTGGGCAGCGTGCCGAGCAGGCCGGCCACGGCGGCGGCGCCGAGGAAGCCGCGCCGGTTCAGCCGGTTCAGCCGGTTCGGCCGGTTCGGCCTGGCGGACGGCATGTCTGTGTCGCTCACGGGGGGTCGCCTCTCGGGCGGTGGGGGGCGGAAGGACCGACGAGCAGCCTGACCCCGGGCACGCCTGGCGGCAACCGCATCCGGGAGACTCACAGCAGGTCAACAGCGTCCGACAGCAGCCGAGTTGGGCGAGTTGTTCAATTGTCTTTGGGTCAAAGTTAAGTCGTGAGGGTGGTCTTCGGGGGGAACTGACTGCGAGACTCCGCTTCGCCTTTCACCGACAGGGAGTCCCCATGACCGAACTGCAACCCCCCACCCGCAGACGGCCGCTCCGCAAGGCCCTCGCCGCCGCCCTCGGCGCGCTCGCGCTGGTCGTCGCCGTGCCCGCCACCGCGCACGCCTCGGTCCTGACACTGCTGCCGCAGAACGCGGACGGCCTGGAGCAGACGTTCTCCCCGGCCTACGACTACGACGGCGACGGCTGCTACGCCACCGCGGCCATCGGCGCCGACGGCACCATCAACCCCGGTCTCTCGCTCGGCGGCGACGTCAACGGCCACTGCCACGACTACGCGCAGCTCGCCAACGCCAACACGTACTCGCGCGAGAAGTGCAACAACGGCTGGTGCGCGGTGATGTACGCCAGCTACTTCGAGAAGGACCAGGCGACGTACGGGCCGCTGGCCATCGGGCACCGGCACGACTGGGAACACGTCATCGTGTGGATCCAGAACAACCAGGTGCAGTACGTCTCGGTCTCCCAGCACAGCAGCTACCTGGTCCAGCCGGCCTCGGCGATCCGGTTCGACGGCACGCACCCGAAGATCGTGTACCACAAGGACGGCCTGTCCACCCACGACTTCCGGTTTGCCAACTCCGACGACGACCCGCCGGAGAACGTGACCGGCGGCTGGTTCTTCCCGCGCCTGGTGGGCTGGGACGGCTATCCGGCCGGCTACCGGGACAAGCTGATGAACGCGGACTTCGGCGACGCCACCATCAAGATCAAGGACGGCTCGTTCAACGCCAACCTGGGGTACTCCATGCCGTCCGGGATCTCGTTCGACCCGAACGCCTGAGTCAGCCTCACGGAACGACCGTGCCGGGGCCGGGAAGGTGAGCCGGGCCCCGGCACGGAGCCCGTGCTACGGCTTGCGGGCCACCGCTCCGTACATCGCGATGTCCTCGTCGCGGATGCCCTGCTCGCCGGTGCCGTCCGGGTGCCACTTGTGCACCTGGACGATGCCCGGCTCGACCAGCTCCAGGCCCTCGAAGAACTGGCGGGCCTCGTCGATGGTGCGCAACCGCATCGGCATGTTGCGGGCCGCGTACTCGCGGGCGACCCGGCCCACCTCGTCGGGCGCGAACTCGGCGGTGCCGATGGACATCGCCAGGTAGCTGCCCGACGGCAGCGGCTCCAGGAGCCGTCGTACGACGCCCACCGCGTCGTCCGCGTCGAGCATGAAGTGGACGATGGCGATCACCGTGAGGGCGACCGGCTTGTCCAGGTCGAGGGTCTCGCGCAGCTCGGGGGCCTCGAAGAGGTCCGTCAGGTCGCGGAAGTCGGCCTCGATGTACGCCGTCCGGCCCTCGGGGGTGCTGGAGAGCAGGCCCTGGGACAGGGTGAGGACGATGGGGTCGTTGTCCACGTAGACGACCCGGGAGTCCGGGGAGACCGCCTGGGCTATCTCGTGGAGGTTGGGGGAGGTGGGGATGCCGGTCCCGACGTCCAGGAACTGGCGCATCCCCGCCTCCTCGGCGAGCCAGCGCACGGCGCGGTTCATCCAGTCGCGGTTGGCGCGCATGTGGATCGGGAGCGCGGGCCACTCCCTTGACATCGCGTCGCCCGCCTCCTGGTCGGCGGGGTAGTAGTCCTTGCCGCCCAGGATGTAGTCGTAGATCCGCGCGGAGTGCGCGTTCTCGGTGTCGATGCGGTCGGCCGGCCATCCGTTGTCGGGCAACGCCGTGTCTCCCATTCAGGTGAGGGATGCGGGGGGGGTGTTCGGGGGCTGCGCTGTGCTGCGTGGGATGCGGGGGGTTGGGTGAACGATCAGCTATAGCAAGGAAGTTCCGGAAGAACCGATCACATCAGGAAGTCGGCGTCACCCGCCTTCACTCCGGACAGGAAACTCGTCATCTCACGCGGTGTGAAGACCAGCGCCGGCCCGTCGGGGTCGGTCGACTGGCGTACCGCGACCCGGCCGTCGGCGAGCTTCTTCACTTCGACGCAGGCGCCGCCGGCGTCGTCGCTCCACGGCTTGGACCAGCCGCGCGCGCCGAGTTGCCGGGACGGGATGCCGTTGCGTATGGGGTGGTGCACGTCAGAGCTCCTTGCGAATCGCACCGAGGATGGCCTCGGTCTTTCTGGCGGGCGTCGCCTGCGCGCCCAGCCGGTCCAGGGCCTCGCGATAGACCACGACGTCGTCGCTCTTGTCCAGGTAGACAGCGCCCACCAGGCCGTTGAGATAGACGATGTCCGGCAGCTCGGGGGCCTTGAACCGGAAGAGGTGGTACGCACCCGCACGCATGGCGGGGTGCGGGCCGTTGGCGAACGGCATGATCTGCAAGGTGACGTTGGGGAGCCGGTTGATCTCGACGAGATGGTCGATCTGGGCGCGCATCACCCCGGCGCCGCCGACCGGCCAGCGCAGCACGGTCTCGTCCATCACGACCCACAGCCGTGGCGGGGCCGGCCGGGTGATCAGCTCCTGCCGGCGCATGCGCAGCGCCACCATGCGCTCGGTCGCCTCGCCCGGCGCGTGCGGGTTGCCGGCGCCGAGCAGGGCGGCGGCGTACGCGCGGGTCTGCAACAGGCCGTGCACGAACTGGTTCTCGTAGGCACGGATCTGCAACGCCGCCTGTTCCAGGCTCAGATAGGCGGCGAACCAGTCCGGCATCACATCCCGGTAGGTGTGCCACCAGCCGCGCTTGTTGGCCTCGCGCACCGACTGCAGGAAGGTGTCGACCTCCTGGCGGTCCGTCACGCCGTACACCTGCAGCAGTTTCTCGGCGTCGGCCAGCCGGAGCCGGGCCACCTTGGCGGCCTCCATCCGACGGATCGTGGAGTGGCTGACCCCGATCGCGGCGGCCGCCTGCTCGTAGGTCAGGCCGGCCCGGGTCCGCATCTCCTCGAGCTGCCGGCCGAGGATCATGCGCAGGACGGAAGGGGCTCCGCCCCAGTCGGTCTCCGAGGTCACGCCCTACCCCCTCGCACCAGGTTCCAGGGTCACCGTCTCACGTACTCGTGATCGTTCACGTACGCGTTCGATCACTTCCTGCCGGGAGCAGCATGCACTTCGCTTCTTGCAATTTTCAACTTGCTGGTTGCGAGGCGATGTTGGCAGATGCCAGAGTGGAGTCACTGCTCCGGCCGACCAAGGAGCAGGCGAAGCAGTCCAGTTGGGGGAGACTGAGCTGCGGCCCGGCGCCGCCCAGGCACGGGTCGTCGTCTGCCCCCGCGTGGCCCGGGACGGACGCGACCGATCAGCCCCCACGCTGCGAAGCCGGACGAAAGGCGCACGGCGATGGCCCCGCCCTCTCTCCCCCAGCCGCTCGACCGACTGCCCGAGGACCACATACCCGGCCTGCCCCGGCCTGCCCTGGCGGCCGCCGCCGCCGAGGGCCCGTACCGCCCGTCGGACGCGACGGACGTCCCCAGACCACCCGGAGGCGAACGCCTCGGTCGACTCCCTGGGCCGCAAGGCCTCGACCGGTTCGCCTCCGGGGACCGTCCCGCCCTGCGCAGCCGGGTCTTCGACCTGGCGCCGACCCCACGCGCCGTGGGCAACGCCCGCCGCAGCGTGGGCGAGCTGCTCGGCTCGTGGGGCGTGGGCGAGGAGGCCCTCGACAACGCGGTCCTGGTGACCTCGGAACTCGTCACCAACGCGATCGTGCACTCGGCCGGCCGGCGGATCGTCTGCCGGGTGCACGCCGGCGCCGACCGGATCCGCATCGAGGTCGAGGACCAGAACAGCGGGGGCATCGCGCTCCCGGCGCCCCGGCGGGCCAAGCCCGACGAGCAGAACGGGCGCGGTCTGTTCCTGGTCGACGCGCTCAGTCTCGACTGGGGCGTCACGGCCGCGCCGGAAGGGCGGCCCGCCGCCCGCGTCGTCTGGGCCGAGCTGTCGACGGGACCGGACGCACCGCTCACCACCCCCCACACTCCAGGAGACCCCCCGCCCCATGGACCGTCCCCCCACTCCTGAATTCGCCGCCGACCCGTCCTGGACCCGCACCCGCCCCAAACCCGGCCCGGAACAACCCCACACCGCCCCGGCCGGCTGAGGCCGTCGGCCCCGCACCGCTCCGGCCGGGACACGTCCGTCCCGGCCGCACCGTCTCACCGGCCGGGCACCGCCGTACGCTCCACCACGTGGGCCAGCAACGCGGCCGCGGCCGACCGCAGTTGCACCGCAGCGGTCACACAGGCCGTCGCCTGCCGCTCCAGGGCGGCGCCGCTCCACTCCGGCGCCCCGGCGCAGCCGTCCAGCCGTTCGGCCGCGGCGCGCAGCCGCTCGGCGTACCCGTCCATCCGGTCCGCGTCGACGCGCAGGCCGTCCACGTACGCGAGGAGTTCCGGGGCGGCGGTGGCGGGACGGGATTCGGTCGCCATGAGGTTCACCTGTACTCGGAGGGATGCCTAGCGCGGCAGCACCGCGCCGGCGCTTCTGCGGGCCACGAACCGGGGACTGGTCAGGACGAACCCCGGCCGCACGGCGTCGAGTTCGAGGATCTGCAGGTGCCGGGCGAGCGGCCCGTGGGCGCCGTCGAGCCGCAACCGCAGCCGAGGACGGGCATGGACGCGCGGCCTGCCGTGGGCGCGGACCAGGGTGCGCACGGTGCTCTGGCCCCGGCGCCCGTAGAGCACCCAGTCCGCCTCCGGACAGCGGGCGCCCGGACCCGGGCGGCCCTCCACCGAGACTCCCAGCTCGGGCGCGTGCACGCGCAGTTCCCGCCCCTGCAGCTCGACGTCGGCGGTGCCGCGCACGGCAGGCTGGCCCCAGAGCTCCTCGGCCACCGCCCGCGCCTCCTCCGTGCCGACGGCGAGCGCGACCACGTACCGTCCGGTGCGGCGCAGGTCGGCACGGCGCAGCAGGTCGGCGGCGAGGTCGTACGCGCGCGGCCGCCACAGGTCGTCGACCAGCACCGACAGGCCGAGCTCCGTGTAGGGGCCGATGGTGCTGCAGCGGTGGTCGTAGAGGGAGAGCACGGCGAGGGCGCGGCGGCCGAGCCGGGTGGGGACCATCCAGGCAACGTCAGGCAGCAGACTGCGGGCCACGTCGGTGTCGACCGGGAAGCACAGGTGCGCGGCGGAGGAGTCGTAGTAGCGCACCGGCACGTCGACCGGGCCCGCCGAGGTGGCGAGACCGGCGGTGGGCACGGCCAGGAAGGGGTAGCCCTCGGGCGGGCGGCCGCGGTCCCTGAGCCGGTAGACGCGGGTGCGTTCGACCGGGCCCCGGTAGCGGGCGAGGGCGCGGTCGACGTCGGCCCGGACCTGCGGGATCACCGTCTCCAGGTCGTCGATGTACACGCGGAGCAGGTGGCAGCGCGGGAACTCACGAGTGGGTCCGGGGTAGTCGATCCGGTACCGGTTGGGGTGCGGGGCGCCGGGGCCGTCCAGGACCGGGACGATGTCGTGCCGGTTGGTGATGCCGGCCACCCAGGTGCGCGGGTCGGCGGGTCGGCGGTCGTCGGTCTGCGCGCCGACGACGGCCACGTGGGTGACCCGGTAGGCGCGGCAGAACTCGTCGTCCTGCGCGAGGTTCAGCAGCGCGATGCCGCCCTCGCCGTGCCCGACCAGCGCGAGGTCGGCGCCGCGCGGGATGCCGTGGTCCCTGATCGCCAGCAGGATCGAGCGGGCGTACGGCGAGTCGGTCAGGAACAGGTTGCGCCAGGCACCGGTGAGGTCCTGCGGGGCGTCGTCGCGGGGGCGGCCGGGGGCGGTGCCGGGTGCCTGGACGACGTAGCGGAGCACGCCGTCGGGGCCGCGCACCTCCTGGAGGAGGACGCGGGCGTCGCCGGCGAGCACGTCGATGTTGCGCAGGAAGCCGAGGAAGGAGCCCTCGGTGGCGAGGGACCCGGCCTCCTGGGCGGACGGTTCGACGGCCTGGGCGGTGCCCGCGCCCCGGTCCGGGCCGGCGAGGTGGGAGACGTCCGGGCCGCGGACCGGGCCGGCCGTCAGCTCCCGGCCCGCGGCCAGCGCCCAGGCGGTCTCGTCGCTCAGCGGGTCCTCGTCCAGCAGGCCCCGGACGGTGAGGAGTTCGGCGAGGACCGGGGCGAGCGCGGACAGCGAGCGCTGGGCGTCCCGGTCCTTGAAGAGGGCCCGCAGCGCGCCGACGGCCGCCTCGGGGTCGCGGTCGGCGGTGACCGCGTCCGCCAGCCGGCGCATGCCCGGGTCGCGCCCGAACTCGGGGTGGTCGAGGAGTACGGCGGCGATCCGCAGCCGCAGCGAGGTGACCGCCGCCAGCTGGGCCAGGCTCGCCCGGCCGAGCGCCTCCCCCGCCGCGCCGATCAGGTGGCCGACGCCGTCCGGCGCGACGATCGCCGAGCCGCCGAGGCCCTGCCTGTTGGTGAGCGTCCGCAGCAGCGTCCAGCGCACGGCCAGGCCGGTGCGCGGGCGGCGTCGGGCGGAACCCGTCAGCGCCGGGGCGAACAGGACGGAGCTGGTCCGTGCCGAGACCTCGCGGATGCCCTCGGCGACGGCGGCCACGTCACGGGCGCACTCCCGCAGCATCTCCGCCGCGGTCGGCCCGCAGGCACGGCGCTCCGGTGCCATCCGGCGCTCCCTGGGATCGACGACATGGCCTGCTCCCATCGTGTGCCCTGGCTCCGGCGCCCGCACCTTCGTCCGTCCGGGTGACCGGCGACGGCGGGCGGGTCAGGCGTCGCCGGTGAGACCGGCGGCGACCGTCGCGCCCAGTTCCCAGCACGCCTCGATGTCGGCCTTGCGGGGCTCGCCGGTGACCGTGACCGGTTCGGCCGCCCGGCGCCAGCCGAGGCCGGTGGTGATGGAGTCGAGGGCGCGCAGGGCGCCGGTGACGTCGTTGCCGCCGTGCACGTAGGCCCCGAAGGGGCGGCCGCGCGTCTCGTCCAGGCACGGGTAGTAGATCTGGTCGAAGAAATGCTTGAGGGCGCCGGAGACGTAGCCGAGGTTGGCCGGGGTGCCGAGGAGGTATCCGTCGGCCGCGAGCACGTCGGCGGCGGTGGCGGACAGCGCCGCCCGCCGCACGACCCGCACGCCCTCGATCTCCGGGGTGGTCGCCCCGGAGACCACGGCCTCGAACATGGCCTGGCAGTGCGGTGAGGGGGTGTGGTGGACGATCAGCAAGGTGGGCACACCCGAACCCTGCCGTGCGCTGCCCGCCGGCGGCAAACGGCGGCGGGCCGGCGCTCAGGGCTGTACGGGCATGCTCCAGCAGTTGGAGCCGGCCGGTACGCCGGAGAGACGGGCGGTGAGCCAGCCGACGGCGTCGCCCTGGTCGGTGAGCAGGGGTGCGAGGTGGTTCAGCAGGGCCCGGCCCGCGTCCGGCAGGACGACCGGCACGTAGGTGACGTCCGCGCCCTCGGCGCACCAGTCGACGGCGAGCTGCCGGGCCTGCGCGTGCGGGACGAGGTCGTCGCTGACGCCGGTGGCCAGCCGGACCGGACTCGCGGGCGCCGTCCGTCCGATGCGCTGTTCGTCGAGGAAGGCCTGCAGGCCGGGCTCCTCGCCGATGACCTCGGAGATGGAGCTGCCGTCGTTCGTCCAGGCGGTGCTGTGCCGGGACCCGTAGGCGAGCAGCGCGTCGCCGACGCACATCGTCGACAGGTCGGCGAGGGCGGCCCGGCCCGCCGTGCCCAGATGGGCGTCGACGATCGGCCTCAGCGCCGGATCGGCCTGCACGAAGCCGTTGACCGCCCAGCCGAGGGCGCCCGCCAGGTCACTGCCGTCGATGGCCGCGGTGACGGCGGTGAGGTCGGCGGGCGGTGCCCCGGCGTAGGTGCCGGAGAGGGTGACGTCCGGGGCGTAGGCGGGCTGCAGCTCGGCGGCCGCGGCGGTGGCGCCGCCGCCCTGGCTGTAGCCGAACAGGCCCACCCGCGAGGCGGCGGTGACCGAGGCGCCGGGCAGGTTCCGGGCGGCGCGTACGGCGTCCAGCACGGCGTGGGCGCCGTCGAGCCGGTTGACGTAGGTGTGGAGCCGGTCCGTGGCGCCGAGTCCCACGTAGTCGGTGACGACGACCGCGACGCCCTCGGCGAGCAGCCGGTAGATCGCCAGGTCCTCGTAACCGACCGACACCGTCCGGCCGTTGAGGATCAGCGGGTACTGCAGGCCCATGGAGGCGGCGCACTGGTCGCCCTGCCCCATGGTGCCGGGGGCCAGCGCGACCAGCGGACGGGCGCCGGGGCCGAGCCAGCGGGCGGTGGGCTCGATGTAGGCGCCGGTGACGGCGACGGGGGCGCCCGCCGAGTCCGTGGACCTGTACATCAGCCGGGTCGCGGTGCCCGGCAGCGGCCCGGACAGGCTGGGCAGGCTCAGGGCCAGCGGGAGGGGCGCGGTGCGGACGAGGGCGCCGTCGGCCGTGGGCAGGGTGGCCGGCGGGTCGTAGAAGGCGGGGATGGTGACGCCCCGGGAGACCTCCGCCTGGGAGGCCGTGGCCTGCAGGGTCTGGAGACCGAGGCAGGCGGCGACGGCGACGGCGGTGGCCAGCAGGCGGACGCGGACAGGCATGGGGAACCTCCTGGACGTGGGGGTGCGGAGGACGTCCCCGGAGCGGCCGACGGGGCGGGTGCGGTTTACCCGACGGTAACGAGCGGTCCATTACCGGCGGTAGCAGTCGTCAGGTTACGGTTCAGTAATGTGACGTTCCGTCAACAGTCGGGCGCTGGACGCACATGCGTACGACGGGTGCGAGCGGCCGGTGCGACCGGCCGGCGGGCGGGACCACGAAGGAGTCGGCGCCGGCCGTGGTCGCGCGGCACGGCCCCGTCGTCCTGCACCCGGGCGGGCTCGACAGCGCGGAGCACGACGAGATGCTCCCCGCGTTCGAGCCCGCCCAGGACACGCCGCGCAGCAGGTGACAGGTCAGAACGAGGACCGCTTGGTGCGCCACAGGAGCAGGGCCCCGGAGACCAGCAGCAGGCCACCGAAGACCGCGGGCCACAGGTGGGCGCCGGTCTCGGCGAGACCGCCCTGGGGCTCGGTCTGGGGCCCGGTCTGCGAACCGGTGGCCGGGCTCTCCTGGCCGGCCGGGGCGGCGACCGCGGTGCCGGTCGGCGAGGCAGCGGCGTTGCCGGCGGGCGCCTCGGTGGCGGGCCGCTGCGTCGGCTCGCTGATCACACCGCCACCCGACGACTTGGTGGTCGACGTCTTCCTCGGCGACGGAGTCGCGTAGACCCTCGGCAGCCCGGTGGAACCGGAGCCAGGGGCGGTGGGCGTGGCGGCCTCCGTGGCCGGGGTGCCGGCGGGGGGCTCCGACGACGGCTGGTCCGACGACGGCTGCTCGGTCGCCGGCTCGGACGGCTCGGCGCTCTGCGTCTCGGCAGGCGGCTCGACCGGGCTCGCGGTCTCGCTCGGCCGGGACGGCTCCGCGCTCTGGGACGGCGGCTGCTCGTCGGCGCCCGCGCCGCACGTGCGGCCGGAGTTGATGCAGTCGACCATCTTCCGCATCAGGCCCTCGTCGAAGACGTTGATGAAGTCGCCGTGGTCGGTGACCGGCTTGTGCAGCTGCTCGGGGAACGAGTCCACCGCGAACAGCGGGACCGTACGGCCCCCGTCCTGGAGGCTCGGCGCGGCCACGTCGTAGACGATGCGCTGCACCAGCTGCGGAATGGCCTGGAAACCGGCCGGGCAGCTGCCGTCGGGGCCTTCGAACGCCACGTGGGTGCGGTGGTTGGCGCTGTCGATGTTCCGGCCGTCCCAGCAGCTCTGGAACCGGAACGTACGCACGACGTCACTGCCGGAGGGGCAGAGCGGGTACTTGTCCTTGAGCTGCCGGTCCTCGTAACCGGTGCAGCTCCAGGAGGCGTTGGCGTTGGCCGGACCGTTGACGAACGCCTTGGCGTCGCCGGTGATGATGCGCAGCAGCCGCGGCATCTCGGTGACCTTGGAGGTCGGGTTGCCCTCGAAGGTCAGCGTGACCTCCTTCGCCGTGACGATCTGCCCCGCGTTGCCCTCGGTGCCGCCGCCCGGCTTGTCGGCGTCCCGCTCCTGCTTGCCGTTCTGCAGCCGCAGCACGGGCCAGTAGTACGTGGACTTGTCGCCCTGGTCCGCACAGCTGGTCCGGGCGTTCGCCAGGTCCTGGTCGCTGGCGAAGGCGTTGTTGGACTGGTTGCCGATGTAGTCGTGGAAGTGGTGAGCGCCGTTGGAGACGCCGGGGGCGACGATGACGTTGTCCGAGTTGAACAGGCCGTTCGCGTTCACGCCGCAGCTGGAGGAGAAGGTGCCGGTGGAGCCGCCGGACCGCTCGGCGGGGGTGGTGACGTCGGGCTGGACGGAGGTGATGTCCGTGTAGTCGGCGGCGACCGGGCCGTTGCCGCCCTGGCCGCCGGCGCCGGTACCCTGGCTCGGCGCGGCGCTGCCCTGGGCGCTCTGGCTCGGCGTGGCACTCTCCTGGGGGGCCGTCGACTGCCCGTCGCCGCCCTGGTTCGAGGAGCGCAGGGTGCAGGCCGCGAGGTCGTCGAGGCCCTGCGGACGGTCGCCCGCTCGGCCGAGGGCGTCGGCGATGCGCTGCAGCGACTCGGACCGCTGCGCCTTCAGCGGGTCGATGATCGCCTGGCCGGCGAAGCCGGGGTTCTGCTCGATCTCGGCCGCCGACCGGGTGAGTTGCTGGTAGGCGGCGGCGATCTGCTGGTCCAGCTGGGCGAGTTCACGATCGACGTCCGCCCGGGCGCCGTCGGGAACCGCCGTCAGCCGGCTGCCGACGTCGGGGCAGTAGATCGTGGGCGCGGACAGCACCTGGCCGGTGGCGACCTGCCCCTGCCCGTCACCGTTCTCGGTGGCCGAGGCATAGACGTTCACCGCGACCAGTCCTCCGCCGCCGAGCATCAGGGCGACCGCTGCGAAGGTCGCGCGCTGTGCGCCGGTAGGGCGTCTGCGCCTGTTGCGTCTCAAGGTCGTTCCCCTGCGTGTCGTGGGCGGCCGGGCATGGAAATCCCCCGCCCCATACGGCCCACGGCCCCACTGTGTTCAACAGTCCCGCAAATTCACGGTGACCTCACAGCAAGCGCGTGCACCGGAGCAGGACGAACGCGACCCACGGCAACGCCCCGGTGACCCTGCGAATGCAATGGATGCGCGCGAAATGCCGTTCCGTACGGTCGAGTTCCGAACACCAAGACGAACATCACAATTACGTATCGGACATTAGCCACTTCAACCTTCACACGAGTGACACAAGTTGGCTAAGTTGACGGGCAAGCCGTTCGGCTCCCCCCGGCGAATCCCGCCGGGCCGCGCGGCCTCCGCCGAGTCCGGTGCCCCGCAGGGGCTGATCCGGAGCCGGGGACCCAACCGACCACTGGGGTGAATCGGCCGCCGTCCGCCAGGACAAGGGCCGTAGGGCATGCCTTCCGGATTCGACCGCCCGAACCCGACAGCTAACCCGGTAGGCGGAGTACGGAAGGAGCACGACCCCTCAATGGCGCCCGAGAGCCGTGACGAGGTTCGACAGCGGATCGACAGCCTCTACGACCAGGCCGAGAACGCCACCGGGAACTACAACGCCACACGTGCGATGAGCGGGGGCTCGCGCTCACGCGGCGTCCCGCTGTTCAAACGGCCCCGTCGTGACGACCCGGGCCTCGACAACATCGCCCGGGAGTGGTTCGAAGGGGCGCGCTCGAAGCTGGGGCCGAGCGTTCCGGCCGCGCTGCCCACCGACCGGCAGCCCGCCCGGCCCGGTACCCGGCGGCCCCTCAGCGCCATGGCCGCCGACCTGCTCGGCCAGCTGGAGGACTCCGGCCCGGCCCGGCTGGAGCTGACCGCGGGGCCGTCCGCGCAGAGCGAGATCGAGGTCGTCCGCGAGCTGCCGGCGCGCCCGAGGCTGGAACTGACGGCGGGGCCCGCCGCGGCACCGCCCGCCGGGCCCTCGGGTTCGCCCAGGGCGCTGCCCGCCGCCGGAGCGCAGCGGCCCACGCCGGGTGCCTCGAAGACCAGGAACCAGCTCAAGCTCGCCAAGGCGCGCGAGGCGCTGTCCCAGCGCACCGGGCAGCGCGCGATCGCCGCCCTCGACGTGGCTCCTGCCCCGGCCCCCGTCTCCCAGGCCGTCGCACCGTCGCCCGGCCCCTGGCCCGCGCCCGAGGTCCAGGCCCCGGCGCAGCAGTGGCAGGCCCCCGCCGTCGGCATACCGAACCAGCGCACCGGCAGCGGCTCCGGCCGGCCGGACTCCGCCGCCACCCGCGCGCTCCCGGCGGTGACCGAGACGGGCGGCATCCCGATCGTGTCCCCGTCGGACACCGGTACCTTCCGCATCATGACCCCGGGGGGCGCCGACAGTGCCCCGACCCGGGCCGCGGCGGACGCCGGCGGCTTCCGTGTGATGACCCCGGGCGGCTCGGCCGGCGGGCCCTACCAGAGCGCACCCGTCATGGACATGGGCGTCCCCCAGGCTCCGGCCCCCGGGGACAGCGGCTCCTTCCGCATCATGACGCCGGGCGCCACGGGCTCGTTCCCGATGCCGGCCCCGGCCGACGCGGGCGCCTTCCCGACCGCCGATCCCATGGCGAGCACCAGCGTCTTCCCGACGGCCGACCCGGCGATGGGCGGCGGCGTCTTCCCGACGGCCGACCCCATGATGAGCGCCGGCGCCTTCCCGACGGCCAC
>NZ_JBFBJI010000023.1:0-111437 GCF_040702065.1 Streptomyces sp. NPDC086777 | reverse complement strand
CAACCCTGCGATGAGCGCAGGCGTCTTCCCGACGGCCGACCCCATGATGAGCGCCGGCGCCTTCCCGACGGCCAACCCTGCGATGAGCGCAGGCGTCTTCCCGACGGCCGACCCCATGATGAGCGCCGGCGCCTTCCCGACGGCCAACCCTGCGATGAGCGCAGGCGCCTTCCCGACGGCCGACGCCATGATGAGCGGCGGCGCCTTCCCGGCCGCGGCGCCCGCCGTCTCCGTCCCCGTCCCCGTCCCCGGCCCGATGGACCCCGGCGGTTTCCGGATCATGTCGCCGAACGCGGCCGCCGCGTACACCGACGTTCCGCCGGTCGGCACCGACACCGCCTACGGCACCGGCATGTACCCCACGGCGGCCCCCGCCGCCCCTGCCGCGCCCATGGCCGCCATGCCGCAGGCCGCCCCCTACGCCGCGGCCCCCGCCGCCGCCTACCCGGCGGGCATGCAGTCCACCGACGGCGCGTACGCCTACGCTGCCACGATGGCCATGCCGACCGCGACGGTCGCGCCCGCCATGGCGGTCCCCGCCCCGGTGCCCACGCCGATGGCGGCACCTGTGGCCGCCCCCATGGCGGCGCAGATGGCGGCCCCCATGACAGCGCCCCCGGCACCGCCGACGGCCGCCGTGCCGACGGTCATGACCGCCCCGCCGGAGGCGATGACGGCTGCCGCGCCCGCCCCGGTCGTCACCGCCCCGCTCCCGACCACCCCGCTGCCGACCGCGGCCGCGCAGGTCCCCGCCGCGGTGGCCACGGCGGCCACGCCCGCGCCCGGCGGCTACGCCGACCCCGCCGCCTTCCTCCAGCGGGGCGTCCCGGCGGAGCCGGGCAAGGCGATGAAGGCCCTCGCGTTCGCACGGGAGCAGATCGGCCGGCCGTGTGTCTGGGGAGCCACCGGGCCGGGGGCGTACGACGCCTCCGGCCTGATCCAGGCCGCCTGGCGCGCGGCCGGCGTCACGCTGCCGCGTACCGCGCCGGAGCAGACGCTGGCCGGCACTCCGGTCACACTGGCCGCCGTCGAGCCGGGTGACCTGGTCTTCTTCTTCGACGACGACAGCCACGTGGGGATCTACGCGGGCGGCGGCACGATGGTGCACGCGCCGAGCCCCGGGGCGGTCATCCGCGAGGAGTCGATCTACACCGCCGGGGAGTCGGCGATCCACCGGGTGATCCGCCCGGCCTGACCTTGGCGTCCGTCGGGCTCAGGCCCTCCGCCGCCGGGTGCGCCAGCTCTCGTGGTGGTCCAGGAGGGTCTGCTCCACGGGCCGGTAGGCAAGGCCCAGTTCGCGGACGCTGCGGCCGTTGTCGACGCGGAAGCGGATGCCGAGGTGCTTGCGTATGTAGTCCTGGGTGAGGCCGAACAGCGGGCCCAGGACGCGTACCGGTGCGTGCGGGAGCGCGGTGCGCGGCAGGCGCGGGTCCCAGGGGTGGCGGGTGCGGATGATCCGGGACATCTCGTGGAAGGACGTCATCGTCTCGTTGGCGACGATGTAACGGCCCCTGGCCGCCGGGTTCTCCGCGGCCGCGACGTGCGCGTCGGCCACGTCGCGGACGTCCGCGGTGGTGAAGCTGAAGTCCGGGGCGCCATAGCAGAAGTACCCCTTGAACAGCTCGTCGAGCAGGAAGAGGCTGCCGGACTCGGAGGCGGGCGTGAGGGACGGGCCGAGGATCAGGCCGGGGTTGATCGCGACCAGGCGCCAGCGGTCCTGGGCGGCCTCGGCGTCCCGGGCGGCGCGCTCGGCGACCGTCTTGGCGTAGTGGTAGGGGTTGTTCGCCACGGTGCTGGTGGTGTTGAAGTAGTTCTCGGTCAGCACCTCGCCGGCCATCTCGCGGACGTCGGCGTAGTCGCCGAAGATCGCGCCCACGGTGGAGGTGAGGACCAGGGTCTCGACCTCCGGCGTGCGCTCCACGCCGGAGAGCACGTTGCGGGTGCCGAGCAGCGCCGGGTCCACCACGTCCCGTTGGCCGTCCCTGATCCGTTCCGGCATCAGGAACGGCGAGGCCACGTGGAAGACGGTCGCGCAGCCGCGGAACGCCTCGTCGAAGGAACCGTCCCGGAGCAGGTCGGCCTCGAACAGCTCGAGCCGGCCGGGGAAGGCCTCCTGGAGCTCCCACAGGGGCCGTACCTTCGCCGCGTCGGAGGCGCGGCGGACGGTCGCACGGACCCGGTACCCGCGCTCCAGCAGCCGCCGTACCAGATGGCTCCCGACGAATCCGCTGCCGCCGGTCACCGCGACGGCCGTCTCCCCGCGTGCTGCCACGCTCTCACCCCTCGCCCTCCGGCCACCGCGCCTCGGTGGGCCGCAGAGGACAGGGTGGTGCATGTGACGTGCGCCCGCCAAGCACCGGGGGCCGGCGCGACCCCCGGAGGCGATAAGCCGGACCCGATACACGTCATAAGATCGGCTTATGACGTCATAGGGCGGACCCGCGTACCAACTTAGGACTGCCTTAGTTTAGGCTTCCCGTTCGAGATCGATTGTCCTCACTCGAAGGGAACCTGATCATGCCGCGCCCCCTGCGGGTAGCCATCGTCGGAGCCGGCCCCGCCGGGATCTACGCCGCCGACGCCCTGCTCAAGTCCACGGTGGCCGCCGAGCCCGGCGTGTCCATCGACCTCTTCGAGCGGATGCCCGCCCCGTTCGGCCTGATCCGCTACGGCGTCGCGCCCGACCACCCGCGCATCAAGGGCATCATCACGGCCCTGCACCAGGTGCTCGACAAGCCGCAGATCCGCCTCTTCGGCAACGTGGACTACCCCACCGACATCAGCCTCGACGACCTGCGCACGTTCTACGACGCGGTGATCTTCTCGACCGGTGCCACCGCCGACCGCGAGCTGCGGATACCCGGCATCGAGCTGGACGGCTCCTACGGCGCCGCCGACTTCGTCTCCTGGTACGACGGCCACCCGGACGTGCCGCGCACCTGGCCGCTGGAGGCAGAGAAGGTCGCGGTCCTCGGCGTCGGCAACGTGGCCCTGGACGTGGCCCGCATCCTCGCCAAGACCGCCGACGAGCTGCTCCCGACCGAGATCCCGCCGAACGTCCACGAGGGCCTGAAGGCCAACAAGGCTCTCGAAGTGCACGTCTTCGGCCGCCGCGGCCCGGCGCAGGCGAAGTTCTCCCCCATGGAGCTGCGGGAGCTGGACCACTCCCCCAACATCGAGGTCATCGTCGACCCCGAGGACATCGACTACGACGCGGGCTCGATCGAGACCCGGCGCGGCAACAAGCAGGCCGACATGGTCGCCAAGACCCTGGAGAACTGGGCGATCCGCGACGTCGGCGACCGCCCGCACAAGCTCTTCCTGCACTTCTTCGAGTCCCCGGTGGAGATCCTCGGCGAGGACGGCAAGGTCACCGGCCTGCGCACCGAGCGCACCGCCCTCGACGGCACCGGCAACGTCAAGGGCACCGGTGAGTTCAAGGACTGGGACCTCGGCGCCGTCTACCGGGCCGTCGGCTACCTCTCCGACAAGCTGCCCAAGCTGCCCTGGGACATCGAGTCGGGCACCGTCCCGGACGAGGGCGGCCGGGTCGTGGAGGAGAGCGGCGGCCACCTCCAGTCGGCGTACGTCACCGGCTGGATCCGGCGCGGTCCGGTCGGCCTCATCGGCCACACCAAGGGCGACGCCAACGAGACGGTGTCCAACCTGCTGGACGACTACGCCAACGGCCGCCTGCACACCCCCGAGGCACCCGCGCCGGAGGCCGTGGAGGCCTTCCTCGCCGAGCGCAGCGTCCGCTTCACCACCTGGGAGGGCTGGTACCGGCTGGACGCCGCCGAGAAGGCGCTGGGCGAGCCGCAGGGCCGCGAGCGCGTCAAGCTGGTCGAGCGCGAGGACATGCTCCGCGAGAGTGGTGCCTGAGGCACCGGTACGTGACAGGTGAGAGGGGGCCGACGCACTGCCGTCGGCCCCTTTCCCGTGCCTGTCCGCCGCGCCTTTCCCGTGCCCGCCCGCCGCGCCTTTCCGCGGCGGGAACGGGACCCGCCCCTGGCGGATGGTCGGGCGGGCCCCGTTCCCGGCACCATTCTCCGAGGCCGGGCGGATCAAGGGCACGGGTGAACCGGCGTCGTATGGCGCACTCGGTTCACACCCCGGGTGCGGGGCGCACTCGCCGTACGCGGGCGGCCCCCGCCCTATGAGACGCGCTCCCGGGCGGTGATACTGGAGGACGCACTCCTCTCCCATCAGCAGATTGGCCCATGTCGAACTCCGCCACCGACCGTGCCGTCCTTCCGCCGACCGTCTGGGCCGCCCGCGGCCGTCACACGGGTCCGGACTCCGAGGAGGTGATCCGCAGGATCCTGCGCAGCCGCAAGGAGACCGGCGTCCTCGACGACTTCGCGGAACCCCCCGTCCCCGAGGACCCCTCCCGACACGTCTTCGAGGCCCGCGGGCGCGTCGACGACGGCGCCGTGACGGTGCGCGCCCGGCTGACCCTCACCGTCGACCCGCAGGGCCGGCAGGCGGGGCGGGAGTGGCAGCTCGTCGCCGAGGCCGACCGGCCCTGGGACGAGGCCTGGCCCTCCCCCGCGGTGCTGTTCTGGCCCGAGGGCGAGGAGGCCGGCGACGGCGGCGAGGCCGCCTGGGACTACCACCCGGCGGTGGCGGGCGTCAGGCTCCGCACGGTCAACCCGCTGCCCGCCGACGACAAGGACATGCGCCGGGTACTGCGGGACGCGGCGAAGGACGCCTGGTGCGTCAACCTCGTCGTGCACGAGGCGATGACCCCCGACGCGCTCGGCCGGCTGCCGCTGGTCCGGCAGCTGCCGCCCGGACTCGCGCACCGCGTCGTGGAACACCGGGCCGCGCCCCAGCAGTTCCGTGCCGTCAACTGGGCGCTGCGCGACCTCGGGGTCGAGGTCCCGCGCGGCGGCGCCGTGCTGCTGCCCCCGGACCCGGCGCCGTCGGACTACGACGCGCAGGAGTACGCGGTGCGCAGCGTCTTCCTGGACGGCTCGGAGCCCACCGAACTGATCGCGGCCGTACGCCGGTTCGCCGCGCTGCCGAAGCCCGCGCCGCGGGGCGCCGAGGAGGCACTGGCCGACCTGCGGGACAACTGGACCCTGATGACGCTGGAGGAGGAGCTGGCGCGCGAGCGCAAGCGCGTCGCGCAGTACGCCGAGGCGCTGGAGGCCATGACCAGGTCCCGCGACCTGTACCGGGAGGCCGCCGAGCGGGCCGACGAGGCGCTCGCCGCCCTCCGCGACACCCCCGCCCCGGCCGCACCGGCGCCCCAACCCGCCTCCCCTTTCCAGCAGTTGACCCGCGCCTTCAAGGGACTGCGGGCTCCGAAGGACAGTGCAGGACCGGTGGCCATGCCCGGGGACGAAACCGGGAAGACGGACCAGTGAGAGACCCCGGGCCGGATCGGGGCGGGACGACAGGACAGCCATGGACACCACCACGACCGTGCTCGTGATCTGCGCGATCGTCGCCGCGGCCCTGCTGGCAGGCGCCGTCGCCGTGCTCGTACGGCTGGTCCGCACCCGGCGCACCCTGCGCCGGGCCGGGCTGCCGACCGGCTCGCGCTGGGTGTTCTGGGGCGCCGTCCTGTATCTGGTGCTCCCCACCGACCTGCTGCCCGACCCGATCTACCTGGACGACATCGGCGTCCTGCTGCTGGCCCTGCGCTCGATGCGCGCGGCCCTGCCGCCCACGGAGGAGCCAAAACTCTGACCGGCCGGCCGGACCGCGAGCTTCGTGGTCACCGGGACGGCCGCGGCGGGCCGCGACGGGCCTGGCCCGTGCCGAGTACATCGCCGGGCCGGAGAGCGGGGGCTCCGTGGACCCGGGTCCGCTCGCGGAGCGCACCCGGAGCTCCGCCGGGGCGGTACGGCTCGCGAGGGCCCGCGGCTCGGCCTGCGGGGCGTGCACCCCGTGGGCGTACCGATGTGGCCGGATGCGGACGCCCTCCCGTTCGCCGATGGGCCCGGATGCGGACGCCCTCCCGTTCGCCGTGGCGGCCGTTCGGGAGGACGGTCGTCCGGTGCCGCGGCCGGCGGACGGGCGCCGAGCCGGCCGGGGCCGCCGCCCGGTCCGGCTCCCGGGGGTGCGTGTCCGGGTCGTCGTGACGCATTCTTGCTGTGTCACCCACCCGGCGGTGCGCGGACGAGGTAGGACCCGATGACTGGGAGCGACGAGCACGTGGGCCGGGCGCGTGAGCGGCTGACCGCGCTGCTGGTCGAGGCCTCGACCGGCGCCCTCGGCGCGGCGGACGCCCACGTCGCCGGGGTGTACCTGCGCTCCGGCGCCCCCGGACTGCTCCGGCTGGCCACGCTGGTGGGACTCCCCGGCCCGCTGTTCAGACCCTGGTGGCGGCTGCACATGGACCGGCCGTTCCCGGTCGCGGACGCCTACCGGCTCGGGACGCGGGTGATTCTGCCCAACGCGACGGAGACGGTGCGCCGCTATCCGCAGTTCGCGGCAGGCCTGCCGTTCCAGTTCGGTTCGGTGTACACACCCGTGCCGGGGGCGGAGCCGTCCTTCGGCGTGCTCACCGTGCTGCTCCCCGGTACCGCGGACACCGTGGACGAACTGCCGGACCTGGACCGGCTGAGCCGACTGGCCGAGCGGCTCGGTGCCGGGCTGCGCGAGCTGGTGGCCGAGGAGGGGGACGCGGCGGTCGCCTGGGAGGGCGAGCCGGTGTGCGTCCGGCCGCCCGCGCCCCGGCCCGGGCCGGCCCGGGTGGGCCGTTTCACCTGGGACCCGGTCACCTCGGCGGTGCACGCCGACGACCGGCTGCACGCCCTGCTCGGCAGGGCGCCGCAGGACTTCCCCGGCACCGGCGCCGAGCTGGCGGTGGCCGTGACGCCCGCCGACGCCGACGACGTACTCACCGCGCTGCAGGAGACCGCGGCCGGCAAGCCGCCGTACGCCCCCCTGCGGGTGCGTGCCGCGGACGGCGCCCCGCTCCTGCTGGAGCTGTGGCCGCCGTCCGGCGAAGCCGACCCGTCGCTGGTCTCCGGGATCGTCGTCGACCCGGGCCCGTCCGCCGCCGCCGACGGAGCGGCCGACCTGCTCCCCGAGGGCGTCTTCTGCCTGGACCGCTCCGGGATCGTCCGCTACGCCAACCCGGCGGTCGTCCGGCTTGCCGGGCGGCCCCGCGACGAGCTGCTCGGCCGGCCCCTGTGGGAGGCGATGCCGTGGCTGACCGGGCCGTCGTACGACGACCACTGGCGCGGGGCGCTGCTCGCCCGCGGTCCGGTGCACTTCCAGGTCCGGCGCGGCGACGCCGTGGCGGGCGACTTCCTCGCCCTGTCGGTGCATCCGGGCTCCGACCTGGTCACCTGCACGGTCGTCCCGGCCAGCCGGATCGACCCGCCCGTGCACCTGTCCCCCGTGGCCGGGCCGGGCGCGCTCGGGCGGTCCGGCGGCTCCTCGATGACCCCGCTGTACCGGCCGATCGCCCTGGCGATCGCGCTGACCGACGCGGTGACCGCCCGGCAGGTGTCCGCGGTGGTGATGCAGGAGCTGCTGCCCGCGTTCGGCGGCCGCCGGCTGGCCATCTACCTGCTCCAGGACCGGCACTTCTACCTGGCCTGGGAGACGGGCTTCCCGCCGGGCTTCCTCGCGCCGTTCGACGGCATGGGTCTGGACGCCCACATCCCCGGCGTGGAGGCCCTCACCACCGGCCGGCCGCTGTTCTTCGAGTCGATGCGGCGGCTGGCGGACACCTACCCGGGTCTCGCGCTGGACGCCGAGGTGGGCTCCCGCGCCTTCCTGCCGCTGATCGCCTCGGGACGCCCGGTCGGCACCTGCATCCTCGGCTTCGAGTCCGAGCGGAGTTTCGGCACCGAGGAGCGCACCGTCCTCATGGCGCTCGCGGGCCTGATCGCGCACGCGATGGAGAAGGCCCGGCGCTACGACAGCGAGGCCGCGCTGGCCCGCGGTCTCCAGCAGGCGCTGCTGCCCCGCCGGCTGTCGGAGCACCCGCGGGTGGAGACCGCGGGACGGTACCTGCCGGGCACCCAGGGCATGGACGTGGGCGGCGACTGGTACGACGTGGTCGGTGCGGGCGACGGCCTCGCGCTGGTCATCGGCGACGTCCAGGGGCACGGCGTGCAGGCGGCCGCCACCATGGGACAACTACGCAGCGCGGTCCGGGCGTTCGCGCTCAGCGACCGGCCGCCCGACGAGGTGCTCAGCGGCACCAACCGGCTGCTCATCGACCTCGACCCGGGCCAGTTCGCGAGCTGCTGCTACCTGCGTCTGGACCCCGCCACCGGGCGCGCGCGGATCGCCCGGGCGGGTCATCCGCCGCCCCTGCTGCGGGCCCCGGACGGCAGCACCCGGGTCCTGGAGATCCCCGGTGGTGTCGTGCTGGGCGTGGACCCGCGGGCCCGGTACCCGGTGACCGAGCTGGAGCTGGCGCCGGACGCGATCCTCGCCCTGTACACGGACGGTCTCGTGGAGCGGCCCGGCGCCGACATCGACGACGGCATCGCGGCGCTGGGTGCGGCCCTGTCCGAGGCCGGGGCGGCGCCGGGGCGGCGCGGCGCCCGTACCCTCACCGGGGTGGCCGACCGGCTCACCGCCATGGCCCGGCACGCCACCGACCGTCCCGACGACGTGGCGCTGCTGCTCGCCACCCGCCGTCCGGGGGCCGCAGACCGGGGGTGACCGGGACAGAACGGGGTATCGGCCCGGTTACCCCGGGGGACGCTCTCGCCTCGCGCGGCCCGGCAGTGTAGACATGGGCTCATGGTCCGTCAGCCCGGCCGGTCCGACACTCGGCCGTCCCGATCCGGGACTCCGCGCGCGCCGCTCGCCCAGCGGGAGCCGAGCGGGCCGGGACGTATCCGGTCCGGACGGCTGTGGTCGGCGCTGAGCGGCCGCAGCGTGGCCTGGCAGGTGTTCGTGCTGCAGGTGGCGATCGTGCTGCTGCTGGTCGTCTCGGCCGTGCTGGCGCTGGTGCTCCAGGTGGAGCGCGACAGCAGCATGGAGGCCCGCAACCGGTCCCTGGCCGTCGCCCAGACCTTCGCCGACGCCCCCGGCACGGCGGCCGCCCTGCGGCTGCCCGACCCGACGACGGTGCTCCAGCCGCGGGCGGAGGCGGCCCGCAAGGCGACGGGCGTGGACTTCATCGTGGTCATGAACACCGACGGGATCCGGTACACACACCCCAAGCCGGACCGTATCGGCAAGAAGTTCGTCGGGACCATCGGGCCCGCGCTGGCCGGCGGGACGGTCACCGAGGAGGTGCACGGCACCATCGGGGAGCTGGTGCAGGCCGTGGTCCCGGTCCGGGACACGGACGGCACGGTGGTGGGCCTGGTGTCGGCCGGCATCACCACCGCGCACGTGGGCGGCACCGCCGACCAGCAGCTGCCGCTGCTGCTGACCGCGGCCGCGGCGGCGCTTGCCGTGGCGACGGCGGGCACCGCGCTGGTCAGCCGGCGGCTGCTGCGCCAGACGCACGGTCTGGGCCCGGACGAGATGACCCGGATGTACGAGCACCACGACGCGGTGCTGCACTCGGTGCGCGAGGGTGTGCTGATCGTCGGCGGCGACGGCCGGCTCATGCTCGCCAACGACGAGGCGCAGCGCCTGCTGGACCTGCCGGCGGACGCCGAGCGCCGCCGGGTCCCGGACCTCGGCCTGGACCCGGAGACGGCGACGCTGATCGCCTCCGGACGGGTCGCCACCGACGAGGTGCACCTGGTCAAGGACCGGCTGCTGGCCGTCAACCAGCGCCCCATCGAGGTGCGCGGCGGACCGCCCGGCAGCGTCGTCACCCTGCGCGACTCCACAGAGCTGCGGGCCCTCTCCGGCCGCGCCGAGGTGGCCCGCGAGCGCCTGAACATGCTGTACGACGCCGGGGTGGGCATCGGCACCAGCCTGGACGTCAGCCGGACCGCCGAGGAGCTCGCGGAGCTGGCCGTGCCGCGGTTCGCGGACTACGCCTCCGTCGACCTGTACGAGGCGGTCCTCAAGGGCGAGGAACCCAAGCCCGGGGACGCGCTGCGGCGGGTGGCGTGCAGCGGCATCCGCAAGGACGCCCCGCTGTACCCGGTCGGCGAGAGGTTCCAGTTCGTGCCGTCCTCGCCGCAGGGCCGCAGTCTGGAGACCGGCGAGTCGGTCGTCGAGCCGCGGCTGCGGGAGGCGCCCGGCTGGCGGGCCCAGGACGTGGAGCTGACCGGCCGGATCCTGGAGTTCGGCATCCACTCGCTGATCACGGTGCCGCTGCGGGCCGGGAACATGGTGCTGGGCCTGGCCAACTTCTGCCGCGCGGAGAAGCCCGCCCCGTTCGACACCGAGGAACTGGCGCTCGCCGAGGAGCTGGTGGCCCGCGCCGCCGTCTCCATCGACAACGCCCGCCGCTACACGCGCGAGCACAGCATGGCGGTCACCCTGCAGCGCAGTCTGCTGCCGCGCAGCCTGCCCGCGCAGAGCGCCCTGGACATCGCCTACCGCTACCTGCCAGCCCAGTCGGGCGTGGGCGGCGACTGGTTCGACGTGCTGCCGCTGTCCGGGGCCCGGGTGGCGCTGGTGGTCGGGGACGTGGTGGGGCACGGGCTGCACGCGGCGGCGACCATGGGGCGGCTGCGCACCGCCGTGCACAACTTCACGGCGCTGGACCTGCAGCCGGACGAGCTGCTGGGCCTGCTGGACGAGCTGGTGGGCCGCATCGACCAGGACGAGACTCCCGAGGACGACGCGGACGCCGCGGCCACGATCACCGGCGCGACCTGCCTGTACGCGATCTACGACCCGGTGTCCCGGCGCTGCACGGTGGCCCGCGCCGGTCATCCGCCGCCGGCGCTGGTCAGGCCGGACGGCACTGTGGAGTTCGCGGACGTGCCGGCCGGCCCCCCGCTGGGTCTGGGCGGGCTGCCCTTCGAGACGGCCGAGCTGGAGCTGGCGCCGGGCAGCAGCCTGGTCCTGTACACCGACGGGCTGGTGGAGGACCGGCAGCGGGACATCGACGAGGGGCTGGACCTGCTGGCGGGCGCGCTGGAGTCGGCGGCCGGCGACACCCCGGAGGAGACCTGTGCGGCCGTTCTGGAGCGGCTGCCGGCCCGCCCCAGCGACGACGTGGCGCTGATCGTCGCCAGGACCCGGGCGCTCGGGGCGGACCGGATCGCGGAGTGGCAGGTGCCGGCCGATCCGGCGGCCGTCTCGGACGTGCGGTCCAGGGTCACCCGCCAGCTGGCGGACTGGGACCTCGACGAGTTGTCGTTCACGACCGAGCTGATCCTCAGCGAGCTGGTCACCAACGCCATCCGGCACGGCCGGGCGCCCATCGGGGTACGGCTGCTGCGCGACCGGACGCTGATCTGCGAGGTCTCCGACGGCAGCACCACCTCCCCGCACCTGCGGTACGCGGCGAGCACCGACGAGGGCGGCCGGGGCCTGTTCCTGGTCGCGCAGATGGCCGAGCGCTGGGGCACCCGCTACACGCCCGCCGGGAAGGTCATCTGGGCGGAGCAGCCGCTGCCGTGATCCTCAGCCCAGCGCGCGGTCCAGGTTGAAGGCGGCGCTGATGAGGGAGAGGTGGGTGAACGCCTGCGGGAAGTTGCCCTGTTGCTCGCCGGTGCGGCCGATTTCCTCGGCGTACAGGCCGAGATGGTTGGCGTAGGTGAGCATCTTCTCGAAGGCGAGCCGGGCCTCGTCGACGCGTCCGGCGCGCACCAGGGCCTCCACGTACCAGAAGGAGCAGATCGAGAAGGTGCCCTCGTCGCCGCGGAGGCCGTCGGGGCTGGCCTGCGGGTCGTAGCGGTAGACGAGGGAGTCGGAGACCAGGTCCTCGGTGAGGGCGTCCAGGGTGGACAGCCACTTGGGGTCGGTCGGGGCGATGAACTTGGCCAGGGGCATCATCAGGAGCGACGCGTCGAGGACGTCGCCGCCCTCGTGCTGGACGAAGGCGCCGCGCCGCTCGGACCAGCCGCGGTCCATGATCCACCGGTAGATGGTGTCGCGGGACCGCAGCCAGCGGGGCAGGTCGGCGGGGAGGCCGCGCCGGTTGGCGAGGCGGATCGCCCGCTCGATGGCGACCCAGCACATCAGGCGTGAGTACAGGAAGTTCTTGCGGCCGCCGCGGGTCTCCCAGACGCCCTCGTCGGGCTGGTCCCAGTGGTCGCAGACCCACTCCACCAGGCGGGTGACGTCGTCCCACTGGGCGCTGGAGATGGGTTCGGCCCATTTGTCGTAGAGGTAGATCGAGTCGATGAGGGCGCCGTAGATGTCGAGCTGGAGCTGGTCGGCCGCGGCGTTGCCGACCCGGACCGGGGCCGAGCCGCAGTGGCCCTCCAGGTGGGTCAGTTCGCGTTCGGGCAGGTCGGAGCGGCCGTCGATGCCGTACATGATCTGCAGCGGGCCGGAGGCGAAGCCGTCGCCGGGGCTGATGTAGGTGGTCACGAACTTCATGAATGCCGCGGCCTCGCTGCTGAAGCCGAGCCGCAGCAGGGCGTAGACGGCGAACGCGGCGTCGCGGATCCAGACGTAGCGGTAGTCCCAGTTGCGTTCGCCGCCGACCTGCTCGGGGAGGCTCGTGGTGGGTGCGGCGACGATGGCGCCCGTGGGCGAGTAGGTGAGCAGTTTCAGGGTGAGTGCCGAACGGTGCACCATCTCGCGCCAGCGGCCGCGGTAGCGGGACTGGTGGAGCCAGCGCCGCCAGTAGCAGACCGTGGTCTCGAACTGCCGCTCGGCCTCGGCGCGGGCGCAGCCGCGGGGGGCGATGTCCGCGCCTGCCTGGTCGAGGGCGAAGACCGCCGACTCGCCCTCGGAGAGCTTGAAGTCGGCACAGGCGTCCGGGCCGTCGCTCTCCAGGGCCACCGTCGAGGTGAGCAGCAGGGACATGTCCGCGGACTCGAACAGCGCGGTGTCACCGAGCGTGCGCAGGGTGTGCGGGTCGGCGCCGTAGTTGAAGCGGGGGGCCACCCGGACCCGGAAGGGCACGGTGCCGCGCACGCACAGCACCCGGCGGATCAGCCGGTGCCGCGCGCGCTCGGCCGACTCGCCCGTCACCGGCATGAAGTCCTGGACCTCGCCGACCCCCTCGTCGGTGTAGAACCGGGTGATCAGAACGTTGGTGTCCGGGAAGTAGAACTGTTTGGTCCGGGCCGGCACCGAGGCGGCCAGCGCGAAGAAGCCGCCGCGCTCGGCGTCCAGGACCGCGGCGAAGACGCTCGGGGCGTCGAAGGACGGGCTGCAGTACCAGTCGATCGTGCCGTTGCTGCCGACCAGGGCCACGCTGCGCAGATCGCCGATCAGGCCGTGCTCGGCGATCGGCAGGTAGCGCGGGCTCCCGGGCGCATTCGGGTAAAACGCCTGCTCGGCCATCGTGACGGCCTCCCCGGAACGGATGTACGGTCACCTTACAACCGAAAAGGGGCGAATTCCTTCCCGGGATGCGGGGTGCGGCCGGGCGGGCAATCGTGAGAGTGTGCACCCCGCTCCGCGAAGGAGGGACCATGTCGACCTCAGAATCCGAAGCGTCCCGGCCGTCCGACGACCGCGCCACCCCGGACTCCCTGCTGCACAGCGCCCCCGGCACCGGGGTGGCGCCCGAGGACCTGGTGATGGCGTCGGGCCGGGACGTCACCCCGGAAACACTGGAATGGGCCAGGAAGAAGATGGAGCGCGAGGGGCCGAACTGCGTCGAGCGGCTCCTGCCCTGACACCGGCGACCCGCGGGGCCGGTGAGGGGCGCAACGGGCCTGGCCCGCGCCGGATTTCACGCGAAGGTTGCCCGTTCACCCTTTCGAAGCGGGGGCGGCTGCTGACAGACTTCGCAGGGTGCCCGACTTCGACATGCTCGTCATCGGTTCCGGACCCGGCGGTCAGAAGGCCGCCATCGCCGCGGCCAAGCTCGGCCGCCGGGTCGCCGTCGTGGACAGCCCCGACATGGTCGGCGGCGTGTCCATCCACACCGGGACCATCCCGTCCAAGACCCTGCGCGAGGCGGTCCTCTACCTGACCGGCCTGACCCAGCGCGACCTGTACGGCCAGAGCTACCGGCTGAAGGAGGACATCACCGTCGCCGACCTGACCGCGCGCACCCAGCACGTGGTCGGCCGCGAGGTGGACGTCATCCGCAACCAGCTCTCCCGCAACCACGTCACCCTCTGCTCCGGCGTCGGCCGGTTCGTCGACCCGCACACCGTCGCCCTGCGCGAACCCAACGGCGACGAACGGCTGTTGACGGCCGAGCACATCGTCATCGCGACCGGCACCCGGCCGGCCCGGCCGGACAGCGTCGAGTTCGACGGTCGCACCATCATGGACTCGGACAACGTGCTGTCGCTGGAGCGGGTGCCGCGCTCCATGGTCATCGTCGGGGCCGGCGTCATCGGCATGGAGTACGCGAGCATGTTCGCCGCGCTCGGCAGCAAGGTCACCGTGGTCGAGAAGCGCGCGGCCATGCTCGACATGTGCGACGTCGAGGTCGTCGAGTCGCTCAAGTACCACCTGCGGGACCTGGCCGTCACCTTCCGGTTCGGGGAGACCGTCGCCGCCGTCGAGCGGCATCCGCGGGGCACGCTGACCGTGCTGGAGAGCGGCAAGAAGATACCGGCGGACACGGTGATGTACTCGGCGGGCCGGCAGGGCCTGACCGACGGGCTCGACCTGGACAGGGCGGGCCTGTCCGCGGACCGGCGCGGCCGGATCACGGTGGACGAGCACTTCCGCACCGAGGTGCCGCACATCTACGCCGTGGGCGACGTCATCGGCTTCCCGGCGCTCGCGGCGACCTCGATGGAACAGGGCCGCGTCGCCGCCTACCACGCGTGCGGGGAACCGGTCGGGCAGATGGACAACCTCCAGCCCATCGGCATCTACACGATTCCGGAGATCAGCTTCGTCGGCCGGACCGAGGACCAACTCACCGCGGACAGTGTGCCGTTCGAGGTCGGGGTGGCCCGCTACCGGGAGCTGGCCCGGGGCCAGATCATCGGCGACTCGCACGGCATGCTCAAGCTCCTGGTCTCACCCGAGGACCGGCGGCTGCTCGGCGTGCACTGTTTCGGTACCGGAGCGACAGAACTGATCCATATCGGTCAGTCGGTCATCGGCTGCGGCGGCACGGTCGACTACCTGGTGGATGCGGTGTTCAACTACCCGACGCTCGCGGAGTCGTACAAGGTCGCGGCCCTCGACGCCACCAACAAGCTGCGGCAGCTCGACCGGCTGGAGGACTGAGGGGCCGGAGGAACCGCTGCTTCCGGTGGGAGAGTTGTCGGCACCAAGTGGCATATGTGATTACTGGTCGGTCATCTTGAAAGGTCAAAGCGTGCCGCTATAGTCACACCCACACACGCGGTGTGACCGTTCGCCGACTCTGGGCATGCGGCCCTCACCACCACCTTTCTCTTCCGACCGGTCCTTGCCCGAGGCCATCCCTCACCGGGTGCGGGGCGGGTCGTGCACCCCCCACCCGTACCGCCGCGGGTCTGCACTCCCGTGCGCCCTGCACGACCGGAAAGCAGCACAACCATGAGCAACAACAGGGGCAGAGGGCTCCAGGCCAACGCCCTCGGCACGTTCGACACGGTGGTCATGGCCGTCGCGGGCAGCGCACCGGCGTACTCGCTGGCCGCGACCACCGCGGTGCTGGTCGGGGCGGTGGGGCCGGCCAGTCCGGCCGCGCTGCTGTGGTGTGCGATACCGATGCTCGGCATCGCGCTCGCCTTCAGCTACCTGGGCCGGATCGACGTGAACGCGGGCGCGAGCTACTCCTGGGTGGGCCGCACCCTGCACCCGTTCCTCGGCTTCGTCAGCGGCTGGGCGCTGGTGGTGTCCGCGACCATCTTCATGGTGGCCGGCTCACTGCCCGCCGGGTCGATGACGCTGTCCCTGTTCCACGCGGACCTCGCCGACGACGTGGCCCTGTCCACCGTGGTCGGCGCCGCCTGGTTCCTGGTCATGCTGGCGGTGGTGCTCGGCGGCGCGCGCCTCACCGTCCGCGCCCAGCTGCTGATGTCCGGCATCGAACTGGCGATCCTGCTGCTCTTCGCGGTGCTGGCCCTCTTCCACACCGGCAACGCCCGCAGCTTCGACTGGTCCTGGCTCGGCTTCTCGCACTTCGACGGGGTCTCCGGCTTCGCCTCGGGCGCGCTCATCGCCGCCTTCTACTACTGGGGCTGGGACGTCACCAGCAACCTCAGCGAGGAGACCCGCAACTCCCGCCGCACCACCGGCCTCGCGGGCCTGATCGGCGTCGGCATCGTCTTCGCCCTCTTCGAGGTGTTCACCATCGCCGCGAACGTCGTCCTCTCCTCGGACCAGATCGACGCGAACAAGGCCAACGTGCTGGGCGTGCTGGGCCAGGAGATCTGGCCGGGCTGGGGCGGCAAGCTGCTCGTCGCCGCCGTGATGCTGTCCACCATCGCCACCCTGGAGACGACGCTCATCCAGGTCACCCGCTCGCTGTTCGCGATGGGCCGCGACCGTACGATGCCGACCGCGCTGGGCCGGGTGCACCGCACCTGGAACACCCCGCACGTGGCGATCGGCGTGGTCGGCGCGGTGGCGCTGACCCTGTTCATCGCCTCCAACGCACTGGGCTCGGTGGGCGAGATCCTCGATGACGCCATCAAGGCGATCGGCCTGCAGATCGCCGTCTACTACGGCCTCGCGGGCCTCGCGGTGGTCGTGGCCTACCGCAAGATGCTCTTCAGGTCGGCCGGCACCTTCCTGCTCGGCGGCCTGTGGCCGCTGTGCGGCGCGGTGTTCATGTTCTGGATCTTCGTCGAGTCACTGGGCGAGCTGAGCACCGCGGCCATCGCGATCGGCGTCGGCGGCCTGGCCGTCGGCCTGGTCCCGATGCTCTGGTACTGGAAGCAGGGCAGCGACTACTACCGGCCGGCCAGGCTGGACGCCACCCGGACGGTCGAGGCCGACTACGTCCCCGACGAACCCGCAACCGTGCACGCCCAGGCATACGAAGGCCTCCCCACCGACTTCTGAGGTACGAGTCAGATGGCGCGCGACCGTTTCGCCCCCGACTTCGACCCGGACTGCGGGGACGCGGCCCTCACCTCGGCCCGGCAGGACATCGTCATCGGCCGCTGGCAGGGACTCAGGGAACTGCTCCGGACCACCGGCCCGCACTGGCTGGCCCGGGGACACCGGGTCCGGCTGCTGGCACAGGCCTGCGCGGGCAACTCCACGTCGGAGTCCTGGCTGGCCGCCGAGCCGCACGGCGCCGACGCGCTGGTGCTGCGGGCGGCGACCGAGACTGCCCGGGCGTTCACCCTGGCCATCTCGGCGGGCCGGGGTGTCCCGATCGACCGGGCCAGGATCGACACCGCCGTGCTGGCCTGCCTGGCCGCCGCCGACGCGTACCCGCAGGACCCGACGCCCTGGGTCTCGCTGATCTCGGTGGCCCGGCTGTACCCGACCGGGGTGCGCCGGCAGGAACTCGCCCGCTGGTGGGACGAGCTGCACCGGCGCGACCCCTACAACGTGGAGGGCCACCTCCAGGTGCTCCACTACTACTCCGCGCGCTGGCACGGCACGCACGGCCTGATGTACGACTTCGCCCGGGACGCGGCCGGGGTCGCCCCGCCCGGCTGCGCGCTGCCCGTCCTGGTGCAGTACGCCCGCGTCGAGGAGTTCCGGTACGCCCTGGACGCGGCACAGGGACAGCAGAACGCGGTCGCGCTCAGCCAGCACTGGAAGCACGACGGGGCGGTCAGCGACGTACGCCGCACCTGGGAGCGCTGGATCGCCCAGCGTCCCGAGGGCCCGGTCGCCCCGGGCGAGCTGCGCGACCTCAACCATCTGACCCACGCGGCCTGCCAGGCGGGCGTCACCGACCTCGCCGTGGAACTGCTGCATCTGCAGGGGCGGCGCGCGACCCGCACGCCGTGGTCGTACACAGGCGACGCGGAGAAGCAGATCGTCAAGTGGCGGGCGGATCTGAAGATGCGTGGTTGACAGGCCGTCCGTGGGCTGCGGCGCCGTCCTCGCCGGTCGCGCGCAGTGCCCCTTACCGGGGTACTGCTCAGCTCTCGGTCTGCTCGGCGAGGCCGCTGGTCCACTTCTCCTCGATGCGGCCCATCTTCCAGACCGCCAGGGCGATCGCCCAGGTGGCGAAGAAGAGGCCGACGATGACGAAGCCGACGGTGTTCAGGTCGAGGCCGGACACCCAGTCCCAGAAGAAGCCGTGCAGGCCCGTCTTGTCGGCGAGCAGGCCGAGGAGTTCGACCGTGCCGATGATCAGGGCGACGGCCACGGACAGGCCGGTGATGGTGAGGTTGTAGTAGACCTTGCGGACCGGCTTGGAGAACGCCCACTCGTAGGCGAAGTTCATGAACGAGCCGTCGATGGTGTCGAGCAGGGACATGCCGGCCGCGAAGAGCACCGGCAGGGTCAGGATGGCGTACCAGGGCAGGCCGGAGGCGGCGCCGGAGCCGGCGAGGACGAGCAGGGCGATCTCGGTGGCGGTGTCGAAGCCGAGTCCGAAGAGCAGGCCGAGCGGGTACATCTGCCAGGGCTTGCGGATCGAGCCGGTGACCCGGCCGAGGAAGCGGTTCATGAAGCCGCGGTTGTTCAGCTGCGTCTCCAGCGCGGCCTCGTCGTAGGCGCCGGAGCGCATCTGCCGGAAGACCTTCCAGATGCCGGCCAGGATGACGAGGTTGATGCCGGCGATGAGGTAGAGGAAGGTGCCGGAGACCGTCGTACCGATCAGGCCGGTGACCTCGTGGAGGTGCGATCCGTCGTCCTGCACCGGTCCGGCCAGGGCCTTCATGCCGAACGAGAGCAGCAGGGAGAGGCCGAAGACGATGCTGGAGTGGCCGAGGGAGAACCAGAAGCCGACCGACAGGGGCCGCTGCCCCTCCCCCATCAGCTTGCGGGTGGTGTTGTCGATCGCCGCGATGTGGTCGGCGTCGAAGGCGTGCCGCATGCCCAGCGTGTAGGCGGTCACGCCGATGCCTATGCCGAAGGACTCGGTACCGACGCTGAAGTGCTGCGGGGCGATGATCCCGACCAGCGTCCCCCAGCCGATGACGTGCAGGGCAAGCACGAAGCCGGCCATCCCGCCGACCCTGATCCACTCCTGCCGGGTCATGGAGCCCCGGACACGGTGCCAGGCCGAGCGCTTGGTCTCGGCCTGGGCGGGGAGGGACGGAGCGGAACCAGGGGCGGCCGTCATCGGGAGGTGACATCCTTCGGTCGAGCGATGGGCAGCTGCCATGGGCAGCCTTGTGCCATCCTCTCGTACTTGCACATCGTTCGCAGCAAGGTCCGCGACAGGCCTTCACCAAGAGAATGCCATGAGAAGGCAAAGGCCGGTCGGCGGTCAGGACGCCAGCAGTCCGCTCCCCAGCCAGTCCTCGGTGTTCCTCACGCCCGGCAGGGCGAAGAAGTAGCCGCCTCCGGTCGGGGAGATGTAGTCGACGAGCGGCTCGTCGATGAGCCGGGTCTGGGTGGCCTCGAACTGTCGCTGGACGTCCTGCTGGTAGCAGCAGAAGACCAGGCCCATGTCGAGGTTGCCGACGCTGTCGATGCCCCGGTCGTAGTTGTAGCCGCGGCGCAGGATGCGGGAGCTGTCGGTCTTCGCGGTGCGCGGGTTGGCGAGCCGGATGTGGGCGTCCAGCGGGATGGCGTTGCCCTTCGGGTCCTTGGCGTAGTTCGGGATGTCGGTCTCCTTGGCGCCGTCCAGCGGGGCGCCGGTGTCCTTGCGGCGGCCGAACATCAGCTCCTGCTCGCTGAGCGAGACCCGGTCCCAGAACTCGACGAGCATCCGGATGATCCGGACGACCTGGTAGCTGCCGCCCGCCGTCCAGGACGGCTCGCCCTGTCCCGCACCGACCCAGATCAGCCGGTTGGTCTCCCGGGCGGAGTCGACGTCCGGGTTGGCGATGCCGTCCTTGAAGCCGAGGAGGTTGCGCTGGGCGCCGGTGGGCCGCGGGGCGTTCTGGAAGCCGTCGATCCGCCACCTGATCTGCATGGCGCCGCGGGTGTGCTTGGCGATGTCCCGCAGGGCGTGCAGGACGGTGTCGGTGCTGTCGGCGCAGATCTGGAGGGACAGGTCGCCGTGGCACTCGGCGGGCTTCAGGTTGTCGTTGGGGAAGGTCCGCATCGGGGTCAGCCGGGCCGGCTTCGCCTTCGCCAGGCCGTAGCGGTCGTCGAACAGGGAGGCGCCGACGCCGACGGTGACGGTGAGCGCGTCGGAGGGGACCTCGGGGCCGAGGATGCCGTTGTCGGCGGGCGGCGCGCCGACGCCGAGGTCGTCGGGGGTGCCGCCGGAGGTGAGGAACCGGGCCCGCGCGGTGATCGTCTTCAGCAGGTCGGCGAGCTCCTGCCGGTTGTCGGCTATGACGTCGAGGGAGACGAAGGTGGCGGCCGCGGGGGCGGGGGTGAGGATGCCGGCCTGGTGGATGCCGTGGAAGGGGACCTTCGCGGTGCCGGTCCCGTCGGCGGCCCGGGCCTCGGCGGTGCCGCCGGCCTGGCTCAGCGCGAAGCCGCCGCCGGCCAGGACCGCGCCCGCGGCGCCGGCGCCCAGCGCCGTCCGCACGAAGGAGCGGCGGCCCGTGCCCATCGGGCAGGACGGGGTGTCGGCAGCGGGCATCGGAGGGTTCCCTTCGTCGTACGGGTGCGGGTGCTGTGCGGGGCTCATCAGGCGGACTTCCTGATCTCCAGGAGGTCCGGCACCGGGGCGAGGTCTTCCAGGAGCTGTCCGGTGGCTCCGCCGATCCGCTGCCGGGTGCTGGTGTCGAGCTGCTCGACCGGGGTCCAGTTCGCGCCCCGGTGCTCGGCGTCCAGGAGCTGCTGGAGGCGGGCGATGTCCGCGTCGACGGCCGGCAGCAGCTTCGGCGCCCGCGCGGTCAGCAGAGGCCGCAGCACGGTGAGCAGTTCGCGGGTGCCGGCCAGGTTGGCGTTCGCGGTGGCCAGGTTGGTGCCGCTGCCCTCGTCGGTGTCGGCGGTCAGCTCGAACTGGAGGGTGTTCTCCAGGATCTCGTGGGCGCGCAGCGGCAGGTCTCCCGGAGCGAAGTCCTGCGTGGGGAAGGCCTTCTGGAGTCCGGCGGCCGCGGCCGCGAGCGCCTGGACCGGAGCCTTCAGCTGCCCTGCGGTCTGCGCGTGCCACAGTCCGTACTCGACCCGGTGGAACCCCGCGAAGTCCCTGTCGGCCACTCCCCCGGGGAGGCCGTCGGCGCGCCCGTTGATCTTCTGGTCGTAGTCCTCGAAGGTGCCGTAGGCGGCGCCGAGCGAGGAGTACGTGAGGTGGGCGGCCAGCCAGTCGGTGCGGGCCTTGGCGAGGTGGTTGCCCGCGATGTCGGCGTCGAGGGTGCGGGTCTGGGCCACGAGGGTGGCCAGCCCCTGCTCGACGTACGCCGTGTAGGCCTTGAGCGGCGCCGCGAGGTCGTTCTCGGACACCGGTACGACCGCCTTGGTGCTGCCCGTGCCGCCGCTGACGGTGACCGACCTGGAGGTGACGGCCCTGCCGCTGGAGGGGACGCAGCGCCAGGCGTAGGTGCCGCCGGCGACCGTGGCGACGAGGTCCCGGGTGGTGCCGGGGGCGAGGCCCTCGACCTCGCCGTAGACCGCGTTGCTGCCCGGGTCGATCAGGTACACCTCGGAGGTCTTGTCCCCGGTGTTGCGCATCCGGAAGGTCTGGCGGCCCGGCTCGGGCGCGGTGAAGCCCTTGCCGCACTCGGTCTCGGAGACGGCGACGGTCTCGCCGCTCGTGGGCTTGGGCCGGGCCAGGGAGACGACGAGGCCCGCGACGACGGCCGGAACGGCGACCACGGCCACGGGCACCACCCAGACGGGCCGGCGCCGCGCGGCCCCCGCGGGCCCGGGTCCGGCGACGGCCGGCTCCGGCGCGGACGTGACGGCGGCCGTGACGACGGCCGGCTCCGGCGCGGACGTGACGGCGGCCGGCTCCGGCGCGGCGGCAGGCGCGGCGGGCACCCCGCGCACTCCCCTCACTCCCCGCACGAACAGGGTCATCACCACGGCGAGGTAGCCGGCGTAGCCGGCCACCTGGAGCCAGGTCATCGCCGGCGTGATGTTGAGGACGCCCTGGAGGAGGGTGCTGTACCAGGAGCCCGCGTCGACGTGGCTGGTGAGGTCGAAGGCGTAGGCGGTGTTGCCGGGGAGGACGCCGCCCTCCTGGAGGTCGCGGAGTCCGTAGCCGAGGACGCCGGCCGCGATCACGATCAGAACGGCGCCGGTGTAGGTGAAGAACCTCGTGAGGTTGATCTTCAGCACCCGACGGTACAGCCCCCAGCAGAGGCCGGCCGCCAGGACCAGGCCGATCCCGGCGCCGGTCAGCGGACCCGCCGACTCGCCGGCCGCCCGCGCCGTGGTCCACAGGAACAGCGCGGTCTCCAGGCCCTCGCGGCCGACCGCGAGGAACGAGGTCAGGACGAGCACGCCCGATCCCATGGCCAGGGCGCCGGTGACCCGCTCCTTGATCTCGCCGGCGAGGCTTCGGGCCGACCGGCGCATCCAGAAGACCATCGCGGTGACGAAGGCGACCGCGATCACACTGAGGGTGCCGCCGAAGGCCTCCTGGGCGGTCGCGGAGAGGGAGGCGGCGGTGAAGGTGAGGACCGCGCCGAAGCTCATCGCCAGCGCGATCGCGGCCAGGACACCCGTCCACACCTGCGGGAGCCGATTCCTGGCACCGGCCCGCACCAGCGTGGCGACCAGGATCGAGACGATCAGCCCTGCCTCAAGACCTTCCCTCAGCCCGATCAGGAAACTCGGAAACGCGTCGTCCCACATCCGCCGCAGCCCTCCCCGGCAGGCCCGTCCCCGCCTCGTGGCTCGAACTTAGTGAAGGCATGCCTTACTCCGCCGACCATGATGACTACACCCATGTAGTCAGCCGGTCATGAACGGGCAATGGTGCGGCAAAAGCCGCGACCGGACACGGACGCGCGCGGCCGGGAACGCCGCCGGGACGACCGTCGTCTACATTCGGGTAGACCGTCTACAGGTTCGTAGTCACCACCCGCGTCGCACCGCACAGCACCGCGTAGTACCGCATCGCACTCGTCACACTCGTCACACCTAGGGGGCCGTCGTCGGCGTCATGGATCGCAAGAGGGCCGCGGAGTTCGCGGGGAGTGCCGCGCTCGGGGCCTGGGCGGCGTTCGCCGTCCTCGCGCTGGTGGTGGCGGGTCGGCACGGCACCCCGCTCGCCGTGGACCGCACCTTGCTGGCCTGGTCCGTCGGTCACCGGCCCGACGTGGCGACGGCCGCGGCCCGGGGGATCACCGCGACCGGCACCGGGATCGTGCCGTACGCCCTGGTCGTGGCGGCCGGGCTGGTCGCGGGCCGGACCCGGCGGCAGCGGCCGGTCGCCGCGCTGCTCGGCGCGGGCTGCCTGGCCCTGGGCCAGGCGGCCCGGTGGGGCGTGATGGAGCTGGTGGCCCGGCCCCGGCCGCCGCAGGCCGACTGGCAGACGTCGGCCTCCGGCTGGTCGTTCCCGTCCGGCCACACCACGACCGCCGCGCTCGCCGCCGGCCTGGTGATCCTCGCGGTCCGGACGAGGGCCTCGCCCGGCCGTGCCCCGTGGTGTGCGGCCATCGCCTGCTGGGGGCTCGCCGTGGGGGCCACCCGGGTGTACCTCGGCGTGCACTGGTGCACCGACGTGATCGGCGGCTGGCTGTTCGCGGCCGGGTGGCTCGGGGTCTTCGCGTGCCTGGCGGCCCGGTGGCTTCCGGACACGTGGGCGCCGGACGGCACGCCGGAGCGACCGGTGGCCGCACCCTGAGCCGGGACGCGGCGGACCGCCGGCCGCAGAGCCGACGTCACAGGGCCCGGCGCCGCACCAGCAGCCCGAGCACCAGCAGGCCCGGCAGCAGCGGCAGCCACATGGTCAGCAGCCGGTAGCCGAGCACGGCGGAGGCGGCCGCGGCGGCCGGGGTCCCGGAGGCGGTGAGGGCGAACGCGAGGGCCGCGTCGAGGGAGCCGAGGCCGCCCGGGGTGGGCAGCAGCGCGGCGGCGCCGCTGGCGGCGAGGTAGAGCAGCGCCACCCGGGCCGGGGGCAGCGGCAGTCCGACCGCCCGGGTGACGGCGAAGAGCACCAGCGCGTGCAGCCCGGCGAAGGCCAGCGAGCCGCCCCACAGCGCGGCCGCACGGACCGGACGGGCGTGCAGGGCCCGGATGTCGGCGGCCACCGCGGCCACCGCGCCCCGGCAGCGCGGCCACACCCGGACGCGGAGCAGCACCAGGCCAAGGGCAGCCGTGGCGGCCACGGCGAGGAGGGTGGCGCCGGTGACGTGCGGGATCCGCAGCAGCCCCGGGCAGGCGGGAGCGAGCACGGCGATCAGCACCAGCCTGACCACGGCCCCGGAGGCCGCCTTGACCGCGAGGGCCGACGCACCGCGGCCCGCCGTGATCCCGCAGCGCATCAGGAACCGCAGGTTCACCGCACCCGCGCCGAGCCCGGCGGGCAGCACGTGGTTGGCGGCCGACGCGGCGAACTGGGCGGCGAACAGCCGCCCGCCGGGCAGCCGCCGGGTGACCGCGCCCTGTTGGGCGAGCGCGGAGGAGACCCAGGTCCCGGCCGCCGCCACGGCCGCCACCAGCAGCCACCTCTGGTCGGCGCCGGCGAGCCGGACCGCCCCGCGCGTCACCACCGGCCAGTGCCGCCGGACCAGCCAGCCCGCGCCGATGAGCAGCACCAGGCAGGCACCGCTCTGCCAGTAGAGTCCCCGGCGGCCCATGACGGCCGTGGCGTTCACGTTCGAGACCATCGAGGCACCCACCCCTGTTCCCCTGCGGCGCGCAGGACCCTCCACGGGCTTCAGGGACAAACACTGACAAACTAACCGGACTTACCGGCGGAGGCCGCGCGGGTACGGCCATACGAACGGCGGCACTACGCGCTGTAAGGTTGTGCCATGGCTGGCACAGGGTCCCGCGGCAGGACGGAGCGGCGCAGCGCCGGAGAGCTGGAGAGCGAGGTCCTGGCGGCCCTGTGGGCGACCGAACGCCCGTTGACCCCGGCCGAGATCCAGACCGAGATCGGCGGCGGACTCGCGTACAACACGGTCCACACCATCCTGAAGCGGCTGTACGACAAGGGGCTCGTCCTGCGCGACGCGGACGGGCGGCGGGGTGCGTACCGGCCGGCGAAGAACGCCGCCGAACTGACCGCCGAGGCCATGCACGAGGCCCTGGACCGGGGCCCGGACCCGATCGCGGCGCTCCAGCAGTTCGTGTCCGGCCTGAGCCCGGAGGAGGAGCGGGCGCTGCGGAACCTGTTCGCCGGAGGCGGCGCATGAGGTTCGACGTCTACACCCCGCTGCTGGTCTCCCTGCTCCTGTCCCTGGTCAGCCCGGTGACGGCGCGCCGGGTCGCGCCGGCGCTGGCGGCCCGCGTCCTCGCCTGCGCCGCGGTGCTGACCGCCGCCGCGGCCACCTGGTCGCTGATCCTCCTGACGACGGCCCTGCTGGGCGACGCCCCGCCGGTGGTCCGGGAGGCCCACGAGGACGGGCACCCGCTGGCCGACCCGGTGCCCGAGGTGATCGGCCTCGCCGCCTGCCTGGCGCTGGTCGTCGTGGTCTGGCGGGTGCAGCGGGCGGTGCGTGCCGAGCGGCGCACCCGGCGGGCGCTGCGGCGGCTGTGCGCGGGGCATCCGCGGGACACCGAGCTGGTGGTGGCGGCCTGCGAGGTGCCGCGGGCGTTCGCGATCCCGGGCCGGCCGGGCCGCATCCTGGTCACCTCGGCGATGCTGGGCGCGCTGGCACCGGCGGAGCGGCGGGTGCTGCTCGCACACGAACGGGCCCACCTACGCCACCGGCACGGCCGTCTGGTGACGGCGGTGACGCTCGCCGCGGCCGCCAATCCGCTGCTCGGCCCGGTGCGTTCGGCCGTGACCTTCCTGGCGGAGCGGTGGGCGGACGAGCAGGCGGCGACGGAGGTCGGGGACCGCGGCACCACGGCCCGGGCGCTGGCCCGGGCGGCGCTCAGCGCGGGGCGGCCCGCGCGCCCGGCCTGCGGCCTGAACTTCACCGACCGGGCGGTCACCCGCCGCATCGCGGCCCTGCAGACGACCCCGCCCCCGTATCTCTGGCCGGCCGCGGCGGCCGTGCTCGCCCTCGGCGCACTGGCAGCGCTGTTCGCGGCGGACGCGACGGGAGACCTGGTACGGCTCCTTTTCGACGCCCTCACGTGAAGCGCCCTCCTCTTCTTGGGCGCCGCACACCTGCCGCAGCAAGACGGGGCGCCGTCGCTCAGGCCGGTCGGGTCGGTGCCCGGTGCGGCGGCTGGGCCGGGGTCGGTCCGGGCCTGGTCGGCGGCACCGCCCGCACCGCCGGGCTCTCCGTGCCGACCGTCACCGGCTCGCCGTGGTGGTACACCGTCAGCGGCGGACCGTCCAGCAGGGTGTACGTCGCCTTGTCGGCGCCGATCTCCACCCGCAGCCTGCTGCCGCGCAGCTGCAGGCTGAAGGCGAGCCGGCGCAGCCGTTCCGGCAGCCGGGGGGCGAAGCGGGCCCCGTCGTCGTAGTGGCGCAGCCCGCCGAAGCCGGCGACCAGGGCCATCCAGGTGCCGGCGAGGGAGGCGATGTGCAGTCCGTCGCGGGTGTTGTGCTCCAGGTCGTCGAGGTCCATCAGCGCGGCCTCGGCGGTGTAGGCGTGGGCGAGCGCGAGATGCCCGGCCTGGGCGGCGACGACGGCCTGGCAGCAGGCGGACAGCGAGGAGTCGCGGACGGTCAGCGGTTCGTAGTAGGCGAAGTTGCGGGCGATGTGCTCCTCGTCGAAGTACGACTCGCAGGTGTACATCGCCAGCACCAGGTCGGCCTGTTTGACGACCTGTTTGCGGTAGAGGTCGAAGTAGGGGAAGTTCAGCAGCAGCGGGTACTGCTCGGGGCTGGTGTTCTCGAAGTCCCAGCGCTGGTAGCGGGTGAAGCCGGCGCTCTGTTCGTGGACGCGGAGCTCGTGGTTGTAGGGGATGTGCATGGACTCGGCCGCGTCCCGCCAGGCGGCGCTCTCCTCCGCGTCGACGCCGAGCTCCGCCCCCTGCCGCGGGTGGCGTTCGACGGCGTCGGCGGCGGCCACCAGGTTCGCGCGGGCCATCAGGTTGGTGTACGTGTTGTCGTCGGCGACCGCGCTGTACTCGTCGGGGCCGGTGACGCCGTCGATGTGGAAGGCGCCGCGGCTGTCGTGGTGGCCGAGCGAGCGCCACAGGCGGGCCGTCTCGACGAGCAGTTCGACGCCGGCGTCCCGTTCGAAGTCGGTGTCGCCGGTGGCGGCGACGTAGCGGACCACGGCGTCGGCGACGTCGGCGTTGACGTGGAAGGCGGCGGTGCCGGCCGGCCAGTAGGCCGAGCCCTCCGGTCCCGCGATGGTCCGCCACGGGAACGCGGCCCCCTCCAGGCCGAGCTGGGCCGCGCGTTCGCGGGCGGCGGGCAGCGTGTTGTGCCGCCAGCGCAGCGCCTCGGCGACGGCACCGGGGGCGGTGTGGGTGAGCACGGGCAGCACGAACATCTCGGTGTCCCAGAAGGCGTGCCCGTCGTACCCGGAGCCGGTGAGGCCCTTGGCGGGTATCGCCCGCTGTTCGGCACGGGCCCCGGCCTGGAGCACGTGGAAGAGGGCGAAGCGGACGGCCTGCTGGACCTCCTCGTCGCCGTCCACCTCCACGTCGGCGCGGGACCAGAAGTCGTCCAGGTAGCCGCGCTGCTCGTCGGCGAGCCCCTGCCAGCCCTCCTGGGCGGCGGCCGCGAGCGCCGCGTCCACCTGGTCGGCCATGGCGGGCAGCGAGCGCACCCCGGACCAGCCGTGGGCGACGAACTTCTCCACCCGCAGCCGCTGCCCGGGCTCCAGGACGGAGGTGACGGTCATCCGGGCCACGTCCACGCCGCTCTCGGCGCGCACCGAGGTCCGCTCGGGACCGGAGACGGTGTGGTCGGCGGCGGCCGCGACCCGCAGGCCGCTGCGCCGGGTGCGGTGCACGAGACGCAGCCGCTGCCCGGAGGCGAAGTCGTCCTCCTGCTCCAGCGGCGACTGCAGCGCCAGCGCCGCGCGGGGATCGCCGTTCGAATCGGGCAGTTGCTCGTTGGCGACCAGTTCGGACTGGACCACGATCCGGCAGCGCCGGTCGACGGCCTCCACCTCGTAGGCGACGGCCGCGATCGCGCGCTGGGTCAGCGACACCAGCCGGGTCGAGCGCACCCGCACGGTGGAGCCGGCCGGGGAGGTCCACTCGCAGGTCCGCTCCAGGACGCCGCGGCGCAGGTCGAGGACCCGCTCATGGGCGACCAGCCGACCGTAGCGCAGGTCGAAGGGCTCGTCGTCGACCAGCAGCCGCAGGATCTTGCCGTTGGTGACGTTGATGACGGTCTGCCCGGACTCCGGGTAGCCGTAGCCGGCCTCGGCGTACGGCAGCGGGTGCACCTCGTGCACGCCGTTGAGGTAACTGCCCGGCAGGCCGTGCGGTTCGCCCTCGTCGAGGTTGCCGCGCCAGCCGACGTGCCCGTTGGACAGTGCGAAGACCGACTCGCTCTGTGCGAGCACGTCCAGGTTGAGCGCGGTCTCGCGGACCGTCCAGGGCTCCACGGCGTACGCCCGTTGGGTGATCACTCCTTGCCTCCCAGCTCGGCGAGGTCCTTCACGACGGTGTCCGCGCCGTGGGCGTACAGGGCGTCCGTCTGCCCGACGCGGTCCACGCCGACGACGTACCCGAAACGGCCCGCCCGACCCGCGTCCATCCCGGCGAGGGCGTCCTCGAAGACCGCGGCGGCGGCCGGTTCGACCCCCAGGTCGTGGGCGGCGGCGAGGAAGGTGTCCGGGTGCGGCTTGCCGGGGAGGTGCCGCTCGGCGGCCACGACGCCGTCGATCCGGACGTCGAAGAAGTGCTCGGCGCCGATCGAGCGCAGGACGTCACGGCAGTTGGCGCTGGAGGAGACGATCGCGGTGCGCAGCCCCTGCGCGCGGACCGCCTCCAGGTAGCGCAGGGTGCCGTCGTAGGCCTCGACGCCCTGGGTGCGGATCTTCTCCAGCAGCAGTTCGTTCTTGCGGTTGCCGAGGCCGTGCACGGTCGGGGCGTCCGGTGGGTCGTCCGGGGTGCCCTCGGGCAGGTGGATGCCGCGGGATTCGAGGAAGGCGCGGACCCCGTCGGCGCGCGGGCGTCCGTCGACGTACTCGTCGTAGTCGGCGACCGCGTCGAAGGGCCGCTGTCCGTCGCGGCCGCGCAGGAAGGCGTCGAAGGTCTCCTTCCAGGCCGCCGCGTGCACGACGGCCGTCTTGGTGACGACCCCGTCGAGATCGAAGAGACAGGCCTGGATGGTGTCGGGCAGACCGAGTGCAGTCATGCCCGGCATCTTCCCCGCCGAACGGCCTTCAGGGGGTGGCGCCCGCCACACTTCCCGGTCCTGATGTCACACTTTTTGCGTGCCGCTGACTTTCGACGACCTTCTCGACCGCGCCTGTTCACTCGCCGGACGGGCGGCGCCGCGCGCGATCCTCGGCATCGCGGGCAGTCCCGGTGCCGGCAAGACGACCCTGGCCCAGCAGCTGGTGCGGGAGCTGAACGGCACCGGTGAGCCGTGGGCCGCGCATGTGCCGATGGACGGCTTCCACCTTGCCGACGTCGAGTTGGAACGCCTCGGCCTGCGGGACCGCAAGGGGGCGCCCGCGACCTTCGACGCGGCCGGGTACGCGGCGCTGCTGCGGCGGCTGCGCGCGGAACCGGACGTCGTGGTGTACGCGCCGGGCTTCGAGCGGGTCCTGGAGCAGCCGATCGCGGGCGCGATCCCCGTCCTGCCGACCGCCCGGCTGGTGGTGACGGAGGGCAACTACCTGCTGCTGAGGGACGGCCTGTGGGCGCGGGTGCGGCCGGCCCTGGACGAGGTGTGGTTCTGCGAGATCGACGAGGGTGAGCGGGTACGGCGACTGGTCGCCCGGCACGAGGAGTTCGGCAAGGGACACGAGCAGGCGGTGGCCTGGGTGGCGGGCACCGACCAGCTCAACGCCGACCTCGTCGCCGCCACCCGTGACCGGGCCGACCTGGTGCTCACGGCGCCGACACTGGACAGCGCCCCGTAACTGGAACGCCCGTAAGGGGCGCTGGCGGAGGAACTGCGCGACAAGCCACGACGGCGCCGCGGCCGTCGGACGGCCTGTCGCGGCACTGCCGGCGAAGCCCTCAACACGCGGCGAGAGCCAGCCCGGGAACCCCGTGCCCGTCCTCGGCCCCGATGACCGCCGTGAACGCCTCGGTGCGCACCGTCAGGTCGCCCTCGAACGTCGGCGTGAAGTCCCCGCCGGGCCCGTACCGCACGGCGAACACGTGCAGGTGCTCCGGCGCACCCGGCGCCGGTTCGGCCTCGTACGCCGTGGAGGCGACCAGGTGGCGCCAGCCCTCGTCCGGGTTGCCGTACCCGCGCGGGTCGGCGGCGAGGAGGAACGCGGCCTGCTCCTGGGTGAGTTCGGCACGCGCGTCGAAGTGGTCGGCACCCTGCCCGGCCGGGTGCGTGAGGCGCAGGGCGCCCGCCGCGGCGACCTCGCCCTCGGCGACGCGGCGCACCCGGTCGCCGTCGTCCGCCGCGTAGGGCAGCCCGGCCAGCAGGTACGGCGCCCCGTTCAGGCGCTCCACGGCCACCGTCACCCACAGCCGGGTGCCGTCCGTGACGTACAGGGAGCGCACGTGGCGCAGGACGTGGTCGCGGCCCACGACCGGTTTGGCGACCAGCTTGGCGGTCAGGCCGTCGGCACGGACGTCCCGGACCCGCACCTCGCCCATCGGCCGGCAGTACAGGAAGCCGTCCAGGACCGGGCCGAAGCCGTGCTGTCGGTTCACCGCCGCCGGCAGGTGGTAGGTGCCGCCCGCCTCGATCAGGGACGGGGTCATGCGCTGGTCGAAGGCCACCGAGACCGATCCGGCGCGGAGTTGATGGCGGGCCGGGGCCGTCGACGGTTCGCGGTACCAGGGGGTGGTGTCCTGGATCTGCCAGACCAGCATCCAGGCGAAGTGCCCGTCGACACCGCCGTCCGGCTTGACCGCGTACCGGCCCCAGGTGGTGTCGCCCCGGTAGCGGCCCAGGTCGGAGCGGATCCGGGCACCGAAGTAGCGCAGCCCGAGCACGGATTCGAAGCCGGAGTGCTGTTCGCTGTAGCGGGGGCCGCCGTTGTCGAAGCCGCCGTTCGGCAGGCGGGCGTCGAGGTAGCGGGCGAGCGCGTCGCCGTCCTCGGCGAACATCTCCGCGCCGCTGATCCGGTGCGCCTGGGCGAGGAAGGAGAGGGAGATCGGGCCGTAGTTGTTGTCGTAGGCGCCGCCGTGCTCGGGCGGCAGCAGCGCGCCCCGGTCGAGGACGCGGTGGGCGCGGATCCTGCTGGTGTAGAGGTCCAGCGCCCGCTCCCGGACGGGCTCGGCCTGCTCGGGCGGGAGGTGCCGTGCCAGCATCAGGCCGCCTACCACGCACCCGATGGCCTGGTTGCCGGCCTCCTGCGGGTTGAAGAAGGTGGCCTCGGTCAGCCAGCGCCAGTAACCGCGGCCCACCTCCAGCAGCTCCGCGCGCTGTCCGTCGTCGACGAGTCCGTCGGCGAGGTCGAGGATGTTCACGGCCTGGAGCAGCGCCCAGACCGTGCTCGGCCAGTCCCCGATCGGGTGCGCACCCGCCGCCAGGACGTAACGGGCGTACGGGAGGCCGGAGTTGCGGACGGTGAGGTTCGGGTAGCCGGGGTTGTCCCCGGTGTGGACCCGCTCGCGCAGGTGGAAGGCGAGGCTGCGGCGCACCGCCTCCGGCAGCCGTGGGTCCCTGGACCGCTGCCAGGCCAGGGCCAGCAGGGAGGTGACGCCGAGGGAGGTGTCGCCGATGTCGTCGTCGGCGTCGGGGTGTTCGAGGTTGCCCTCGGGGGTGAGGCGGGCCAGCGCCTGTTCGACGACGTCGGCGAGGACCGCGTCGTACGCCTCGAGGGTGGACGGCAGGTCGTGCAGCGGGCCGAGCTGGCGCGGCAGGTGCATCGGAGGAGGTCAGCCCTTCGTTCCGGAGGTGGCCTTGGCGGGGTTCGTCAGGGGCGGCGGGCGCGCAGGGCGACGGTCAGTGTCTGCGGGCCGTGCCCACCGAGGTAGACCCGGTTCCCGGTGGTCGCGTCGGTGCCGCCCACCACGGTGTGGTCCTGCCCCGGGTCGTACCGCAGTACGTCCGTCCGGTCCGGCCCGGCGAGCGGTTCGCCGGTCTCGACGACCGCCTCGACCCGGATCTCGTCGGCACCGGCCCGGTAGCTCATCGGCCCGCCCGTCAGGCACCAGCGCCCGTCGCCGATCGCTGCGGCACCCTCGGGCACGCCGCCCGGCCGGAAGGTCAGTTCGAGGGCCCAGGGCACCCGTGGTCCGTCGATCTCGATCCGCAGGTCGACGCCGTCCTCGCGCAGTTCGGCTTCGACACGGGTCGTCTGGGAGACCTCGTCCCGGGGCCGGTCGGGGAAGGCCATCGCGGCCGAGAAGCGTCCCTCGTCCGTCATCCGGTAGGCGCCGTCGGCCTGTCGCCGGTCCGGCGGGAGCGGCTGGTAGTAGGCGGCCGTCAGGGTCTCGGTGAGCCGGTAGCGGTTGCCGCCGAGCTGTTGCACGTCTTCGGCGCGGAACGGGCCCAGGTCGAAGAAGCCGCGGGAGAGGCGGACCGCGTCGAGGACGGCGTCGCCGGCGAACAGCCGCAGGAAGGTGGGGTTGCAGGCGAGGCCCGAGCGGATGCGCCGGTGCCGGGGCACGTCCGAGCCGCCGTACAGGACGCTGTGCGCGGTGGCGGAGGCGTGTGAGGCGAGGCGCGCCGTGGTGAGGTACCGGGCGCGGGGCAGGGGTTCCGGCGCCGGTGCCGGCAGCGTGCGGCACAGGTCGGGGGTAAGGAGGGTCTGGGCGAGCAGGACGGGGTCGTCGATGCCGGCGGCGGCCGCCAGCCGGGCCGCCCGGCTGAGGTCGCCCCGGCCGGTGCGGATCGCGAGCAGCCGGTAGTGCGGCAGGTAGGGCGCCAGCGGGTAAGGGTGTCTCTGGTCCTGTCGTCGCGAGTGGACGGTCTCCACCGTGCCGTCCGGCCTGATGAGGTCCAGGGTCGCGGTGAGGTTGCGTTCGACGGCGTCCCGCAGGTCGTCGCGGCCGAGGACGTCGGCCAGGAGCAGCAGCGACGGGTTGGACACGTGGGACGCGTAGACGGCGCTGCGTTCCGAGTACAGGCCCTGCGCGTCGATGTCGACGCCCTCGGCGAGCCATGCGTCGATACGGTCGAGCAGCCGGCCGTCCGGGAACGAGCGGTGCAGCCGGGCCAGCGCCGCGCAGAGCTCCCAGCGGTGGTTGGGGGTGTGCACCCCGCCGGTCAGGAGAGCCGCGGTGGCGGCGCCGGCGATCTCGGCGAGCGCGGCCGTGACGTCGCGCAGTTCCGGCCCCGCGCCCGCGGCGAGGACGTGTGCGTCGCACACGTCGTTGACGGTGAACGCGGAGTCGGGTGGTGACTGGACGTTGTCGCCGCCGGCGAAGAGGCCGGTGCCGGTCTGCGCGGCCCCGAGGGCGCGGAGGTGGGCCATCGCGGCGGCGACGGCCTGCCCGCTGCCGTGCAGTGCCGAGTCCGGGGAGCGGTAGGCGGCGACCAGGGTCTTCACCCGGCGGGCCAGGACACGGTGGGTCGCGTCGACGAGCTCTCCGTCCGGGTCGGCCGCCAGCGGGGCGGCGGACCGGTCGGCCGCGCCGGCCGCCGCGCGGACGAACTCGTGGTCGAGCGGGGTGGGCACGGTCAGTCCTTCAGTCCGGCGTTGATGTCGGCGCTCATGACGTACCGCTGGAACACCAGGAAGACGAGGATCAGCGGAATCATGGAGATGACGGATCCGCCCAGCAGCACAGACCAGTTGATGTTCTGCGCCCCGACGAGACTCTGGATGCCGATCTGCACGGTGAACTTGTTCGGGTCGTTGAGCATCAGCAGCGGCCAGATGTAGTCGTTCCACCGCCACTGGAAGGACAGGATGGCGAGGGTCAGCATGATGGGCCGGGAGATCGGCACCATGATCCTCAGGAAGATCGACAGTTCACGTGCGCCGTCGATGCGGGCGGCCTCGACGAGTTCGTCGGGGACCGTCAGGAAGAACTGGCGGAACATGAAGCATCCGGTGGCGGTGAGCACGGCCGGGAGGATGATGCCGCCGAAGGAGTTGTAGAGGCCGAGGTCGCGGACGACCAGGAACTCCGGGGCCAGCATGACCTCGGACGGCAGCATCGTGGTGGCCAGGATGCAGAGGAAGAAGGCCTTGAGCCATTTGTTGTCGTACTTGGCCAGCGCGTAGCCGGTGCAGCAGCTGACGCCCACCGTGAGGATCGTCGTGATCACGCACACCAGGGCGGTGTTGATGAAGTACTGGGAGAAGTTGGCGCTGTCCCACGCGGCCTTGTAACCCGACAGGGTGGGGTGGTGCGGAACCACCGTCAGCGGGAGGGAGAACAGGTCTCCGGCCGGCTTGAAGGAGCTGAGGATGAACCACAGTACCGGCAGCCCGTAGAGGGCGGCCAGGATCCACAGCAGGGTCGTCGCGGGTACCGCGCGCCGGAGCCCGCCGTCGCGCCCGCCGCGGGGCCGCTTCTTGGACAGGGCCTTCGCGGAGCCGGCGGCGACCGGGCGCGGCGTGTCTGTGGTGGTCATCGGTTCTCCATCCGCCGGTTGGCGACCAGCTGGATGATCGCGACGGCCATCAGGATGAGCATGAGCACGAACGACGCGGCGCTCGCGTAGCCGATCTGGCCCCGGTTGAATCCGGTCTGGTAGATGTACTGGACAAGCAGGTTGTTCGAGGTGCCCGGTCCGCCGTTGTTGAGGGAGACGAACAGCGGGTACTCCTTCATCGCGTTGATCGTGTTCAGGAGGATCACGATGAAGGACGTCGGCGCGATGCTCGGCAGCGTGATGCTGATGAACTGGCGCCAGGGGCCCGCGCCGTCGAGCGACGCCGCCTCGTAGTAGGAGGTGGGCACGTTCTTGATCGCCGCGATGAACAGCAGCATCGAGAAGGCCGTGCCCCACCAGGCGCCCGCCATCACGACCACGCCCAGCGACAGGTCCGCGTTCGACTGCCACGCGATCGCGTGCCCGCCGAGCTTCTCGATGACGTAGTTGATCAGTCCGAAGTTCTCACCGAACAGCCAGCGCCACAGGACACCGACGACGATGGGCGAGATGAGCCACGGGATGAAGAAGACGACCCGGGCGATCGAGGCACCCTTCGCCTGCTTGCTCACCACCAGGTTGGCGATGAGGAGCGAGAGCACGAAGTTCAGCGGCACGACCAGCACGGTGTACAGCAGCGTCCGCGTCAGCGCGTCGTAGAAGGAGGAGTCGCCGAACAGGTTCGTGTAGTTGTCCAGCCCGACGAACTGGAACGCCCCCACGCCCGTGTAGTTCGTGAAGGAGTAGACGAGCCCGATCACCGCCGGCCACACGAAGAACAGTGCGAAGAGCACGACATTGGCCGCGATGAGGACGAGCGGCGCGAAGGTGTAGGTGCTGCGTCGCCTGGGCGGGCTCCCGGACACGTCCGAGGCGCGTTTTGTCATCTTCCTGACTCCGTGCTGTGGGGATGGATTGCGTGAGCTCAGGCCGTGAGCCCGTGATCGTGGGGGCGCCCGGTCCGGGCGGCGGTGGGTCGACCCCGCCGCCCGGACCACGGGCGGCCGGTCAGCCGCCGACCTGCTGGTTGTAGCCGTCCACGATGTTCTGGAGGGCCTTGTCGGCCGACTGCTGGCCGTTGATCGCCTTGCCGAGCTCCGTCTTGGTCGGGTCGGTGGTGAGGCTCTTGCCCTTCAGCACCCAGGCGCTCTGCGCGTTGTTGAAGTAGCCCGAGATCGGGTCGTAGAGCGGGATCTCCTCGTTGTACAGCTTGAAGGCCGCCTGCGCCGCGTCGGAGGTGAAGGGGTACTTCGGGCTCAGGCCGCTCTCGACCGGCAGGAACCCGGAGGTCTCGACCAGTTCGGTGTACTGCTTCGGGTCGTACACCCAGGACATGAACTTCTTCGCGGCGGTGGCCGCGGCACCGTTGTTGTTGAAGCCCACCATCATGCCGCCGCTGTTGACGTCACTGGCCTGCACCGGCTGGGCGGGGGTCGGGACGCTCGCCCACTCGAACTTCTTGATGCTGTCCGCGAAGGAGGCGACCTGCCAGACGCCGGACCAGTAGGCGACCACGTCACCGCTCTGGAACATGGCGGACGGGTCGGCGCCGCTGGTCCACACCGACTTCGGCATGGTCTTGTCGTCGTTGAGTCCGACGAAGTACTTCACGGCCTTCTTGGTCGCGTCGTCCACCGAGAACTTGCCGGAGGAGTCGGCGTGGACGTACTTGCCGCCCATCTCGTACACCATGGCGCGCAGCCGGGACGGCGACTGGTCGAAGGTCAGCGAGTACTTGGCGCCGGTCTTCTCCCGGACCTTGTTGGCCGCCGCGATGAACTCGGTCCAGGTCCAGGTGTCCGAGGGCGAGGTCGGGACGGAGACCCCGGCCTTCTCGAACAGCGTCTTGTTGATGAACAGGCCGGACGCGGTGACGTCCGAGGGGATGGACAGCACCTTCCCGGACGAGTCCTTCGCGAGGAAGTTGGCGTTGATGTTGTAGCTCTTGTCGTTGGCGACGGAGCTCAGGTCGATCAGCTTGTTCGACCAGATCGGGTCGAGCGCCGGCACGTCCGCGACGTCGGGCAGCGAGTTCGCCTGGGCGGCGTTGTGCAGCTTCGTCGGGTAGCCGTCGTAGGGGATGTTGACGAGCTTGACGTCGACGCCGGTTTCCTTCTTGTACTGCGCCACCAGCTTCTTCCAGCCGGCGTCCTGTCCCGGAACCGTGGAGATCCAGAACGTCAGTGACTTCGAGGTCCCGCCCGAGCCGGACCCCGACCCACAGGCGGAGAGCAGCAGGGCTCCTGCCGAGGCCACGGCAGCGAGGGGAATCAGGCGGCGCATACCGCCGCGGCCGAGTCGGCTGGAGCGCCGCACACCCACAGTGGTCATCTTCGATCCCATTTCGTCGAACGGACGGAGCACGGCGCCGGCTGAGGCGGCACTGGTGCATTTTGAAGGAAAAGTCGCTTTCCGGGGGCCGCGGCCTCGCCCGGCCGCATCGTCCACGCGGGGTGAGGTCCCCGGCCGTCCTGGCCGTCACCGCACGGGCACGCCCTCGTGCGGTTGCCGTACGTCGTGTACGGGCTGGGAGGCTCGCCCCAAGCCGGCGTCCCGGCCGACTTAGAAAGCGCTTGTCCGGACATTGGCAGACCGATCAGGAAGCCGTCAATCCTTCACCCGCGCGCCTTCGGTCACGGTTTGGACTCCCTTGGCCACGGCGAGCCGGGCGGCGCCCACCACGGTACCGAGATCGCCGATCTGGCTGCTGACCACCTCGGTGGGCCAGCTCAGCCGCCCCAGCTCGGCCCGTACGCCGGGCAGGACCTGGGGGTCCGCGCCGGTGCTGCCGCCCAGGACGATCAGCCCCGGATCCAGTACGGCGGCCACCGCCGCGGCCAGCCGGCCCACGTCGGCGGCGTGCCGGGCGACCAGGGCGCGTGCGGGCTCCCGGCCCTGGGCCGCCAGCGCGAAGAGCCGTTCGGCGGTGTGCGGGCACGGGCCGTCGGTTTCCGGCCAGACCTCGGCGGCCCGGCGCAGCAGGGCCTGCGAGCCGACGTAGGCCTCCAGGGCCTCCTGGCGGGGCTCCCGGTCGTCGTCCCAGGGGTAGGGCAGCCGGGCGAGCTCACCGGCCGCGCCGTTGGCGCCGCGCAGCACGTGGCCGCCGATGACGATGCCCAGACCGATACCGACGCCGATCCGCAGGTAGCCGAAGGTGTGGCGGCCCCGGGCGGCGCCCTCGTGGAGTTCGGCGAGGGCCGCGCAGTTCACGTTGTTCTCCAGGTGGACGGGGACCCCCGGCGGCAGGGCGACGGAGACCGCGTCGAAGACCGGCCCGGCCTTGGCGGTCGCCGGGCGCATGCCGGTGCCCGCCCGGTCCGGGGCGGTGACGTCACCGATGGCGACGACGATGGCCCGCAACGGGGCGCCCGCCGGCAGCGCGGCGAGCGCCTCGCGGACGGCGTCGGCGGCCCGGGGGCGCGGGGTGTCCGCCTCGGCGAGCAGGGTGCCGTCCAGGGCGCAGGCGCGCACCCGGATACGGGCCGGGCCGAGGTCGACGGCGAGGACGGAGCCCGCGGCGGGCCCGAGGCCGTAGACGGCGGCGGAACGGCCGGTGCCGCTGGAGGCGGTGCCCGAGTGGGTGGCGAGCCCGGCGCCCTCCAGCTCCGCGACGGCGGCGGAGACCGTCGGCTTGGACAGGCCCGCGAGGCTCGCGAGCTGCGGCCGGGTGGCGCTGCCGGCCTGGGTCAGTACGGCGAAGACCGCGCCGGCGCTCTCGGTGAGCCGGGGGGCCTCAGCCACGACGTGTTCCACAGTTCCCCCATGGGTCAGGGGCCGCGCTCCCCCGGGTGGCGGGAGATGCGGCGATGCGGTGCCGTTGTGCCGCGCGGTTCTGGCCTCGACAGCGTCCGTTGATCGAGTCCGCGGCAACTCTTGACGCACTGTACTTCGTTAGTTAACTTCCTAACGAAGTACACGGTACTCGCCTGCCGTGCTCCGCAAGAAGCCCGTCCCGGGGCTTCCCGACGTGCTCGACTCCTGTTCGGCCAGGAACGGTTCGCCCGCCGTCGCAGCACAGCGCAGAGCTCTTCGGCGCTGTTCGCCCGGACGACGAAAGAGGATCCGTGCAGGACACATCTTCTCCCCCGCTCGTGGTCGGGATCGACGTGGGCGGCACCAAGACCCAGCTCCGCGCCCTCACCGGCGCGGACCGGGTCGCCGACCTCGTCCGTCCGAGCAGCGGCTGGCGGCCGCACGACGCGGCCGCCGCGGCCCGCTGGCTGACCGCACTGGTCCACGACGCGCTGCCCCCCGGCACCCGCCCGGCCGCCCTGGCCGTCGGCGGGCACGCCTGCGAGACCCCCCGTCAGTGCGCCGGCATCGCCGCCGCCCTCCGGGACCTCCTCGACGTGCCGGTCCGGGTGGTGGGCGACGCCGAGCTCCTCGTCCCCGCCGCCGGCCTGGACAAGGGGGTCGGCCTGGTCGCCGGCACCGGCTCGGTGGCCGTCGGCCGCCAGGCCGACGGCAGCCCCGTGCAGGTGGGCGGCTGGGGTGCGGTCCTCGGCGACGAGGGGGGTGCCGCCGGACTCGTCCGGGACGCCGCCCGCGCCGTCTGGGCCGCGCACGACCGCGGTGCAGCCCCCGACGCCCTCGCCGCCGGACTCGTCGCCGCCTTCGAGGTGGCGGAGGTACCCGCGCTCGGCGCCGCCCTCGAGGGCGCCACCGACGTCTCCGCCGAGTGGGGCCGGCACGCCTCGGTGCTCTTCGCCGCGGCCGACCGGGGCTCCCGGCTCGCCGCGGACGTGATAGCCGACGGCGGCCGCGCCCTCGCCGGCCTGGTGGCCCGGCTCGCCGCACGCGGTCTCGCGGTGGACGACGTGGTGGTCGCGGGCGGCACGATCCTGTCCCAGCCGCGCCTGTACGACGCCTTCGCCGACGCGCTCGCCGAGGCCGTCCCCGGGGCGCGGCCGCAGCCGTTGCGGCTCCCGCCGGTCGAGGGAGCGGTGGCGCTGGCGCGTTCGCTCCTGTGAGAAACCTGTCCGCAGCCCGTGGGTCCAGCAGCACTGGACCACGGGCCGTTCGAGGCTGCGAACACGCAGGTCCGAGGCGGTTCTTCCGGTGAACCACGGGGCCGTCGTTCAACTCGGGGCCATACGGCGGTCGTCGGGCGATGGCCGCCGGTACACGAACTCGCCCTAGAACTTCGCTCGTTCAACACTTTTCGCACGCGAACCCACACGCTCGCACGCACCTGGAGCAGCGGCCGTCCGCGTGAACTCCCCCAGGACTCAAGAGAGGCACACCCATGCCGTCACCTGCCGGGCACCACTCCGCTTCTCCGACCCGTGGAACCGCCGTCGGCCGACGGGGGTTCCTGAAGACCTCGCTCGGTGCGTCGGCGGGTGTGCTGGCGGCCCCGACCTTCGCCGGCTGGCTCGCGGCCGCCGACGCCAAGGCCGCCACGGCCCTTGCGTTCGTCGACGACTACAAGACGAACATCAGCACCAACCTCACCGCCGACACCAACGCGGTGGTCCGCATCCTCGGCGGCTTCGCACGGATCTGGAAGACCGGCTCCGCCTGGAACACCGGCAGCGTGCTGCGCGCCGACATCCTGCGCGACAACATGCGCTACTGCGCGAAGACCACCAGGAAGCGGAGCGCCGCCGACGCGAAGAAGGCGTTCGTCTACGACCGCCAGCACCAGAGCTACGCGATGATCGCCGGCCTCGGCCCGCTCGCCGGCCTCTACAAGGCCGGTTCGCTCGCGGTCACCTCGATCACCAGTGCCCCCGACGGCACGCCCGCCACCACGATCAACGACGCCGTCCCGGCCGACGCCCCGGCGGGCGCGGTGCTCGGCGCGGGCTCGCACGACTCGGCGCTCGGCAAGGTGGCCACCCTCGTCGACACCCTGCGCGGCAACTACGCGTCCGGCAACCCGTCCAAGTACGCCTACCAGTACCCGCGTCCATGGCGGATGAACGAGGACAGCGAGGTCGTCGACACCGGGCGGACGGACGCCTACGGCTTCCCGGTCTACGACTCCGACGTGGTCGTGGCCCCGCAGCTGCTGCGCCAGCGCAGCACCTCCCCCACCGACGACGGCGGCTTCCCCTCCGGCCACACCAACGCCTTCCACCTGGCGGGCCTGGCCTACGCGTACGCGGTGCCGGAGCGCTTCCAGGAGCTGGTCACCCGCGCCCTGGAGCTGAGCGACACCCGGATCGTGGCCGGCATGCACAACACGGTCGACGTGATCGGCGGCCGCGTCATGGCCACCGCCCTGGCCGCCGCCACCCTCGCCGACCCGGCCAACGCCGACCTGAAGGCGGCCGCCCGCGCCCAGGCCCTCGCCTACTTCGCGGCGCAGACCGGCTCCACCGCCGACACCCTGTACGCCTACGCCCACTCGGCCGGCGTCGAGACCGACCCGTACGCCGACCGCGAGGCCAACGAGCGCGCGGCCACGCCCCGGCTGACGTACATCCTGCACCGGGAGGGCCTCGAGCTGCCGTTCGACGTGCCCAAGGGCGCGGAGGTGCTGCTGGAGACCCGGCAGCCCTACCTCACCGCCGACCAGCGCCGCGAGGTGCTGCGCACGACCGGTCTGCCCTCCGGGTACGTGCTGCTGGACGGGCCGGAGCAGTGGGGCCGCCTCAACCTGTTCGCCGCGGCGGACGGTTACGGCGCCTTCGACGCGGACGTCACGGTCACCCTGGACGCCGCGGCCGGCGGCTTCGCGGCGGCGGACACCTGGCGCAACGACATCGACGGCCCCGGCGGCCTGACCAAGAAGGGCACCGGCACGCTGACCCTGACCGGCGACAACGACTACCGGGGCGGCACCGTGCTGGCCGGCGGCACCCTGGTCGCCGGGTCCGGGCAGGCGCTGGGCCGCGGGGACGTCCGGGTCTCGGCCGGTACCCTGCGGGTCGCCGGGGAGCTGTTCGTGCGCGGCACGTACACGCAGGACGCGGGCGCCCTCGCGGTCACCCTGGCCAAGGGCCGCAAGGCGCCGCTGACGGTGAAGCACCTGGCCGTCCTGGGCCGGGGCACCACCCTGTCCCTGAACCTCGACACCGAGCGCCCGCCGGCCGCGGGCAGCATGCTGCCGGTCGTCGACGCGCCGCGGCTGCGCGGCCAGTTCGACACGGTGGAGCTGAACTCCGGCACGCTGCGGGCCGTACCCGTGTACACGGCAGACGGTCTGTCGGTACGACTCGTGAAGCGGTGACGCGCCCGGTGGCGGGAGCGGTGCGACAGTAGGGCCCATGACTGCTCGCGATCGCTCCCGTCACCGCGGGCCCGGTGTCCCCGCGGGGCGGATGATGGCAAGCGAACAGCAGTCGGTCCTCGAACCCGACGTCCCCGACCTTTCCGTCGGCGCCGGGCCGCTCCCCCGGCGCCCCGCCGCGGCCCGGCTGACCGCCGCCCTGCGCGCCCGCCGCCGGTGGCTGGTGCCGGTCCTCGTGGTGCTGCTGCTCGGCCAGATGGCGGCGGCCATGGTGACCACCGCGGTCCAGCAGACCCCCACCATCGACGAGCCGGTCTACGTGGCCACGGCCACCGACTACCTCCACGAGCACCGGCTGCGCTACAACGTCGAGCACCCGCCGCTCGGCAAGCTCGTGATCATGGCCGGGATCGCCGTCGCCGACCCCCACTACGACCCGTCCTACCGGGGCGACCAGGGGCAGGTGGGCCGGCACCTGCTGTACTCGTCGGGCAACGATCCCTGGCGGGTGATGCTGTGGGCGCGGCTGCCGGTGATCGTGCTGACGCTGCTGTTCGGTCTGGTGGCGTTCGCCTTCGCCCGCGAGGTCCTCGGTACGGCCGCCGGGCTGCTGGCGCTCGCCCTGTACTGCTTCTCGCCGGACGTCGTCGCGCACGGCTCGCTGGCCACCCTGGACGTGCCCTCGGCCGGGTTCGTGCTGACGTCGGCGTGGCTGGTGTGGCGGGCCCGGCGCCGGCCCCGGCTGTACCTGCCGGCGGCCGGGGCCGCGCTGGGGGCCTCGGTGGCGACGAAGATGAGCGCGCTGCCCGCGATCCCCGTGCTCGTGGCGCTGGCGGTGGTGTCGGTGTGGGGGGCGCGGCCGGGTCGTGCGCTGCGCGCCCTCGCGGCCGCTGCCGTGGTGACGGTGACGGCGGTCGCCGTCGTCTGGCTCTCCTACCTGGCGGTCGATCCCCGGCTGCGCGCGCTGCCCACCGAGCCGGTGCCCGCGGTGCACGGTCTGCGGGGCCTCCTGACCGGCCTGCTGCCCTTTCCGGAGTCCTACCGCGACGGCATGCGGATGCAGTTCGCGCTGGAGGACTACCCCTGGCAGGGCTATCTGTTCGGGCACCTCTACACCGGCTCCCGTTGGTACTACCTGCCGGCCGCCGTGCTGGTGAAGACCCCGCTCGGCATGCTGGCGCTGTGGGCGGCGGGCGCCGTCGCGCTGGTGGCGGTACGGCGGCTGCGGCGGGCCGCGCCCTACCTGCTGGTGCCGCCGGCCGTGCTGCTGGCCTCGGCGATGACCGGGTCGCGGGACTTCGGGACGCGCTACGCGGTCTTCATGCCGATGTTCCTCGCGGTGGCCGGGGCCGCGGCCCTGACGGTGCGCCGACGCTGGGCACGGCCGGTCGGCGGGGCGCTGGTGCTGTTCGTCGCGGTGAGCTCGCTGCGGACGTTCCCGTTCTATCTGCCGTACGCCAACGAGGCGTTCGGGGGTCCGGCGAACACGCACCGGTGGCTGCACGACTCCAACGTGGACTGGGGGCAGGACCTGGGCAGGCTCGCCGACCGGCTGGCGGAGCGCTACCCGGGCGAGCGGATCTGGCTGGTCTACAAGGGCAGCGGCGTCCCGGCGTACTACGGGATCCACGCCGCCGACCCCCGCAAGGTGGCGCCGGGTCAGGTGCACGGGCTGCTGGTCGTCTCCGACTCGTCGGCCGCCAAGGCGCGGGGCAGGCTGGCCGAATTGATCGACACCAGCCGTCCGGTCGATGATGTCGGTCATTCGATCACCATCTATCGGCGGTGACCGTACGATCCACCCCATCCGCCGGCGCGGGCCACCGCATCCGTCGCCGGTGAGGCACCGGAATCCCGGTGCTGTTTCCGCATCCCGGGTGTCCGGCGCCGGGACGGTCCGGCGTACCGCACAACCCCTGGTCACCACGGTCCGTGAGCTATGTTGAGTCCTCGTGGGAGACAAAGGAGGCGCTTCGGTGCCATCGCCGCAGCAGGCACGTGCACAGGCATCCGCGATCACCTCGGGCAAAACCGTGCCGGAGGCGGAGGCCGCGCCCACCTCCCAGCTCCGTGAGCTCTTCGACGGCCCCCGGCTCTCCCCCGGCCAGCGCCGCATCGCCCAGTACCTGATCGACCACATCACCGAGGCGGCCTTCCTGTCGATCACCGACCTCGCCGAGCGGGTCGGGGTCAGCCAGCCCTCGGTGACCCGGTTCGCGGGCGCGGTCGGCTTCAGCGGCTATCCCGCGCTGCGCGAGCGGCTCCAGTCGATCGCGCTGCGCACCCTGGCGGGCGGCACCGGGGCCGCCACCGAGCAGCGCAGCAACGAGCTGCAGGCCGCCGTGGACGCCGAGATCGAGAACCTGGAGAACCTGCGCCGGGACTTCGCCGACCCGGACCGGGTGATCTGGATCGGCCGCGAGCTGTCCCAGTCGTCCCCGCTGACCGTGCTGGGCCTGCGCATCTCCGTCTCGCTGGCGGAGTACTTCGCCTACGCCGCCCGCCGTATCCACCCCGACGTGCGGCTGGTGACCCGGGGCGGCAGCGTGGCCTACGACGCGCTGCTGCAGTCGCGCGAGGCGGGCGGCACCTGGGTGCTGGCGTTCGGCATGCCGCGGCACGCGCAGGAGACGCTGACCGCGATCCGGGTGGCGCGCACGGCGGGACTGCGGGTCGCGCTGGTGACCGACCTGGCGCTCGGCGCCCTCGCCGACGAGGCCGACGTCACCTTCAGCACCGGCATCGGGTCCCGCCTCGTCTTCGACACCTACGCGGCGCCCGGTCTGATGGCCGCCGCCCTGCTCCAGGCCATGACCGACGCCGATCCCGGACGCACCCAGGCGCGGCTCGAGGAGTACGAGCAGGTCGCCGAGGAACACCAGTTCTTCCTCAAGGACTGACCCCGCTCCGACGTCCTCGCGGGACCCCGTAAGGGGAGTATTCACCTGATTTCACGCATGAATGTTTTCATGCGTCTTGCAAACCGGACGGCATATATAAATACTGCTGATGGATCACCCACCCGGCCCACTCCGGGCATGTTCCGCACCCGAGGACGCACCGCTCGCTCGCACCCGCCCCGAGAAAGCCGACGGACCGCCCATGCGCACGCAGCACCACCCGCAGTGCCGGCGGCCGGCGTCCGGGGCCTCGCACGGACACCCCCAGCCGCCGTCTCCTACCCGCGTCGGCGCCGGGGTTGTTCGAACGGGCATCGCCTCTGCGATCCGCCCGCGGCGGCTCCGGCCATCCCCTAGGCCGGAGCCGCCGAGAACCCCGTCGAGCACCCTCACGACGCCGCACACCCGGAAGCGATGACCATGACTGTGACGACGACCGCGCGCATCAGCCCCGACTGGCCCTGCCAGGTGAAGGCACCGGGCAGTTACGACTGGGAGCGCTCCGCCGCCAGGTGGCTGCGCGAGCTGGTCCCGGCCCGCTACGCCAGCTATCCGGCACTGATCCGGCACCCCGTGCTGCTCGCCCGGCACGCGCAGATCCAGGTCCAGCAGGAGGTCCGGGTGGCGCGCACGGCACTGCAGACCGCACGGGCCGAGCTGCCCCTGCTGGGCCTGCCGGAGTCGGTCATCGAGCACACCATCAAGCTGTACGCGGCGGAGGTCATGCAGCTGCAGCACATCGCCCGCAGCGTCCGTGTGGTCACCGAGGCGCTCGTCGGGCACAGCACCGGCCGCTGACGAATATCCCTTCACGGATGCCCATGTCCTTCACGGATCGGCTACGAGTGTGATCGGGCGCACCGTCCTGTGCGATGCTCGACCCGTGACGAGCGAGTACGTGCCTGCCGTGGACACCGGTGCCGTCGCCGAGTCGGCAGCCCTGGCCAGGATCGTCTCCAGGCAGCGCGCCGAGCTGGACCGGCTGCGGGAGTCGGCGGCCACTTCCGCGGTGGTGGAGCGTGCCAAGGGTGCCCTGATGGCCACCACGGGCTGCTCCCCCGACGCCGCCCACGAGGCGCTGGCACGGCGGGCCGAGACCGGCAACCGCACGCTGCTGGAGGAGTGCTGGCTCACCCTCGGCGCCCTGATGCCCACCCCGCCCGCCGCCACGGTCCCCGACGCCGAACCGCTCGCCCCGGCCGCGTCCCCCGGGACGCCCGCCGCGCCAGGCACCGCCGAGGTCCTCGGCCGGCTCGGCACGGCCCTGCTGCACGTCGGATCCCCGCAGGAGCTGGCCGAGGCGCTGCACGAGCACCTGGCACCCCGGGTCGACGCCGACGCGGTGCTGCTGTACCGGCGGCTGTCCGGCGGCGGGCTCGAACTCGTCGGGCACGCGGGACTCGACGCGACGCTCGCCGCCCGGTGGCACCAGGTGCCGCCGCTCCACGGGATCGCCCCGCTGGAGGCGCTGAAGGCGGGCGAGCCGCTCTGGCTGGAGCACTTCGCCGAGGACCGGCAGGTGTACCAGCTCATCGACGAGCCGCCCCGCCACTGGCTGTCCCGGGCCTGGGTGCCGGTGACGACGGACACGGTCCTCGGGGTGCTGCGGCGCCCCGCGGCCCCCTTCGCCCGCGCGGACCGTGAGCTGCTGCAGTCCGTCGCCCGGCTCGGCGCCGGCCGGCTCGGCGCCCTCGGCACCCTCGACGCCCCCTCGGAGCCGGTGACCTCGGGGCTCGCCACGGCGGTGCAGTCGGTGCTCGACGCGCTGCCGGGCGCCACGGTCCTGCTGACCCCGCTGCGCACCGCGGCCGGGGAGGTGGAGGACTACCGCATCGAGGCGGCCACTCCCGGTGCCGTGGACATCCTGGGCCGCACCGGCCGGGAGCTGATCGGCTCGCACATCCTGGAGAGCTATCCCTCCGTCGCCGGGGAGTCCCTGTGGCAGGGGTACCTGAAGACGCTCGCCGGGGGCGACCCGTACGAGGGCGAACCGTTCGTCTACGAGGAGATCGTCGCGGGCATGACCGTGACCGCCACCTATTCGGTGCGGGCGGCGCGGCTCGGCGACGGGCTGCTGGTGACCTGGCTGCGGCACGACACCGAGGAACGGCAGGAGCAGCGGCTGGCGGAGCTGCAGCGGCTGGGCAACCTCGGCTGGGCGAACTGGAACCTGGTCACCCGTCAGGTCAACTGGTCGTCCCAGGTGTACACCATCCTGGGCCGCGACCGGGGGCGGGGAGCGGTACCGCTGGACCTGCTGCCCGACCTGGTACTGCCCGAGGACGCCCCCGCGCTGGCCCGTGCCGTCGCCGGACTCGCCCGTTCCGGCCGGTCGTTCGACGTGCCGTTCCGGATCAGGACCGGGAACGCGGTACGGCATCTGCGGGCCGTCGCGGAGGCGGTCAGCGCCGCGGACGGCACGGTCGTCGAGGTGCACGGCTTCGTGCAGGACCTCACCGCGCAGCGCAGCGCCGAACTCGCCCTGGTGGACAGCGAGCGCGCGATCCTCGTACAACGCGGTGTCCTGGACGCCGAGCGCGCGCTCGCCGCCCGGCTCCAGCACGCGCTGCTGCCACTGCCCAGCAACCCGGTGCAGCTGCACGGGCTGCGCGTCGAGGTCGCCTACCTGCCCGCACAGGCGGGGGTGCACGTCGGTGGTGACTGGTTCAGCGCCATCGAACTGCCCGACGAGGCGGCGCTGTTCGTGGTCGGCGACGTCGCGGGACACGGTGTCGACGCCGTCGCCACCATGGCCCAGCTGCGGTTCACCGCCAAGGGCATGGTGAGCACCGGCTCCTCCCTGACCGGTGCGCTGGCCCGGCTCAACTTCCTGCTGCTGCACTCGCGCGACGCCCAGTCCACCGCGACGCTCGTCCTCGCCCGCTACGACCCCGCCGAACGGCGTCTCGCCTGGGCCCAGGCGGGGCACCCGCCGCCTCTCCTCGTGCGCGGGGGCAGGGCCCACCACCTCGACCGGCCGACCGGCATGCTGCTCGGCGCGTCGGCGGATCCGGTCTACGAGTCCGCCGAGTTCCAGCTGGAGCCCGGCGACCGGCTGCTGCTGTACACCGACGGCCTGGTCGAGCGGCTCGGCGAGGACATCGACGCGGGCCTGGACCGCCTGGCCGCGGCCGCGCTCGCCGCCGGCCCCGCCTCCCTGGACGCCCTCCTCGCCGCGATGCTGACGGGCGAACGGCGCGACGACGTGTGCGTGCTGGACATCCGGGTGCCGGTGGAGGGCGAGGAGCAGTCGCCGCCCCGGGCGGTCAGCCACCGGTGAGGCTGGTGCGCGACTCCAGGGCGCGGCGGGTGTCGTCGCCGTAGACACCGCGTTCGTCGCCGCTGATGCCGTACCAGACCTGGAAGCGTTCCACGGCGGCGGTCAGGGCGGCGTCGTAGGTGCCGCCGGTGGAGCCGTCGCGGTAGACGTCCGGGATGCGCAGCAGACGCTGCTCCAGCTCGACGACCTCGGGGCCGGTGTCGCCCTGGCGCAGGGTGCCGGCACCGTCGGGGTCGGCGGAGGTGTCGGAGGCCGGCGGCGTGGAGGCCGGTGCCGTGGTGGCCGACCGCGACGGCTGGGCGGCCTCGGCGGTGCCCTCCCGGCCGGGCAGCAGCAGGGCGCATCCGAAGCCGACCAGGGCGGCCGCGCCGACGGCCACCACGACGGCGGCCCGGCGCAGTCCCGGTCCGAAGCCGAAGGCCCGGGACGGGTCGGCGCCGTGGCCGTACCCGTGGCTCCCGGGTGCGGTGCGGGGGCCGTCGGTGACGGGCGGCAGTTCCTGGGTCTCGTCCTCGGTGCCGGAGCCGAAGGAACCGGCGCCCGGGCCGAAAGAACCGGTTCCCGCACCGGTGCCGGAACCGGCGGCCGGTTCGAAGGCCTCGAACTCCGCGGGGCCCCGGCTCCCCGCCGCCGCCTCCGTCGCGTCCCCGGTCCCGCTCGTCCCCCGGGCGGCCTCCGCCTCCGCGTGGAACTCGCGCATCAGCTCCGCGAGGGTGTCGAGCCGGCGGGGACGCAGGACCCGGACCGGTTCCAGGACCGGTCCGCGGTGCGGCTGTTCAGGGTCGGGCGGTGTCGACACACTGCTCTCCTTCCACTCCCCGTGCGGACGGGGGGTCCACGATCCCCGAGAACACATACGGGAGGACCGCCCCACCGGTTCAGCCCGGGAGGGCGAGCGGGCCCGGGACGGCGGATAGAGCACTCAGTCCCCCGTCCTGCTGCACCGAGTGCCATGCCGGTCGGCGGAATGCTACGTTCGCGTCCATGAGCTCCAGCAGCGTGGCACCGCCCGCCAAGCCGCCCATGCGGGACGCCCTGGTGGCGGCGGCCTTCCAGCTCTTCCTGGAGCACGGGTACGAGCAGACGACCGTCGACGACATCGTCGCCCTCGCAGGGGTCGGGCGCCGCTCGTTCTTCCGCTACTTCCCCTCCAAGGAGGACGTGGTCTTCCCCGACCACGAGGGGTGCCTGGCCGACATGACCGCCTTCCTCGCGGCGGGCGACCCGCGGTGCGAGCCGGTGCGGCGGGTGTGCGACGCGGCGCGGCTGGTGCTGCGGATGTACGCGGAGAACCCGACCTTCTCGGTCCAGCGCTACCGGCTCACCAAACAGGTCCCGGGGCTGCGCGCGTACGAGCTGTCGGTGGTGTGGCGCTACGAGCGCGCGCTCGCCGAGTACCTGCGCGGCCGGTACGCCGGCCGCCCGGACGGGACGCTGCGGGCGGACGTCGTGGCGGCGGCCGTGGTCGCGGCGCACAACAACGCGCTCCGGTCCTGGCTGCGTTCGGACGGCCGGATCGACGCGGAAGAGACGGTCGGCCACGCCCTCGGGTACGTGCAGGCCGCGTTCGGCACCGAGGCCGCCGCCCCCACCGCGGGCGGGGCGTCGGCCGCGCTGTTCGGCGGCCCGGCGGAACACCCGGACGACGTGGTCGTGCTCGTCTCCCGGCGGGACGCCCCGCTGTGGCGGGTGGTCCAGGAGATCGAGACCGCGTTCGGCCGCGCCTGAGTTCCGGGAGACCTCATATTAGGGGTACGCAGTGCCTTTACGGTTGGCACTGAGTGCCATACTCTGTCGACGTGCACGGTGGCACGGCCAACCGGGCACAGGCGTGCCCGGCCGGCTCCGGACACGCGGGATTCCGGGCGAGCGCAGGGAGTTGACCAGCGTGTACCACCACTCGACGAGCGCCGTGCAGTCGGCGGTCGGATTCGCGACGGGCGTTCTCGACCCCGCGCCCGCGGACCACGCCAAGGACGCCATCGTCTACCAGCGCTGCACCTGGTGCGGCACCGCGACGTACCACCGGCTGCTGTGTCCGGTGTGCCAGGGCAGCGAACTGCGGACGGAGCGCAGCGAGGGCACGGGCACGGTCCGCCACTCGACGGTCGTGCACCGCAACACGCCGGCCGCGCGCAACGTGTCCCTGATCGAGATGGCCGAGGGGTTCGTGGTACGGGGCCGGGTCATGGGCCCGCCGATCGGCATCCACAGCGGTGACCGCGTCAGGCTCTCCACGGCCAAGGACCCGGTGCGGGGCGAGCCGGTCTTCCAGCTGCTGGACGAGCCGTACCGGGCCTGGAGCTGACGGTCGGAAATCCGGTTGCCCGGCGACCGGACCCCCGGGCGAGGATGGGCCCATGGACGACATACAGGCCCAGGTGGCGGCTGCGATCGCGGGCGAGCTGCGGCTGATGGATCCCGCGGTGCGCGCCTCCCGCGAGCTGGCGGCCGAGCTGCTGGACCCCGAGTTCGTGGAGGTGGGCGCGTCCGGCCGCAGGTCCACGTACGAGCAACTGCTCGCCGAACTGCCGGACAAGCCGGGCGCGTCACCGGACGGCCCCCGGTACGAGCCGTCCGGCATCACCGGTACCGTCCTCGCTCCCGGCCTGGTACAGGTGACCTTCGAGGCCCGCCTCGGCAGCCGCCGCTCCCGCCACAGCTCACTGTGGCGCCGACACGACGAGCGAAGCGCCTGGCGGATGTACTACCACCACGCCACGGTCGTACCGCCCGGCGTCGAGTAACGCGCGAGGGGCAACACCGTCGAGTCCGCATGCGGGCGGACCGCCCCCGAACTCGACAGGTGCCGCCCCGCCCGCACGCGACCTGTTCACTCCGGCCTCCCCGAGGTGATCCGTTCACTCCGGACCCACAGGCAACCCACAGACTCCACTCCCCGTCCTCCGGAGGGCGAGGGGCTTCCCCGGGACGGCTCGGGGCGGCTCGTGCTCGCCTTCCGAGGAGGAGGAACATTGGTCCGTACCCGACGCATATGGGTCACCGCGGCGGCGGTGCTCGCGCTCGCGGGAGGAGTGTCCGGCACCACCGCGCACGCTCAACAGGCCCCGGTCGCAGTCACGTCCGGCGGGAAGCTGCCACCGGGCTGGCACATCGACCGGGGGCGGCAGGCTCCCCAGCTGGTGTGGCGGTCCGGCAGACGGGTGCCGATGGGGGACGCGCGGGTCGAGTTCCGTGCGGACGGACGGCTGTTGGGGGTGCCGAAGCCGGAACGGGACGGGCGCAGCTTCCGGCTCGGCCTGCGCGGGGGACGTGCGGGCGCGCTGAAGAACCTTCAGGTCTGGTCCGGCGGACGCCAGTTGGACACCCGGACGGGCCCGGACGCGTCCGGGCCCGCGGCGGCGGCCCGGCCCCCGGCCCCGCTGCCCGCCAATCCGGTGGACCCGGGCAGGCCCGGACCCTACCGCACGAAGACGGGCTCGTACCGGCTCAAGTCGGTGCGCCTGCCCGGGTTCTCCGTACCGGTCGAGATGCAAGCGGCGGTGGTCGCGCCCACCGGGGCCTCCGGGGCCCGCCCGCTGGCCCTTTTCCTGCACGGCCGCCACGCCACCTGCTACGCCCCGCAGGGCGGCTCCGACGACGCCTCCGGCGCCTGGCCGTGCCCGGCCGGGACGCTCCCCGTGCCGAGCCACCGCGGTTACCTGCGCGACCAGCAACTGCTCGCCTCCCAGGGCTACGTGACGGTGTCGATCTCGGCGAACGGGATCAACGGCCAGGACTGGCAGGCCGAGGACGGCGGCGCGCAGGCCCGTTCGTCCCTGATCCGGCTGCACCTCGGGCACTGGGCCGACTGGGCGCGCGACCCGCGCCACGCACCCCCGATCGTGCGCGAGTCACCCCGCGCCGACCTCTCGCGCGTGCTGCTGATCGGCCACTCGCGGGGCGGCGAGGGCGTCAACCGGGCGGCGATGGACAGCCTGTACCCGCCGCCGGCCGGCCAGGACGGCTACCACGGCCCGGTGCGCTGGCACATCAGCGGGACCGTGCTGATCGGCCCCACCGTCTTCGGCCAGAACCCGGTGCCGGACGTGCCGTCGCTCACGATCCTGCCGGGCTGCGACGGCGACGTCTCCGACCTCCAGGGCGAGGTGTACGTCGACGGCACCCGCGCGGTCGGCAAGGGCAAGGCGCTGCACAGCGCGGTCTACGTGATCGGCGCCGACCACAACTTCTTCAACACCGAGTGGACGCCGGGGCAGGCGCAGGCCCCCGCGGAGGACGACTTCTCCGACGACCCGGACCACCCGGACCCGGTCTGCTCCCCGCACGCCGCGACCCGGCTGACGGCCGATCAGCAGCACCGGGCGGGCTCGACGTACATCGCGACGGCGGCCCGACTGTTCGTCGCGGGCGACGACCGGGCCCGTCCGCTGCTGGACGGTTCGGGACGGCGGGCGCCGTCGGCGGACCCGGCGCGGGTGCTCGCGCACGCGGTCGGTGCGAACCGGGGTGCCGGGTTCCTGCCGGACGGCAAGGTGACGGTGACCGGCGGCCGGCTGTGCTCGGCGGTCGATCCCGACCCGGCGGTGTCCTGCCTGGGCGCGGCTGCCACGGGCATCTCACCGCACTTCGCGCAGTGGGAGACGGGACGGGAGGCCGGCCGGCACGCGATCGCGCTGCACTGGACGTCCGCCGGGTCTGCGGCCCGGGTCCGGGTGGCGCGGCCGGTCTCGCTCGCGGGTGCCGACTCGCTCGCGCTGCGGGTCTTCGTGCCGCCGAACTCCCGGGGCACGAGTCTCGACGTGTCCGTCACCGACAGCCACGGCCGACGGGCCACGCTGGGGCGGGTCCGCGTCGACGGCCTGCCGGGCAGCGACCGCACCGCCTCCTACTGGGCGCGCGAACTGCGCGTACCGCTCACCGCCGCCCACCGGGCCGGGCTCGACCTGCGGTCCGTCACGTCCCTCGGCCTGACGCCGCGTTCGGGGTCCGGACAGGCCTGGCTGATGGACGCCTGGGGCTGGCGGCCGGGCACCCCGGCGGTCCACCCGGCCGTGCTGCCGCGCGTCGACGTCGGGCGGCTCACGGTCGACGAGGGCGACTCGGGCGTCCGCACCTACCACGTCCCGGTACGGGTGTCCGGGCGGGGCAGCGGGCAGGTCCGGGTGTACGTCGTCGACCCGGCGACCGGCACCGCGAAGGACCGCCTGGTCACGGTGGGCCCCGGCGGTCACGGCATCGACGTGCCGGTCGAGGTGCGGGGCAACACCCGCTACGGCGCGGACGTGCCGTACGACGTGCTGGTCAAGGCCGTCCACGGGGCGGTCGTCGGCTCGTACCGGGGCGGGGTGACCGTACGCAACGACGACCCGGCGCCCACCGTCACCGTGACCCCGCTCGCGGACCGGGTGACCGAAGGCTCGGCCCTGAAGTGGCGGATCTCGCTGTCGGCGGCCGCGGACACGGACATCGGCGCGCTGTTCGTACCGGTTCCGGTCGGCAGCGGCGGCACCGAGTTGTCCACCAAGGACGTCGACCCCACCTGGCTGGCCGACGTCTCCGGCGCGGAGCCGGACCCGGAACGGCCGCTGTCCCAGGTTGACGGGCTGTACCTGTGGCTGGACGTGCCCGCGGGACAGACCGGCCTGGACGTGACCGTGCCGACCGTCCGGGACCAGGTCGCGGAGCCGGCCGAGTCGGTGACCTTCCGGCAGACGGACGACGGCGGCGACCCGCTGCCCGGCGGACCGACGCTCACCGGCACGGTGCTGGACGCCGCGTAGCGTCGCCCGCGCCCTGAGAAGGTCCCGGCCTCCTCAGGGCGCCAGGGTCACCCGGATGCCGACCGTGCCGTCGACGCCCCGGCGCAGCCTGCTGCCGAGCAGGGTGAGGCGGCCGGTGATGCCGTACTTGCGGGCGATGAGGCCGCGGTAGCGGGCGGCGGTGGCCGCGTCGGTGATCTCGGCGGTGGCCGGTACAGGGTCGCCGGTCGGGTTGCCGCGCAGGTCGCAGGGGCCGACCGTGACGTCGGCGCGGCGGCGGATGCGCTTGACCTTGAAGGAGTCCGCGACCGTCCAGACGCCGAGCGCGTCCCCGTCCCTCACCACCCACACCGGGGTCGGGACGGGGGTGCCGTCCTTGCGGTAGCTGGTGACCAGCAGATACTTCCCGGCGCCGAGCCGGTCGAGGGCCGTCCCGGTGATGTCATCCATGCCCGGAGTCTAGGCGGATCCGGAACCGCGCCCCACGAGGGGCGGGGAACTGCGCGAACGGCCCCCACCGGACCGCGGCCGACGAAGCGCGCAACCGCGCAACCAGCGGAGCGTTCAGGAGTCCGCCCGCCCCTCGAGAAGTTCGAGATACCTCCGCGCGAACAGGTACGCGTCACCGGGCCACCGGGCCGACAGATAGCTGCCGTCCTCGACGACGAAGGCGTGCGTGTCGTCGGTCGCGGTGCCACGCCGGGTGAGCTCGCGGGGACCACGCTCGAACTGGGCGACGGGGTCGGCCAGGGCGGCCCGCACCTCGTCCTCCACGTAGGCGGGGTAGGTCCGGTAGTAGCGGCCCAGTCGCCACGCGGTGGTCATGTAGGCGGTGCGTTCCATGTACTTGGGCAGGCAGGTGGTGCGGCGGCCGGACAGGACGCTGCGTCCGGTGGCCGGGTCCCCGGTGCGGGCGAGGACGAGGACGCCGTGGCAGATCGCACCGACCGGGCGGCCGAGCGTCCAGAACTTCCGCACCTGTTCGCGCAGTTCGGGTGAGCCGAGGTACTGGCGCATGCCGGGCGCGTGACCGCCGGGCAGCAGCAGCCCGTCGAAGCCGCCGACGTCGAGGCCGGACCAGCCGGCCGTGGCGGTGAACTCCGGTGCGGCGGTGAGCTGTTCGTAGAACCGCTTGGGTTCGTCCTCGGCACCGAGCTGCCCGAACAGGACGCCGGTGAGCAGCCGGGGGTCGGCGGCGGGCCGGGTGCCGGCGCGCTCGGTGGCGAAGACGACCTCGTGGCCGGCTCGGGTCAGCTCCCGCCAGGGCACGGCCACCTCGGTCACGTCGAAGTCCCGGTCCGGCAGCGGCATCAGCACACGCATGCGGCCATGATGTCAGCCGCGCGGTCACGCCTCACGCGAGTGCCGCCGCCATCCGCCGTACCGCCTCCGTGATCACCTCGGGCGAGGTGGCCAGGTTGAACCGTACGTGCCCGGCGCCGCCGGTCCCGAAGGGGAGGCCGGAGTTGACGGCGACCCGGCCCCGCTCCAGGAAGACCTCGGAAGGATCGTCGCCGAGGCCGAGGGCGCGGCAGTCGAGCCAGGCGAGGTAGGTGGCCTCGGCGGGCCGGTACCGGATGCCGGGCAGGTGGCGGCCGAGCAGGCCGGCCAGCAGGCGCCGGTTCTCGTCGAGGCCCGCGAGCAGGGCGTCCAGCCAGGCGGTGCCGTCGGTCAGCGCGGCCGTGTGGGCGATGACGCCGACGTGGCTCGGACCGTGGCTGACCTCCTCCGGCAGCCGGGCGAGGTCGGCGGCCGCTCCGGGTCCGGCGAGGGCGAGGGCGGCCTTGAGGCCGGCGAGGTTCCAGGCCTTGGACGCCGACATCAGGGACAGCCCTCGCTCGGCGCCCGGCACGCTCAGGTACGGGACGAAGCCGACGCCCCCGGCGGTGAGCGGGGCGTGGATCTCGTCGGCGACGACCCGGACGCCGTACCGGTCGGCGAGGGCGGTGACGGCGGTGAGTTCGTCGGCGGTGTGGACGGTGCCGGTCGGGTTGTGCGGGCTGCACAGCAGATACCCGGCCCGGCGGCCGCCGAGCCCGCGGAACGCCGCCTCCAGCACGTCGAGGTCGATCCGGCCGTCGCTGCCGAGCGGAGCCTCCACCACCTCCCGGTCCAGGTGCGCGACGAACTGGTAGAACGGCGGGTACACCGGCGAGTTGACGACCACCGGGTCGCCGGGCCCGGTGACCAGCTTCAGCATCTCGACCACGCCGAGCATCACGTCGGGGACGATCGCGGTGCGGGTCACGTCGAGCCCGTGCCAGCCCCAGCGCTTCGCGGCGAACCCGGCGAGCGCCTCGGCGTAGCCGGTGCCGGCCGGGTAGCCGGTGTCGCCGAGTTCCATCGCGTCCGTGACGGCGCGGACGACGGCGGGGGCGAGCGGCACGTCCATCTCGGCCACCCACACCGGGAGCACGTCCTCGGGGTAGGTGCGCCATTTCATGCTGGTACGACATCGCAGCCGGTCGAGGGTGAGGGCGCGCAGCGGGTTCGGCTCGCCCGGAGTCTCCTGCGGGATGCTGGTCATGGGCTCAAGATAGGCGGCCGGGGCGGCCCCGGGAACGAGGCGTACGGCCGTGCCGTACTGCCACGGGATCGTAAAGATCACTGTCGCCGTGAACACCCCGGAGGCCGCCCGCGTATGGAGAGCAGGGCGCTCGACGACCGGAGGGCCCCGCGGTGCAGGCACCGCGCGTTCGGGGTTTCGGGAGCCATGGATGAGGCACGCACGACGACGGGTCGTCCGGCGGGGGACACAGCTGGCGGCGGTCGGCGGACTCCTTCTGGGGGGCGCGATGGTCACCACGGCCATGGCGAGCGAGACGCCCGGCACGTCCGCCGTCCCGTTCAGTGCGGGCTCCGCGACCGAGGCGGGCAACACCGGTGCGGCGCTGGTGGCGAAGCTCGGCACCGCCCGTACGGCGGGCAGCTGGATCGGCGCCGACGGCAAGCCGGTGGTCGCGGTGACCGACGCCGAGGCCGCGGCGGCCGTGAAGCAGGCCGGCGCGGAGCCCAGGATGGTGTCGCACAGCATGAACGAGCTGAAAGCGGCGACCGCCACGCTGAAGGCGGCGCCCCGGGTGGCCGGCACCGCGTGGGCGGTGGACTACAAGACCAACCGGGTGATGGTGGAGGCCGACAGCACGGTCTCCGCCTCGGACTGGTCGGACCTGAGCCGGGTCGCCACGGGCATCGGCAGTTTCGTGCAGATGCAGCGCTCCGAGGGCCGGTTCACCACCCGGCTGAACGGGGCGCAGCCCATCCTGTCGACGGGCGGCCGCTGTTCGGCGGGGTTCAACGTCACCAACGGGACCACCGACTTCATCCTCACCGCCGGTCACTGCGGTCCCGCCAACACCATCTGGTTCGACGAGGGGCAGGGCAACGACCAGCAGGTGGGCACCACCATCGACACGCAGTTCCCGGGCAACGACTTCTCGCTGATCCAGTACGCGTCCGGGAAGGCCGGTGACAACGCGGACGTGGTCGCGATCGGCAACGGCCAGGGCGTGCGGATCACGGGGGCGGCCGACCCGACGGTCGGCGAGAAGGTGTTCCGCAGCGGCTCCACCAGCGGGCTGCACGACGGCACGGTGACCGCGCTCAACGCGACCGTCAATTACCCCGAGGGCACGGTCACCGGGCTCATCCAGACCAATGTGTGTGCCGAACCGGGCGACAGCGGGGGCCCGTTGTTCTCCAACGGCATCGCGCTGGGAATGACCTCGGGCGGCAGCGGTGACTGCACCACGGGCGGGGTGACGTTCTTCCAGCCGGTGACGCGGGCGATGGCGGCGCTGAACGTGCAGCTGATCGTGGAGAAGCAGGCCGCCGGGCAGGGCGCCGCGCCCGCGCCGTCCGCGTCGGCCAACCACAGCGCCATCGCGCCGAGCGCGGCCTCGCCGGGTTCGACGGCGCCGGTCACCGGGGACGACACCGGCCTGATCGCCCGGCTCACGGACACCCGCAACATCGGACCGGGTCTGCTGGTGATCGGGGGCAGTCTGATCGCGCTGGTGGGCACACGCTTCATCCGTGCCGAACAGGACCGCAAGGCGTACCAGCGCTACTACTCGGCCACTTGGGGCTGACGGGGGCGGTGCGAGGTCTGCCGCGCGAGGTCTTGCGAGAAGGGGCACCCGGCCGCTGCGGGTGCCCGGGAGGGGCAGGTCAGGCCGTCTGGCCCGGCTGCTACGGGGTCGCCGCCGCCCATTCGAGGACGAGCCGCTGGTACTCCTCGCGCTGCTCGGTGCTCAGTGTCCCGCCCGACCGGAGCCACAGGGCCCGGATCTCCTCGTTGACCTCGTCGGCCGATCGCTCGGTGACGGTTTCAACAGTGGTGGACATGGTGTGAAGCATATGCCGCTCGACGTGAAGGCGCCGTGAGTAAGTACGACCGATGCGGACATATCGGACCGTGTTACTCATCACGTCAATGCGTCCGGCACGGGCGGGAGTTCGATGCGGTCCGGCAACGCCCGCACCTGCGGAAACGACAGTTCAGCCACCGGCACGGCCGAGCACCAGGACCTGGATCGCCAGGACGGCCGCACCCCGCGCCCAGTCGTGGAAGTCGGAGACCTTGGTCTCCAGGCCGATCGGGACGGCGAGCGGATGCCGGTGGGCGCGGACCGTCTCCCGCACCGTGTCGCCGGCCACCTCCATCAGGCCGACCCCCTCCCCGGCCAGCAGGATCTTCTGCGGCATGGCGAAGTTGGCGATCTGCGCGAGCAGCATGCCCAGGGCCCGGCCGGCCTCGCCGACCACCCGCGCGGCCATCGGCTCGCCCGCGGCGGCCCCGGCGAGGATCTCCTCGTACGAGGCGTCGCGGCCGGTGGCGGCGCGGACCTGGTAGCGGATGCTGGGGATGGTGAGCAGCGACGCGGCGCTGCCGCGCTCGCCCTGCGGGGTGAGCGGGCCCAGGGGGTCGATGATCCAGTGCCGTCCGAAGCCGCGGTCCTCCTCGGCGCAGGGGACCCGCCTGCCGCCGAGCACCAGGCCGTAGCCGATGCCGGCGCCGATGGTCAGGACGACGAAGCGGTCCAGTCCGCGGCCGGCGCCGAACCAGGTCTCGGCCTCGACCAGGGCGGCCACGTCGTTCTCCACGACGACCGGCAGCCCGGTACGCTCCCGCACCAGTCCGGCCAGCGGGACGTCGCGCCAGGACAGGTAGGGCGACTCGCCGACCACCGCGTTCTCCCGCACGAACCCGCCGACACCGATGCCGATGCCCGCGATCGCGGGGTGCCGCCCGGCGAGCTCGGCGGTCATGTCGGCCAGCAGGTCGGCGACGTACTTCGGGTCGTGGCCGGTGAGCGGCCGGTCGAGGCGGTCGACGATGTCGCTCCGGAGACTGGTGACGACGGCGTAGACCATCTCCTCGGTGATCTTGAAGCCGAGGAATGACCGGGACTCGGCGACCACGGCGAGCGGCTGCGAGGGCCGGCCCTGCCGCGCCTCCGGGGCGCCCGTCCAGGGGGCCTCGACGAGCAGACCGGACTCGATGAGCGGCTTGGTGAGGCGGGTGAGGCTGCCCTGGGAGAGATTCAGCCGACGGGCCAGCTCGGTACGCGACAGCGGGCCGTTGACGAGCACCTCGATCGCCACGGAACGCTCCGCGGAGCTCAGCGGCAGCCAGTCGGTCACGGTATTCCTTTTCTTCCGGAACTGAAGCAACCAAGCCACCCTACTGTGCGCCGGGTGCGCCGCATAAGCGCCCTGTCCGCACCTTTCTGACTTCCTTCCGCCCCTTGACGCCAAGATTCTTCCGCGACGAAAGTAACCCCCATGACTTTCTCACTCGGCATCGTCGGCGCCGGACAGTTCTCCGGCCAGTTCGCCACGCTGTTCCAGGCCCATCCCGGCGTCGGCGACGTGTACGTCACCGACCTGCTGCCCGAGCGGGCGGAGAAGCTCGCCGCCGCCCAGGGTCTGGCGGGCACCTTCCCGTCGTACGAGGCCATGCTGGAGTCGGGCGTCGACGCGGTCGCGATCTTCACCCAGCGCTGGACGCACGGCCCGCTGGTCCTGCAGGGCCTGAACGCCGGCAAGCACGTGTACTCCGCGGTCCCCATGGCGATCACGACCGAGGAGATCGCCGCGATCATCGACGCGGTCAAGGCGACCGGGCTGACGTACATGATGGGCGAGACCAGCCAGTACAACCCGGCGACCGTGCACGCCCGCAACCAGATCGCCAAGGGCGCCTTCGGGCGGCTCTTCTACGCCGAGGGCGACTACGTCCACGACATGGACCTCGGCTTCTACGACGCCTACCGCTACAGCGGCGGCGAGAACTGGAAGGCGACCGCCAGCTATCCCCCGCTGCTCTACCCGACGCACGCGGTCGGCGGGGTGCTCGGCGCCTGGCAGACGCACGCGGTGAGCGTGTCGGCGATCGGGGTCGTGGACGACCGGGGCGACGGCGTCTTCGACAAGGAGGTCAGCCAGTTCGGCAACGACGTCTCCAACGCGACCGCGCTGTTCGAGGTGGCCGGTGGCGGCTCGTTCCGTACCAACGAGTTCCGGCGGGTGGGCTACCCGTCGCACATCCGTGAGTCCCGCTTCCGGTTCTTCGGCACGGAGGCGAGCATGGAGCAGCTGGCGACGGTGGCGCTGTGGCAGGACAAGAAGGGCGTGCAGGACATCAGCGAGCTGCTGGAGCCCAAGCCGACCATGTCCCCCGACGACCCGTCCCTCCAGCACATCGCGCCGGAGCTGCGGGCCGCCTTCACCTCCGGGTCGGCCCCGGTGCACGACCGGGCCCGGCTGCCGCGCGAGTTCGACACGCTGCACAACGGGCACGAGGGCAGCCACCACTTCCTGGTGGACGACTTCGTGACCGCCGTCAACACACGCGCCCTCCCGACGGTCAACGCGTGGGTCGCGGCCCGCTACACCCTGCCGGGCATCGTCGCGCACGAGTCCGCGCGGCAGGGTGGGGCCAGGCTGGAGATCCCGGACTTCGGGGACGCCCCGGAGAGCTGACCGGGGCGGTGGCCGGGGCCGGGTGCCGTCAGGTGCCCGGCTTGCGGCCGTAGACGTAGACGTCGTCGCCGTTCTTCAGGAGCGACCAGTACTTCTTGGCCGTCGCCGTGGTCATGTTGACGCAGCCGTGCGAACCCGGCGGGTTCCACATGCTCAGCCCCACCGCGTGGAAGGCCTGGCCGCCGTCGAAGAACTGGCTGTAGGGCATCGACACGTTGTACAGCGAGGAGACGTGGTCGATGTCACGCCAGTAGATCTTCTTCAGGCCGGTGCGGGTGACGTACCCCTTGCGGCCGGTACGGACCGGGACCGGGCCGTAGACGAGCTTGTTGCCGTCCTGGATCCAGCTGAGCTGGAGCGTCAGGTTGACGCACGCGATGCGCCCCTTGTTGGTGGGGCACTTGCCGTCCTTGTTGGGCTTGTTCCCGACGGCCTTCTGCTTGTTCATCAGGTCCATCACGCCCCAGGTGACGGAGCCCGCGTAGCCGATGTCGGGCGTGATGCCGTGCTTGTCCTGGAAGGCCCGGATCGCCTTGCAGTCGGCGGCGGACTGCTTGCCGTCCACCGGCCGCCCGAGGAACTTCTCCACCTGCTTCTGGTACGGCCCGGCCTGCGTGGTGCAGCTCGCCGCCTGCGCCGGAGCGGAGGTGAGGGCGAGTGTGAGCGGTGCCACCAGGCCCGTGACACCGAGCACGACGGCACTTCGTCTGCGTATGTCCCCCATATGAAATCTGTCTCCTTTTCCGGTTTTTCCTGTGCTGTGGTCTCGTCGTACTGGACCGCCCGATGCGCGGCATTGGTTGTAGCCCGAGGCGGGCTGTGACGAAACGGTTAACTTAGCCGTCGCGGCCGCCCCGGCGGGCACCGGTCCACCTACCCGGAAGTGGACCGCGCCACAGCATCGTGGCCGACCTAGTGTGCGGGGCATGCATCCCGCACTCGCCGGCGATCTCGCCCGGCTTCCCGAACTCCTCCAGTCCGCCCGAGACGTGGCCGCCCGTGCGGCGGCCGGGGCGGCCGAGCGCCCGGTCGCCGCGCCCGGGCCCGCACCCGCGCGGGCGCCGCTGCCCGAGCACGGGGAGGGCGGCGCCGGCGCGCTGGCCCGGTTCACCGAGCGGTGGGCGCCGGGAATGTCCGCCTCAACCGGGCCACGCTACCTCGGTTTCGTCACTGGCGGTGTGACCCCCGCCTCCCTCGCCGGTGACTGGCTGACCTCGGCCTACGACCAGAACCTGGCCGCCGACACCGGTTCTTGGGGTGCCGCCCTGGAGCGCGAGACGGTCGGCTGGCTGGCCGGGCTGTTCGGACTCGGCGACGCGCACAGCGGGGCCTTCGTGACCGGCGCCACGATGTCGAACACGGTCGGTCTGGCCATCGCCCGGGAGTGGCTCGGAGAGCGGCTCGGGGTGGACGTCTCCCGGGCGGGCGCCGCCGCGCTCGGCCCGGTCGACGTGCTCTCCGGGAGCCCGCACTCCAGCATCGGCAAGGCGCTGTCCGTCCTCGGCATCGGCCGGGACCGGCTGCGCCCGGTGCACCTGCTGCCCGGCAACCGGGAGGCGGTGGACGTGACCGCCCTCGACGCGGCGCTGGCCGCACTGGGCGGGCGGCCGGCAATCGTCGTCGCCAACGCGGGCACCGTGAACACCGTCGACTTCGACGACCTGCGCGCGATCGCGGCCCTCAGGGAGCGGTACGGCTTCTGGCTGCACGTGGACGCCGCGTTCGGTGCCTTCGCCGCCCTCTCCCCCGCCCACGCCCCGCTCGTCGCGGGTCTCGACGCGGCCGACTCGGTCTGCGTGGACCTGCACAAGTGGCTCAACGTCCCCTACGACGCGGCCGTGCAGTTCACCCGCCGCCGCGACCTCCAGGTGGCGGTCTTCCGGAACGAGTCCCCGTACCTCGGTCTGCCCACCGGCACCCCGGACTTCCTGCACCTCACCCCGGAGACCTCCCGGCGGATGCGGGCGCTGCCGGCCTGGTTCACGCTCACCGCGTACGGCCGGGACGGGCACCGCGAGATCGTCGAGCGCAACGTCACCGAGGCCCGCCGCCTCGGCGCCGGCGTCGGGGAGCTGCCCGCCCTCCGCCTGCTGGCTCCGGTCCGGCTCAACGTCGTCTGCTTCACCCTCGCCGAACAGCCCACGCAGGAACGGGTGGCCGCGCTGGCCCGGGCGGTCGCCGCGTCCGGGGAGGGGTTCCTGACGCCGACGGTGTACCGCGGGGTCCCGGCGCTGCGGGCGGCGTTCAGCAACTGGCGGACCACCGAGGACGACACCCGGCGCGTACTGGCCGCACTCGCGACCGCGTCAGTGGCGCTCTGAGCCGAGCCGGGCCTCCCGGTGCGGCCGCAGCGCCGCGTGGAACCCGCCGTGCACGGCGGTGAGTCCGCCGTCGACGCCCAGGGCGGTGCCGGTGATCCAGGCGGCGTCGCGGGAGGCGAGGAAGGCGACCGCCGCGGCGACGTCCTCGGGCTCGCCCACCCGGCCGAGCGGGTACAGCGAGCGGACGGCGTCGAGTTCGTCGTCCCGGCCCGCCCAGGCCGAGGTGCGGACCGTGCCCGGCTCCACCAGGTTGACCCGGACCCCGCGCGCGGCCGCGTGCCCGGCGAGGGTGCGGGTCAGCGAGGCGAGGCCGGCCTTGGCGGCGCTGTAGGCGTGGTTGCCGAAGTCGGCGCGGGCGTTGACGGATCCGATGCTGACGATCGCGCCCCGGCCGGAGGCGGCGAGATACGGGAGGGCGGCGCGGCAGCAGCGGTGGACGCCGGTGAGCGTGACGTCGAGATCGAGGGCCCAGGCATCGTCCGGCTGGTCCTCGAAGAGGGGGAGGTCCGGGGTGCAGTGCGCGGCGCAGTTCACCAGGACGTCGAGCGTGCCGAAGAGGCCGACGGCCCGTTCGACGGCCGCCTCCACCGAGTCGCGGTCGGCGACGTCACAGGCGAACGCCTCGACCGCCAGGCCCTGTTCGCGCAGCGCGGCGGCCGTCCGCTCCGCCTCGGGCAGGTCCCGGTCGGTCGCCAGCACCCGCGCGCCCTCCTCGGCCAGCCTGCGGGCGACGGCCGCGCCGATGCCGCGGGCCGCGCCCGTGACGAGAACTCCGTATCCGGCAAAGCGAGTCAGTCCGGTCATGACGACGACCGTACGGGCCGCGCGATCAACAGGACAGATACCGTGCGCACATGACCGCGTTCCTGCAGCAACTCCCGGCCTTGATAGGCGTCGTGATCGGCGCGCTCGGTTCGTATCTCGCGGTGGTGCGGGGCGACCGGGCACGGTTCCGGCAGGAACAGGAGGCACGCTGGGAGGAGCGGCGGCTGACGGTGTACGCGGAGTGGGCGCAGGCGTTGAAGAGGACTGTCTCCGTCGACTACCGGGTGGCCGCGCATCTGGGCAACGACCCGCATCCCCACCCGCTCTCCCCGCAGGAGGCCGCGCCCCTGCTGGCCGCGGCCCAGTTGGACCGTGATCCCTACGGCGAGAAGCTCATCATGCTGGGCAGCCCGGCGGTGGTCGGCAAGGCCCAGGAGTGGGTCGTCGCGGTCATGGAGATGGAACGCTTCCTGCGGGAGGGACGGCAGGCCCCCGAGACGTGGCGGATCCTGCTGGACCGGCAGCGGGACGGCCGCGACGCCTACTACGCGGCCGTGCGCGCGGACCTGGCACTGCCGCCCGGGCACTCCGGGCGGCTGCCGCTGCCGGTGGAGACGTGAGGCTGCCATCGCCCCGCCTCACGTCCGTCGCGGCTCAGTGCCCCCGGGCGATCCACTCCGCCAGGTGCGGTGCCTCGGCGCCGATGGTGGTCGGGTCGCCGTGTCCGGTCAGGACCTTGGTCTCCGGCGGGAGGGTGAGCAGCTTGTCCCGGATGGAGTCGATGATCGTCGGGAAGTGCGAGTACGACCGTCCGGTGGCGCCGGGGCCGCCCTGGAAGAGGGTGTCGCCGGTGAAGACGACGCCCAGGCCGGGGTCGTGGAGGCAGACGGCGCCGGGCGCGTGACCCGGCGTGTGCAGGACGGTCAGGTCGGCGCCCGCGGCCTCGATGACCAGCCCGTCGGACAGGTGGTTGTCGGGGTCGCGGTCGGGGTGGGTGAGCTTCCACAGCGGCAGGTCGTCGGGGTGCAGCCAGATCTTGGCACCGGTGAGGTCCGCGAGGGCGGGCGCGGCGTCGATGTGGTCGTTGTGGGCGTGGGTGCAGACGATCGCCTTCAGGACACGGTCGTCGACGGCCTCGGCGATGGCCCGGGCGTCGTGGGCGGCGTCGATGACGATCACCTCGCGTTCGTCGCCGACGATCCAGACGTTGTTGTCGACGTCCCAGGTGCCGCCGTCGAGGGTGAACCGGCCGGAGGTGACGAGGCGTTCGATGCGGGTGGTCATCACAGCACCACCACCGAACGCAGCACGTCGCCGCCGTGCATCCGCTCGAACGCCTTCTCCACCTCGTCGAGCTGGATGGTCTCGGTGACGAAGGCGTCCAGCGGCAGCCGCCCCTGCAGGTGCAGGTCGATCAGCATGGGGAAGTCCCGGGAGGGCAGGCAGTCGCCGTACCAGCTGGACTTTAGGGCGCCGCCGCGGCCGAAGACGTCCAGGAGGGGCAGTTCCAGCTTCATCTCGGGGGTGGGCACGCCGACCAGGACGACGGTGCCGGCGAGGTCGCGGGCGTAGAAGGCCTGCTGGTACGTCTCCGGGCGGCCGACCGCCTCGATGACGACGTCGGCGCCGAAGCCGCCGGTCAGGCCGCGGATCGCCTCGACCGGGTCGGTCTCGCGCGAGTTGACCGTGTGGGTGGCGCCCAGGGAGCGGGCCTTCTCCAGCTTCCGGTCGTCGATGTCGACGGCGATGATCTTCGCGGCGCCCGCGAGCCGGGACCCGGCGACCGCCGCGTCGCCGACCCCGCCGCAGCCGATCACGGCGACCGAGTCGCCCCGGCCGACGCCGCCCGTGTTGATCGCGGCGCCGATGCCCGCCATCACCCCGCAGCCCAGCAGCCCGGCGACCGCCGGGGAGACGGCCGGGTCGACCTTGGTGCACTGTCCGGCGGCGACCAGCGTCTTCTCGGCGAAGGCGCCGATGCCGAGGGCCGGGGCGAGCTCCTGCCCGGTCGAGGCGAGGGTCATCCTCTGCTTGGCGTTGTGGGTGTTGAAGCAGTACCAGGGCCGCCCGCGCAGACAGGCCCGGCACTGGCCGCACACGGCACGCCAGTTGAGGATCACGAAGTCACCGGGTGCGACGTCCGTGACGCCCTCGCCGACCGACTCCACCACTCCGGCGGCCTCGTGGCCGAGCAGGAAGGGGAACTCGTCGGTGATCCCGCCCTGCTTGTAGTGCAGGTCGGTGTGACAGACCCCGCAGGCCTGCACCTGTACGACGGCTTCGCCCGGCCCCGGGTCGGGCACCACGATCGTCTCGACCCGCACGGGCTCGTCCTTGCCCGGTGCGATCACGCCGCGTACTTCCTGCGCCATGGGCCTGCCCTTTCGTCGCTCTTCTGACGTGCTGTCTTCCGACCCTACGCGGGAACGATCAGCGACGGCACGCATGGGCCGATGCGGATCTTCCCGCCTCGCCGCCGTTCGTGCGGCCATCACCTCCGCCACATACCCCCGGGGGTACCTCTGCTACGGTGATCCATATACCCCCGGGGGTAATTCACCAGGGGGATCGAGGAGAGGAGTGTGCTGCCGTGTCCTTCGTCGACACCATCGAGGTGCCCGGACTGGGCAACCGCAGTTATCTGGCGGGCGGGGCGCACGGCGCCGTCGCCGTCGACCCGCCACGGGACGTCGACCGGGTGCTGGCGGCCGTCGCCCGCCGCGGGGTGCGGCTCACCCAGGTCATGGAGACGCACGTGCACAACGACTACGTCTCCGGCGGCCTGGAGCTGGCCCGGCTGACCGGGGCCGCGTACGTGGTGCCGGCCGGGGCGCGGGTGGCGTACGAGCGGGTGCCGGTGGCCGACGGGGACGTGCTGGAGATCGAGGCGGGCCTCGCGGTGCGCGCGCTGGCCACTCCCGGACACACTCCGCACCACACGTCGTACGTGCTGGAGGAGAGCGGCCGCGCGGTGGCCGTCTTCACCGGCGGTTCGCTGCTGATCGGCACGGTCGGCAGGCCCGATCTGGTGGAGCCCCGGCTCACCGGTGAGCTGGCGCGGGCCCAGCACGCCTCGGCGCACCGGCTGGCCGCCGAGCTGCCGGACGCGACGGCGGTGCTGCCGACGCACGGCTTCGGCAGCTTCTGCTCGGCCGGGGACGCCACCGGGCCGGCCACCACCGTCGGCCGGCAGCGCGTGGAGAACGACGCGCTGGTCAAGGACGTCGACACGTTCGTCGCGGAGCTGCTGGCCGGGCTCGACGACGTACCGGCGTACTACGCCCACATGGGCCCGTTGAACTCCGGTGGTCCGGCCCCCGTCGACCTCACGCCACCGGGCCGGGCGGACGCGGCGGAGATCGCGGTGCGGCTGGCCGCCGGGGAGTGGGTGGTGGACCTGCGCAACCGGGTGGCGTTCGCCGCGGGGCATGTCCCGGGCACCCTGAACTTCGAGGCCGACGGACAGCTCGCCACCTACCTGGCCTGGCTGCTGCCCTGGGGGCGGCAGGTCACGCTGCTCGCCGAGTCGGCGGCCCAGCTCGCCGCCGCCCAGCGCGAGCTGACCCGCGTCGGCATCGACCGCCCGGCCGTGGCGGCCACCGGCGCACCCGAGGCCTGGCTGCGCCCGGGCGAGCGGCCCCGCTCCTTCCCCCGGGCCCGCTTCGCGGACCTGGCCGCACGCGGCACGGAGGACGTGGTCGTCCTGGACGTGCGCCGGGACACGGAGCGGGCCGGCGGTCACATACGGGGCTCGTTCCACATACCGTTGCACCAGGTGCGGGACCGGCTGGGCGAGATACCCGGCGGCACGGTGTGGGTGCACTGCGCGGGCGGGATGCGGGCCGCTGTCGCCGCCTCGCTCCTCGACGCGGCCGGGCGCGACGTGGTGGCCGTGGACGACGGGTTCGCGGCCGCGCGGGCGGCCGGGCTGCCGATGGCCCGGCTCACCCCGGCCGAGGCCCGGGAGCGCACGGACGCGGAGGCCGTCCTGCTGGACGTCCGCGAGGCCGAGGCGTGGGCCGCCGGACACGCACCGGGGGCTGTGCACGTCCCGCTGTCCGGGCTGGTGGCCGGGGCTCCGCTGCCGCCGGCCGCGGCGGGCCGCCCGCTCGTCGTGATCTGCCGCTCGGGGCGGCGCTCACGGGAGGCGGCCGCGCTGCTGACCGCCCGGGGGCTGGACGTCGTGGACGTCGTGGGCGGGATGACCGCCTGGCACGCGGCGGGGTTCGCCGTGACCGCCGAGGGCAACGCCGGATGACCGCGCTCCTGCTCGCCCTCGGCGCCGGGGCCGTCACCGGGCTGGCACTCGGCGCCCTGGGCGGCGGCGGCAGCGTCCTGGCCGTACCGGCGTTGATCTATCTGCTCGGCTTCACCCCGGCCGCGGCCACCACCGCGAGCCTGGTCGTCGTCACCGTCACCTCGGTCACCGCGCTCGTGGCGCACGCCCGCGCGGGGGCGGTGCGGTGGCGGGCCGGTGCCGTGTTCGCGGCGGCCGGGATCGGGCCGGCGGCGGTCGGCGGGGCGGTCTCCCGGCAGGTGCCGGCGGCGGTGCTGACCGGGGCGTTCGCGGTGCTCGCCGCTGTGGCGGCGGTGCGTATGCTGCGGCCGGCGACCGCCCCGTGCACGGCGCCGACGGCAGCGGCGCGGGCGTTGCGGGTGGCCGGGGCGGGCGCCGGTCTCGGCGCGGTGACCGGGGTGCTCGGGGTGGGCGGCGGCTTCCTCGCCGTACCGTCCCTGGTGAACGTCGTGGGGCTGCGGATGCGCGCGGCGGTCGGTACCAGTCTGCTGGTCATCACGATCAACTCGCTCACCGCGCTGGCGGCGCGCGCCGGTTCGGCGGCGGACGTCGACTGGTCGGCCGTGGGCCCCTTCGCCGGGGCCGCGATCCTCGGCGCCTGGGACGGCAGGCGGCTCGCGGCCCGGCTCTCCGCGGGCACCCTGCAGCGGCTCTTCGCCTACGCGCTGCTCGCGGTGGCCGCGGTCATGCTGGCCGATGCCGTCGGCTGAGCGCTCCGCGGGAAGCGCCGCGATGTGCGGGAAGCGCCGCGATGTGCGGGAGCGCCGCGATCTGCCGACTGCGGCGCCGTCGTGGCTGGTCGCGCAGTTCCCCGCGCCCCTTCGGGGCGCTGCCGCTCGGGCCGTCGCACCGTTCCCCGAATCCCATTCGGGGCGCTGCCGCTCAGGCCGTTGCACCGTTCCCCGCGGGCTTTTCGGGGCGCTGCCGCTCAGACCGTTGCACAGTTCCCCGAATCCCATTCGGGGCGCTGCCGCTCAGGCCGTTGCACCGTTCCCCGCGTCCCCCCGCGTTGCTGGTGTTCAGGCCAGGGAGAGGAACAGCTTCTCCAGTCGTGCCTTCATCTGCTCGGTCGTCTCGTTGTCCGAACCGCTGCGGGCGGGGTCGATGATGCACTGCTGCAGGCCGGTCGCGATGATCGCGAAGCCTGCCCGGTCCAGGGCACGCGAGGCGGCAGCGAGCTGGGTGACCACGTCCTCGCAGTCGCGGCCCTCCTCGATCATCTTGATCACGCCGGCGATCTGCCCCTGTGCCCGGCGCAGCCGGTTCAGCACCGACTTGAGCTCGTCGCCCTCGAACCGAAGCTCCACGACCACCACTCCTCACATACCCGTAGGGGTATGGTACCCGCCCCTCGGGCGAACCCCTCACCGATCACCGCTGGGAAGGATCCCACCCGCCATGACCTCCGCTGCCCCGAACCCGGACCTCACTCCCGACCAGGCCCTCGCCCGCCTGCCCCTGCTGACCGTCGTCGACGTCCGCACGCCCGGCGAGTACGCCGCCGGCCACGTGCCCGGTGCCCACAACATCCCGCTGGACGACCTGCGCCGGGCGCTGCCCGCGCTCCGCGCCACGGACGGCGAGCTCCTCCTGGTGTGTGCCTCCGGCGCACGGGCCGAGCGTGCCCGGGCGGCCCTCGCCGAGCACGGCGTCCCGGCGGCCACCCTCATCGGCGGTACCCGCGGCTGGGCCGGACACGGTCACGCACTGGACCGGCCGAGGGGCGGGTCCCGTGCGGCCTGGGCCATGGAGCGCCAGGTGCGGTTCGCCGCCGGGGCGGCCGTCCTCGTGGGCCTGGGCCTCGGCCTGCTGCACCCGGCCGCGCTGCTCCTGTCGGCGGGGGTGGCGGGCGGCCTGGTGTTCTCCGCGCTCACCGACACCTGCGGCATGGCCGCGGTCCTGTCGAAGCTGCCGCACAACCGCCCGCGTCCGGCCGACCTCGACGCGACCCTGGCGAAGCTCGGTTCCGCCCGGAGCTGACCGGGCCCCGGAGCCGCGAACGGCCGCCGTAGCCTGGGCAGGTCGGAGGGCACCGCCCGCCGCCCGGACGAGGAGCACCGTGACCGCCGCAGACGCAGTTCCGACGCCACCGAGGAAGGAGCCCGTGTTCCGGCTGCTCCTCTCCTACGTACGGCCGCACCGCTGGGCCCTGTTGACCGGTGCGACGCTCTCGCTGGTGACCGGCGCGACCGGACTGCTGCTCCCGCTGGTGGCCCGGGGGCTGATCGACGACCTGTCCCACGACCGTTCCATCACGGGCAAGCTGCTCGCGATGGCGGGTCTGGTCGTCGCCAACGCCGGGGTGGGCGCGCTGGGTTCGTACGTGCTGCGGCGTGCCGGTGAGTCGGTGGTGCTCGGGGCCCGACGCACCCTGTCGTCATACCTGCTCAGGCTGCGGATCACAGCGGTGGACCGGACCGAACCCGGGGACCTGATGGCGCGGATCACCTCGGACACCACCCTGCTGCGCGAGGTCACCACGGACTCGCTGGTCGCACTCGGCACCGAGGGACTCACCCTGGTCGCCACCGTGGTGATGATGGGGCTGGTCGATCCGGTGCTGCTCGCCGTCACCCTCGTCGTGATCGCCGCGGCGGGCACGGTGGTGGGCACGATCGTGCCGCGCATCAACCGGGCGAGCCGCCGTGCGCAGGACGCGGTCGGGGAGATGGGGGCCTCGCTGGAGCGGGTGCTGGGCGCCCTGCGCACGGTGAAGGCGTCCGGCGCCGAACACCGGGAGGAACTCGCCCTGCACGAGGCCGCCGAGGAGTCCTGGCGGCAGAGCGTGCGGGCCGCCAAGTGGTCGGCCGCCGCGGGCAACACGGCGGGGCTCGCGATGCAGCTGGCGTTCATCACCGTGCTCGCGGTGGGCGGGGCGCGGGTGGCGACGGGCGCGATCGGGGTGGGCACGCTGGTGGCGTTCCTGCTCTACGTCTTCTATCTGATGCAGCCGATCCAGCAGGTCGTCGGGGCGGTCACCCAGTACCAGACCGGCGCCGGCGCCCTCGCCCGGATCCAGGAGGCGCTGCGGCTGCCGGCCGAACCCCCGGCCCGGCCCGCCGAGTTGCCGTCCGTCGGCACCGAACCGGCCTCGGTCGCCTTCACCGACGTGCGCTTCCGCTACGCCGACGACCTGCCGTACGTCCACCACGGCGTCAGCTTCGACGTCCCGGCGCGGGGCATGACAGCGTTCGTCGGGCCGTCCGGCGCGGGCAAGACCACCGTGTTCTCGCTGATCGAGCGGTTCTACGACCCCGAGTCCGGCACGATCGCCGTGGACGGCCGCCCGGTCGCCGACTGGGAACTGCCGCTGCTGCGTTCGGCCATCGGGTACGTCGAGCAGGACGCTCCGGTGCTGTCGGGCACCCTGAAGGACAATCTGCTGCTGGGCAACCCGGAGGCGGACGAGGACGCGGTCGCGCGGGTGCTGAAGACGACCCGGCTCGACGGTCTGGTCGCCCGGCTGCCGCGGGGGCTGGAGACCCTGGTCGGTCATCGCGGCACCAAGCTGTCCGGCGGGGAGCGCCAACGGGTGGCGATCGCACGGGCGTTGCTGCGCCGACCTCGGCTGCTGCTGTTGGACGAGGCCACCTCGCAGCTCGACGCGGTGAACGAGGCGGCGCTCCGGGACACCGTCGCCGACGTGGCGCGGTCGACGACGGTGCTGGTGGTCGCGCACCGCCTGTCGACGGTGACCATGGCGGACCGGATCGTCGTCATGGAAGCGGGCCGGGTCCGCGCGGTGGGCACCCACCGGGAGCTGGTGGCGGCGGACCCGCTCTACGCGGAGCTGGCGGCGACGCAGTTCCTGGCGTCGGAGCACTGAGAGCGGGGCACCGGGAGCGCGCGGCGAGGAGGGCCGCCCCTGCCGGGACGGCCCTCGGTGTTCGGCGCGGTCAGGCTTCGATGCCCGGCAGCAGCCCCATGGCGGGCGCGGCCAGGTCGGTGAGCTGGTGCAGCTCGCCGAGCTTGTGGAGTCCGTTCAGCCCCTGCACCTGCTCCGAGACCTTCGGCATCCGGTCCCGGTACTCCGCGGGGATGTCGCCGCGGGTGACCGAGTCGAGCACGCCGAGCGCGGTGAGCTTCCCGGGGTGCTGCGCGCCCGCGTCGGCCGCGTTCGCGAGCGGCGCGGCGAGGCCGGAGACCCCGACCGCAAGGCCGACGGCGGCGACGATACGTCGTGTTGAGATCATGTCCTCAGCAACGGCCCCGGGACCGGGCCGGACACGGGCAGCCGGTCCCCCTCACCCGCAAGGCGGAGCGGGCGGCCTGCGCTTGCCGAGCCCGACGGGGCGGGGGACGCTCGATGTGAGGGGCTCGCGCGGCCCGCTCCAGATCGGGTCGCGGGGTCCCGCAGGAGGTCACCATGGGCACTGCGACGGGTTCCACGTTCGACACCGACACGCTGCGCCGGGCGATAGAGGGGAACACCGGGAACAGCCTTCTGGCGCTCTACGCGGACGACGCGGAGATCCGCATCATCGACCGCGACACCCAGCCCAGCCACCCCAAGGTCCTGCACGGCCGCCGGGACATCGCCGCGCTGCTGGACGACGTCTACAGCCGCGACATGACGCACAGGCTGGACCGGTGCATCGTCCAGGGCGACCAGGCCGCCTTCAGCGAGTCCTGCGAGTACGGGGACGGGGTCCGGGTGCTCGCCGAGTCGATGATCACGCTGCGCGACGGCAAGATCGCCGAACAGATCATGATCCAGGCATGGGACGAGTAGTCGCCAGGACCGGGAGGATCCAGATCAGCTCCCGGCTGACCTGGACCTTCTCGGCGCGGGCGGCGCTGGGGCAGGCCCGCCGGCCACGGCCTCGCGCGTGCACGGCGCTGCTGCGGGCGCTGCTGCGGACCGCGCACTGCCGCCGAAGACGCCGAGGGTCTCGGTTACCCTGAGGGCGGGCCGTGACTGGCGCTGAGGTGGAGCACCACCGGGGAGCGGCCCGCAGTGTCGTTGCCGTGCGCCTGGGCGATCGAGGTCGAACCAGCCCAGGAGTGTGCGCATGACCCAGGCCAGTCTCATGGACGGCACCGCCGTCGCCCGCCGGATCGTCGAGCAGACCGCGCAGCGGGCGGCCGGCCTTACCGCACGGACCGGCGTCACGCCGTGTCTGGCGACCGTGCTGGTCGGCGAGGACCCCGCCTCCGTCACCTATGTCCGGATGAAGCAGAACCGCAGCCGCACGGCGGGCATCGCCTCCCGGCACGTGGCGCTGCCGGCCACCACGACCACCGCGGAACTGGTGAGCGAGCTCCGGAGATTGTCGGCCGACCCGGCGGTGCACGGCATCCTGCTTCAGCACCCGGTCGGCGGACACATCGACGAGCGGGCCGCGTTCGAGGCGATCGCGCCGGAGAAGGACGTGGACGGCGTGACCTTCGCGTCGTTCGCGACGATGAGCTTCGGCCTGCCCGGCTTCGTCTCCTGCACCCCCGGCGGCATGCTGCGCCTGCTCGACGCCTACGACGTCGACCCGGCAGGGAAGCGGGCGGTGGTCGTCGGCCGCAGCGCGATCCTGGGCAAGCCGGCCGGCATGCTGCTGCTCGCCCGCGACGCCACCGTCACCTACTGCCACTCCCGCACCCGGGACCTGTCCGCGGTCGTCCGGGAGGCGGACATCGTGGTCGCCGCCGTCGGCCGGCCCCGGCTGATCCTGGGCCGGGACCTCAAGCCGGGCGCGGTCGTGCTGGACGCCGGCTACAACGAGGGCAACGTCGGCGACGTCGACTTCGACACCGCCGTCGAGCGGGCCTCGCTGATCACGCCCGTGCCGGGCGGGGTCGGCCCGATGACCATCGCCGTGCTGCTGGAGCAGACGGTGGCGGCGGCCGCCCGACAGCTCGGGGTGTGAGGGTCAGCGCAGCCAGGCGCGGTACTCCATGACGTCCCCGGCCCGCACCCCGTACTCGGGCTCGTCCCGGGTGAAGGTGGTCTCCAGACCGAGCACGGCACCGGTGGCCGGGTCCAGGATCAGCATCCGCCGTCCGCCGGTGCCCGCGTCGAGGACGTACGCCTGTCCGGTGCGGCCCAGTCGGTCGGTGACCTGCCCGGCGGGCCGCAGCCCCTTCGCCTCGGCGAGCAGGTCGGCCAGGGCCGCCGACTCGCGTGCCCCGAGCGTCCAGTTGTCCAGCAACTCCACAGTGGCGTCGAGGAGTTCGGGCGTGGTGAGGGTGTCGCTGTGGATCAGGTCGGTGAGGTAGGCGCGGAGCTTCGCGGGGTCGTGCGGGGGTGTGGACAGGGGCGGGGCGTCGCCCCACATCGGCGGGAACGTCTGCCGGCTGAGCACATGGCCGTCCTCGACCCGGCCCGTGTCGGTCAGGACGGGCCGGCCCGCGTGGTCCGGGTCGGTCGCCACGACGACCTCGGTGTGGGTGTCGTCCGCCCGCCAGCGCACCACGCGCTCCTCGGGCAGGGTGACCGGTGGCCTGTCGTCACTCATGGCCAGGCTCCAGGACTGCACGTGGGTGCCCCGGCGCAGCGCCGGGGAGCCGTCCGTGGCGGCCACGGCCGCGAGTTCCGCGACCTGGGCGAGCGGTACGGCGGTGGAGTGGGCGCGGACGGTCAGCGGCCGGGGTGCGGCAACCGCCGGGGCGCCCGAGGAGCCGCCGAGCAGCACGGTCAGTGTGGTGGCCGTCACGACGGCGGCCGCGGCCAGCCCCCACAGCAGCCGGGGCCGGGCCCAGGTCCGGCGGCCGGGGCGGTGGTCGTGCAGCAACCGGTTGAGGTGCCGTTCGGCGGTGTGGTCCAGGGGGCCGTCACCGAAGTGGGGGCCGTCGGCGGGTACCGGGTCGGCGGTGTGCAGCAGGTCGAGTTCGTCAGCCATGGCGGTGTTCCTCGGGAAGGGCCTCGGCGGCGGGCGGGCGCAGTCGGTCGATCTCGGCTCTGAGCCGCCGGCGGGCGCGGTGCAGCCGCATCGCCGCCGCCCGGCCGCCGCAGCCCAGGACGACCGCGATCTCGTCGGCCCCGAGCTCCTCCCACGCGGCCAGCCGCAGCACCTCCTGGTCGGCCGGGGACAGCCGGGCCAGCGCGTCGTGCACCCAGGCGCCGGGGCGCTCGCTGTCCGGGGCGGCCACGATGTGCCGTGCGTGCGCCGTCTGGTCGTTGCCCAGCCGGTCCAGCAGCCGGCGCCGGCGCCCGTATCCGCGTACCGCGTTGGCGAGGCAGTTGCGTGCCACGCCGTACAGCCAGGGCAGCGGGGCCGCCGGCAGATCGGCGCGGCGGCGCCAGGCCACCGTGAACACCTCCGCCACCACTTCCTCCACCTCGCCGGCCCGCCCGTCCAGTCGCCGCGCGACATAGCGGCTGACCGCCCAGTAGTGCTCGCGATAGGCAGCGGCGAAGATCTCGTCGTTGCTCATGTCCCGTTCTTGTCCGGCACCTCTCCGCACGTCACACCCGTCTCCGTGACGCTCGTCGCATCTGCCAAGTGTGACCGGTGGGCACAGCACGGACACAGGCGGGGCATGAGGAACCTCAAGTGGCTGACGACCACGGATCACAAGACGATCGGGACGCTGTACCTGGTCACGGCGTTCTCGTTCTTCTGCGTGGGCGGGGTGATGGCCCTGCTGATGCGCGCCGAGCTGGCCCGCCCCGGTCTGCAGATCATGTCGAACGAACAGTTCAACCAGGCGTTCACGATGCACGGCACGATCATGCTGCTGATGTTCGCGACCCCGCTGTTCGCCGGCTTCGCGAACTGGATCATGCCGCTGCAGATCGGCGCCCCGGACGTGGCCTTCCCGCGCCTGAACATGCTCGCCTACTGGCTGTACCTGCTCGGCTCCAGCATCGCGGTGGGCGGTTTCCTCACCCCGCAGGGGGCTGCCGACTTCGGCTGGTTCGCCTACGCACCGCTCTCGGACGCGGTGCGGACCCCGGGGATCGGCGCCGACATGTGGATCATGGGCCTGGCCCTCTCCGGCTTCGGCACCATCCTCGGCGCGGTCAACTTCATCACCACGATCATCTGCATGCGGGCCCCGGGCATGACCATGTTCCGGATGCCGATCTTCACCTGGAACGTCCTTCTCACCGCCGTGCTGGTCCTGCTCGCCTTCCCCGTCCTCGCCGCAGCCCTGTTCGCCCTGGAGGCGGACCGGAAATTCGGGGCACATGTCTTCGACGCGGCGAACGGCGGGGCGCTGCTCTGGCAGCACCTGTTCTGGTTCTTCGGCCACCCGGAGGTGTACATCATCGCGCTGCCGTTCTTCGGCATCATCAGCGAGGTCATCCCGGTCTTCGCCCGCAAGCCGATGTTCGGATACATGGGCCTGGTCGCGGCGACCATCTCGATCGCCGGTCTCTCGGTGACGGTCTGGGCCCACCACATGTACGTCACGGGCGGTGTCCTCCTCCCCTTCTTCTCCTTCATGACCTTCCTGATCGCCGTCCCGACGGGAGTGAAGTTCTTCAACTGGATCGGCACCATGTGGCAGGGCTCGCTGTCCTTCGAGACACCCATGCTCTGGACCATGGGCTTCCTGGTGACGTTCGTCTTCGGCGGCCTGACCGGCGTGATGCTCGCGTCCCCGCCGATCGACTTCCACGTCTCCGACTCGTACTTCGTCGTCGCCCACTTCCACTACGTGGTCTTCGGTACGGTCGTCTTCGCGATGTTCGCCGGATTCCACTTCTGGTGGCCCAAGTTCACCGGCAAGATGCTCGACGAACGCCTCGGCAAGATCACCTTCTGGACGCTGTTCATCGGCTTCCACGGGACGTTCCTGGTCCAGCACTGGCTGGGCGCCGAGGGGATGCAGCGCCGGATCCCCGACTACCTGGCGGTCGAGGGGTTCGCCACCCTCAACACGGTCTCGACCATCTTCTCGTTCCTGCTGGGCTCGTCACTGCTCCCGTTCCTCTACAACGTCTGGAAGACGGCCAAGTACGGGGAGAAAGTGGAGTCGGACGACCCGTGGGGCTACGGCCGCTCCCTGGAGTGGGCGACCTCCTGCCCACCCCCGCGCCACAACTTCGTCTCGCTGCCGCAGATCCGCAGCGAGTCACCGGCCTTCGACCTGCACCACGCCCCCATAGAGCGGGAGTTGAGCGTCCAGTGACGGCACGGGAGGAGGAACGGGCGCTGGTGACCCAGGTCGAGGGGCATCTGCTGCTGTCCGCCACCAGGGAGGAGGGCCGGCGGGCGGCGGCTCGGCTCGCGGACTGCTTCGGCTGGCTCACGGAGACCCAACGCGCCGACCTCGTGCAGCATTTCGAGAACGAGTACATGGCCGTGGCCAGACTGTCCTGGCAACGCACGTCACATCGCGCCGAGCAGTTGAGGCACGAGTACGAGTCGAGATACCGGTCGCTGCGCCGGCGCCTCGTGGCGTGCTGCCTGGGGGCCTGCGCCCTGCTGACGGCAACAGTTCTGCTGACGCTGTCCGCAAGAGCGCCCCAGTAGGGCGCGGGGAGCTGTGCGACCGGCCACAGCCCACCCGCGTCCGACCGGTCACCTGCTCAACTCCGGCTCCACTGCTGATTGGTCCCGCCATTGCAGGCCCACAGCACCAGCGAGGTCCCGTTCCCGGTCGCCGCCCCGTACGCGTCCAGGCACAGCCCGGCGTTCACGTTCGTGATCGTCCCGTCCGCGTTCACGTTCCACTTCTGGTTGGCCTGCCCGTTGCAGTCCCAGATGACGACCTTGGTGCCGTTGGCGGTGCCCTGGTCGTAGGCGTCCAGGCACTTGTCGCCGTACACCACGAACTCCTTGCGGGAGGTGTACGTCCAGGCCTGGTTCTGGCCGCCGTTGCAGTCCCAGATCTCGGCCTGCGTGCCGTTGGTGACGGTGTTGTCGTAGACGTCGGCACAGCGGCCGGACTGCGTGCCGACGAGCAGGCTGCCGTTGGTGCCGGGGATCGGGCCGACCGTGATCGCGCCGAGCGCGGGCAGTGAACTCCCGCTGAAGGTCAGTGTGTTGCCCGACCCCTTGGCCAGGTTGACCTGCACGGACACGGTCCCCTGCGCTGATCCGGTCGGCGGGAAGGACACCGTCGTGGCCGTCTGGCCGTTGACCTGGAGGGTGCCGGTGACGGCGGTGGAGCCGGTGTTGGTGTACGCGACGTCGACGACGTCCAGGCCGGTGCTCGCGGCGCCGACCCCGGTGTACCTGCCGGTGGCGGACGCGCCGTAGCTCGTGCTCGCCGCCTCCGTACCGCCGCTGACCTTGAGCATCACCGAGCCGCCGGCCGGGACACCGGCGGTGTAGCTCGTGGCGTACGAGCCGAGGTCCGTCTGCGCCCACAGGTCGCGGACGGACGCCGGGGCGCTGGTCAGGCCGAGGTCGGACCAGCGGACGGTGATGTTCTGGGCGGCGGAGGTGCGGTTGAGGAGGACGACCGCGCGGTTCCCGGTTCCGGAGAGGACCCTGCCGTAGACCTGGAGGCCGGCGGTGTCCTCGGCGACCTTGACGCCCTGGAGGCCGCGCGGGTCCTGGTCGACGGCGACGACGTCGGAGTTCTTGAGGATGGCCGCCGTCTCACCGGTCATCGTGGTGAGGTCGTTCCCTGCGAGCAGCGGGGCGCCGGAGATCGCCCACAGGGCCATGTGGGTGCGGTTCTGGGCCGCCGTGAGGCCGGACATGCCGACGGTGAGCATGTCGGGGTCGTTGTAGTAACCGGTGTGCTGGGCGGCCGGGTGCAGGCTCTGGTCGAAGTTGGACAGCACCGCCGACTGCGACGCCGTGCCGCCGTAGTAGTAGATGTCCGTGCTGGTCCGCCACATGGGGGCGAGGCCCGTCGCCCAGTTCCAGGTGTTCTGGTAGCCCCAGTTGCAGATGGACAGGGTCAGCGGCCGGCCGGTGGTGGCCACGGCGGTGGCGACGGCCGAGCTGATCGACTTGTACGTGGTGGCCGCGTCCAGGCCCTCGGCGTCGCCGCCGCACCAGTCGACCTTCACGAAGTCGAAGCCCCACCGCGAGAACTGGAGCATGTCCTGGCCGTAGTGCCCCTCGCTGCCGGTGCCGGCGGCGGCGGGGCGGCCGGTCGGGTAGTAGTAGCCGCAGCCGTTGGCGCCCGCGTCGGTGTAGATGCCGGCCTTCAGGCCCTTGCTGTGGATGTAGTCGGCGATGGCGCTCATGCCGCCGGGCCACTCACTCGTGTCGACGGTGATGTTGCCCGCGCTGTCCCGGGTGCCCTGCCACCAGCCCTCGTCGATGTTGATGTACCGGTAGCCGGCGTCCGGGAGCCCGGCCGCGACGAACGCGTCGACCTGTGCCTTGATGACGTCGTAGTCGATCTTCGCCGCGAAGCTGTTCCAGGAGGCCCAGCCCATCGGGGCGGTGGGCACCGCGATCTGCCGGACCGTCGCCGCCCGGGCCGGTCCCGGCACGGCGAAGAGGAGCGCGACGGCGGCCGTCAGGGCCAGGGCGAGGGTGCGCAGGGCGGCAGACCACAGGTGTCGTACGAGACCGCTGCCGGTCGATCTGGGCGGGGGGTACATGCGGCTCCTCCACGGGGGTGCACGAGGGGGGTACACGGGGGGCACTCCTCACACTCGTTCGGGATATCGAACTCAGATCGGTGACCCGAACATGCCGGCGCGCTGACCGTAGGGCCGCCGGAGGGTGAAGTCAACGGCTGGGACACGCGTGAAGTCGCCCTCGCCTTCGCGACGTTCACCCCTGAGGGCGCGCTCGCCGCCACGACCGCCGGTCGTGTGCACAGCGACCATGGCGGCGGGTCTCGCGGGGCGACGTGGCCCCGTCAGGAGCGCCGGAGGTGCCGCGGCCGAGGGCTGGGGGGGGAACTGCGCGACCGGCCACCCCGCACCCGCGGCCGAACGTCACCCCCCCCCTCGGCTCACCCCCTGGGCCGCCACCCCTCCGGCCGCAGGATCCCCACCAGCAACCGCACCAACTCCGCCACGACGTCGTCCAGCGTCGCCTCCACCCATCCCGCGCTCCAGTCGTGCAGCAGCCCGTTCACGCTGCCGATGAACGCCGTCGCGGCCAGCCGGTAGTCCCGCGGCGCCGCATCCCCCCGCGCGACCGCCGCGTTCGCCTCGGTGCATATCAGCTCCACCCACCGCGCCCGCCGGGCCAGCCGCTGCTCCTCCAGCCGCGGGCTGACCCCGATGATCTCCACGAAGGCGATGCGGATCCGCCGCGGGTCCGACGTGACGTCCCGTGCGTACGCCCGGAACAGCACCGTCACCCGCTCGGCCAACGGCAGCGGTTCGGCCTCGGCGAACGCGTCGGCCACCGCCTGCTCCGCCCACCCGTTGACCTCCAGGTGCAACGCGGCGAGCACGTCCTCCAGCGTGTGGAACTCCTCGTAGAACTGACGCGTCGACAGACCCGCCGCCTGACTCAGCGCGGCGACGGTCGTGGCACGGAACCCCGGCGCCTCGCCGAAGAGCTGGAGCGCCGCGTCCAGGAAGCGCCGACGCCGGTCGGCCTTGCGTTCCGCGGCGGACCGGCCGCCGTAGCGACCCGTCGGTGCCTTGAGCCTGCCCGCCAAGACTGCCCCCTCCGTTGACCGCCCGATGGCCGATTTTCTCGCGTACGCCTCTTGTGGAGACAGCGACCCCTTCCTTACTTTTCAGTAAGTTCCTTTTGAACGCGCCCGTGTTCAGATTCCGTGACCCAGTGACGGCATGTGCGCGTCCCCACCCCCCCTCAGAGGAGAGAGCAGTCATGCCTGCTGTCAGACCCAGGCACCTTTGCTCCGTAGCCGCCGCCCTCGTCCTGACCGTCGCCGCACCCGCGACCGCCGCCACCGCGGCGGCCGACGCCTCCCTGCGCGAGGTGCTGTTCGTCGGCAACAACTGGGACGGCACCGCGACCGTCCTGAACTCGTCCGGCGACTTCGCCAAGGTCGGCCAGATCAACGTCGTCCCCGACAAGGACGCACGGATCGCCGAGATCAACGCCGACCCCATCAAGTGGATCTACTACATGTCGATCCGCAACGAGGTCGGCCAGGGCCACGACCAGTACGTGGACGACATGTACTCCACGCCGGACGGGAGGTCCGTGGTCGTCTCCCGCCCGAGCTTCGCCGACGTCGTCTCCATCGACCTCGCCACCGACACGATCAACTGGCGTTTCCCGGTGGCTGGTTACCGCGCCGACCACATGGCCGTCTCCCCCGACGGGACGAAGGTCGCGGTCTCGGCGTCCACCGCGAACAAGGTCCAGGTGCTGGACATCGACACCGGCAAGGAGCTGGGCGAGTTCGCCACCGGTGACAAGCCGCACGAGAACGTCTTCAGCCCCGACGGCAAGTACATCTGGAACATGTCGATCGGCGAGGTCACCACCTCGCTCGACGACCCGGTCTGGGACTGGACGAAGGGCGACCGGCACATCACCGTCGCGGACGCCACGACCTACAAGCAGGTCAAGACCATCGACATGCGGGCCCGGCTGGACGCGATCGGGCTGAAGGACTTCTCGGACGCGGTCCGGCCCGCGGCCTTCACACCCGACTGGTCGAAGATGTACTTCCAGGTGTCGTTCTTCAACGGCTTCCTGGAGTACGACATCGCCACCGACAAGATCACCCGGGTGAAGACCCTGCCGGCGAACCCGGCGACCAGCACCGACCGCACCACCTGGCTCCTCGACTCGCGCCACCACGGCATCTCGATGAAGCCGGACGGCACCAAGCTGTGCGTCGCCGGGACGATGGACAACTACGCCACCATCGTCGACCGTGCCACCCTCCAGGAGGGGCTGCTCATCACGGCGTCCACCCCGTACTGGGCCACGGTCAGCGGTGACGGCAAGGACTGCGTCATCTCGGAGAGCGGCGCCGACCAGGTGACGGCCATCGACTTCGGCACCGGTCAGAAGGTGACCTCGGTGCCGGTCGGCGACCATCCGCAGCGTGTCCGGCTCGGCCATGTGCAGGCCGACTGGAGCGGTGCGAAAGGTAGTTGACGGTCCATCATGACCTTCGGCCTCCGGGCTGCGCGGCACCCCGGAGGCCGAAGCGGTGCTCAGAACTTCGCCGCCACCCAGGCGGCCAGCTCCGCCCTGGCCCCGTTGAGCACGGTGGAGCCGGGCGAGGACGCCCCGTTGGTCACCAGCGCGAAGTGCAGCACGCCGGAGTCCGAGTCGGTGAGCAGCAGTCGGCGGCTGCCCGTCCCACCCGGTTCCGCCGCCACCCCGACCGGGGTCGAGGAGGTGTACGACGGGGGCGCGTAGACCGTGCCCAGGTCGGAGACGACAGTGGTGGACGCGGTCGCGAAGGAGGCCGGGAGGTGCAGTTCGGTCGGTGCGGTGGCGCTGCCGGAGCGCCAGACCTGGACGGCGTACTGGCCGGAGCCGACCAGCGCGGCCACGTTCGGCAGCGAGCTGGGCACCGGGTTCCAGGTCAGGGTCGTGGAGCCGTCCCGGGAACGGTCCTCGTAGGTGAAGGCGAGGGTGGCGCCCGAGGTGGCGGACGGGTAGATCCGGTCCAGCAGCCGGGCGTCCTGACGGAGCGTCACAGTACCGGAGTCGGTCGTGTTCACGGCCGACATGTCCTCGTCGTTCCAGGCGTCACCCGAGGTGAGGACCTTGTCGGGGTTGTCGTTCATCAGCTCGTGGTGGCGGCCGCTGTAGATGTCCCACTGCCACTGGGTGCCGGAGAGCACCGGACCGGAGGAGGCAGGGGTGGACCACCAGGTGGCCCCGGACAGACGGGAGTCGAGGGCCTGGTACATCGCCTTGTCGACGGTCGGCGCCTTGCCGGCGGTGGTGCCGGACAGCGGATGCCCGAACTCGCTGACGATCGCGGTGGTTCCGGCCGCCGAGGCGCGGTCGCGGACGGTGCCGAAGTCGGTGCTGTACTGGCCGTCCGAGGCGTTGCCCCACATCAGGATGCCGGAGATGGCCTTCTGGTCGTAGAAGTGGGTGTTGAAGACGTAGCGCGAGCCGAGCGTGCCCGCGTCCAGGAGGCCGCCCTCCTCCTTGGTGACGTTGCCGTTCCAGAAGAGGTTCGGTTCGACGAGGGCGGGCTTGGCGCTCCAGCCGGCCGCGTCCATCCGGGCGCGGAACTTCTGATAGAAGGGCCACAGCCGGCTCTGCTCCCAGGTGCGGGAGGTCTCGCCGGAGTCGTAGGAGCCGGCGTACGGCTCGTTGTACGGGTCGAAGCCGACCACCGCGGCGAACTCGTCGGACGTCAGGTGCTGGGCCAGGTAGGTCATGGTGGTCTGGGCGGTGGCCAGGAAGGCGTCCTGGAGGCCGTGGTTGTTGTGCCAGAAGTCGTACTGGCCGTCCTGGACCGCCGCGTTCTGGGTGATGTTCTGACCCCAGACGAAGCAGATGCCGCAGTACTCGGTCGGGTAGTCGCCGAGCTCCACCGCCCATGCGGGGGCGCCGTCGCCGGTGTACCAGCTGCCCGAGTTGAACAGGTGGCGGGAGTACAGGTCCTGGTGGAAGTCGGGGAAGACTCGGATGCCGGCGTCGAGGAACGCCTGCATCTGCGCCGTCACGTCGGCCAGGTAGCCGGTGTCGACCTGGCCCTGGACGGGTTCGGCATGCGCCCAGGAGAGCAGGAAGCGCACGGCGTTGCCGCCGCCGAGGGCGCGCAGCGCGGTGGCGGACTTCTGCGCGTCGGCGACCGAGGCGAAGGGCAGGCCGCTGTTCTCCTCCAGCTTGGTCTCGCCGGAGACGTTGTAGCCGCGCAGCACGACCTCGCGGCCCTGGCCGTCGGTGAAACGGCCGTTCTGGACGGTGAGCGCGGTGCCGTCGAACCAGAGGGAGCCGGACGGGGTGGCCGCGGTGGCGGACGGGGCGCCCGCCACCGCGAGGAATCCGCAGAGGACAACCAGGACAACGATCAGACGTGCCCGGATATTCGTCATGTCCATTACAGTCGGGTGATTTCCGGACACAGTCAATACTTCTGACTCACGAGTAAGTTGAGTACCGGTGCACTCACCCGGCCACGCGGCCCGCCACGTGCAACAGGTGCTCCTCGCGGCTCAGCGGGTCGCGGCCGGTCCGCGGCCGTCCGGGACCGGCCCCCGCACCACCGGTGCGCAGTGGACGGAGGCGGTCTCCAGCTCGCCCTGCCGTTCCCGATCACCGTTGCCTCCGGCGCGAATGCTCCCTGCACGTGCGCCGGCACCGCTGCGGAGAGGCGGTCGAGGGGCCCTCCGCGCCGGGAGACTCGATCGTCGTGCCCGGTTCGCACTCACACCGGGATGACGCCGGGCCAGTACCGCAGGAAAGAGCGCTGATCCCGGCCGCCGCCGTCCCGGGCGACGAGCGTGCAGAAGAAGTCTATGGACCGGGGTGGGACTCCCGCGGGCCGATGCAGGCGGTCGACCGTGTCATCGTCCAGGACCACGTCCCGGCCGTCGTGCAGAAGCGACTCGACCAGCAGCCGCGACCGCTCGGCGCGGCGGTCCGCATCGTCGGCCTCGGGCTTGGCGAAACGGGCGTCGTAGCCTTCGGGGAAGCCGAGCCCGGTGTCCGGATCGACGACTCGGAGCAACGGGACCGCCCGCCCCAGGCCGTACCGGTCGAGGAAGCGTACGTGGTACCTCGCCATCGCTCGTGACCGCGACGTGTGGGGGGCGGCCACACGCTGCAGAACACTGGCCGCACGCTCGGCCTCACGCGCGACGTCGTGCGGGAGCGTCACGTCGAGATCGAGGGCGATGTCGACCTGGACGGCCTCGTGGTCACCGCTCGCCGCCCTCTCGACACGGCTCTAGAGTGACCTACATCACGCCGCCTGGCTGACATCCCTCGGTCCCGCCGCACGGTCTGGAGGCCACATGACCCACATCAAGGTGACGGTGGACGGCACGCGCTACGAGGACGAGGTGGAACCCCGTCTGCTGCTGGTCCACTACCTGCGCGACCGCCTCGGTCTGACCGGCACCCCGATCGGCTGCGACACCTCGAACTGCGGCGCGTGCACGGTCGACCTGGACGGGGTGACCGTCAAGAGCTGCTCGGTGCTGGCCGTCCAGGCGGACGGCTGCGCGGTGACCACCGTCCAGGGGCTGGCCACGGACGGGGAGTGGACGGCGCTGCAGCGCGCGTTCCACGAGCGGCACGGCCTGCAGTGCGGCTACTGCACGCCCGGGATGATCATGGCGGCCCGCGATCTGCTGAACGAGAACCCGCACCCCACCTCCGACGAGGTCAGGCAGGCCCTGGAGGGCAACCTGTGCCGGTGCACCGGCTACCAGAACATCGTCCGCGCGGTGCTCGCCGCCTCCGGGCAACAGGTACCCGAGGAGGCCACGGCATGACCGACCAGGCCGTGCAGGCCGCGGCACACGAGATCGGCCGTGCCCGGCTGCGCAAGGAGGACGCCCGGCTGATCACCGGCCAGACCAACTGGACCGACAACATCCAGGTCGCCGGACTGCTCCACCTGGCCGTCCTGCGCAGCCCGATGGCGCACGCCCGCATCACCCGCGTGGACGTCTCCCCCGCCCTCGAACGCCCCGGTGTCGTCGCCGCGTTCACCGGCGCCGATCTCGCCGGGAGCCTGGGCTCGCTGCCCTGCGCCTGGCCGGTCACCGAGGACATCGTGCTGCCCGACCACCCGCCGATCGCCGTCGACGAGGTCCGGCACGCCGGCGACCCGGTGGCCGTCGTGGTGGCCCGCGACCGGTACGCCGCCGCCGACGCGCTGGAGGCGATCGAGGTCGACTACGACCCGCTGCCCCCGGTCCTCGACCTGGAGGCCGCCCTCGCCGACGACGCCCCGCTGGTCCACGCGGACAAGGGCACCAACCGCTGCTACACCTGGCCGCTCGCCACCGGCGAGAGCTTCGAGGCGGTACGGCGGCGCGCCGAGGTGACCCTCAAGCGCCGCTACCACCAGCAGCGGCTGATCCCGAACGCCATGGAGCCGCGCGCGGTGGTGGTCACCCCGATCGCCGCCTCCGGCGAGTACACGGTCTACTCGGCCACCCAGATCCCGCACATCCTGCGGATCATGCTGGCCACCGTCACCGGTATCCCCGAGCACAGGCTCCGGGTGATCGCCCCGGACGTCGGCGGCGGCTTCGGCTCCAAGCTCCAGGTGTACGGCGAGGAGGCTGTCGCGCTCGCCGTCGCGCGCAGGCTGGGCCGTCCGGTGAAGTGGACGGAGTCCCGCTCCGAGGGCTACCTCGCCACCCACCACGGCCGCGGCATGATCCAGGACATCGAGGTGGCCGCCACCCGCGAGGGCCGGCTGCTCGGCCTGAAGGTGGACCTGACCGCCGACATGGGCGCCTACCTGATGCTGGTCACCCCGGGCATCCCGATCCTCGGCGCCTTCATGTACCCGGCGATCTACAAGATGGACGCGTACGAGTTCACCTGCACCGGCGTCTTCACCACCCGGACGCCCACCGACGCCTACCGCGGCGCCGGGCGCCCGGAGGCGACCTTCGCCATCGAGCGGATCATGGACGAGCTGGCCGCCGAACTCGGCCTGGATCCCGTGGAGTTGCGGCGCCGGAACTGGATCCGGCACGAGGAGTTCCCGTACACCTCGATCGCCGGGCTGACCTACGACAGCGGCAACTACGAGGCGGCCACCGAGAAGGCCCTCGCGCTGTTCGGGTACGACGGCCTCCGCGCCGAGCAGCGCCGGCGCAACGAGGCCGGTGACACCGTACGCCTCGGCATCGGCGTGTCGACGTACACCGAGATGTGCGGGCTGGCCCCGAGCCGGGTGCTGCGCGATCTGCGGTACGCGGCGGGCGGCTGGGAGGCGGCGAGCATCCGCATGCTGCCCACCGGCAAGGTCGAGGTGGTCACCGGCACCAGTCCGCACGGGCAGGGCCACGAGACCTGCTGGAGCCAGATCGCGGCCGACGTGCTGGGCGTGCCGTTCGAGGACGTCGAGGTGGTGCACGGCGACACCCGCTCCTCCCCGCAGGGCATGGACACCTACGGCTCGCGGTCGCTGGCCGTCGGCGGCGAGGCCGTGCACCGGGCGGCGACGCAGGTGGTCGAGAAGGCGCGGAAGGTGGCCGCGCACCTGCTGGAGGCCAGCGAGCAGGACCTGGAGTTCACCGACGGCGTGTTCGCGGTGAAGGGCTCGCCGGAGGCGCGGAAGACCATCCAGGAGATCGCCTTCGAGACGTTCACCGGCCATGACCTGCCCGACGGCGTGGAACCGTCCATCAACGCCGAGACGGTGGTCGACCCGGAGAACTTCTCCTACCCGCACGGCACCCACCTGTGCGCCGTCGAGGTCGACACGGAGACCGGGAAGACGCAGATCAGGTCGTACGTCTGCGTGGACGACGTCGGCCATGTCGTCAACCCGATGATCGTCGAGGGCCAGGTGCACGGCGGTCTCGCGCAGGGCATCGCGCAGGCGCTGTTCGAGGAGGCCGTCTACGACGACGAGGGCAACCTCGTCTCCGGGACCATGGCCGACTACCTGGTGCCGTCGGCGGCGGACCTGCCGGACTTCGTCACCGACCGGACGGAGACCCCGGCGGCCTCGAACGCCATGGGGGTCAAGGGGGTCGGCGAGGCCGGGGCGATCGCGTCGACGCCCGCGGTGGTCAACGCCGTGGTGGACGCGCTGCGCCCGCTGGGCGTCACCGACGTACGGATGCCGTGCTCACCGCAGCGGGTGTGGCAGGCCCTGCGGTCCGCCCGGGGCGGAACGAGCGAGGAGACCGCCGGCACCGGTCCGGCGCGGTCGGGCCAGTCCGGGCAGGCCGCCCGCTCCGGCGACCTGGGCCAGTACGGTGAGGAGGGTTCCGCATGATTCCCCCCACGTTCGAGTACACCCGCCCGGCCACCGTCGACGAGGCGGTGGGCGCGCTCGCCGACGGAGGCGAGGAGGCGAAGGTGCTGGCCGGCGGACAGAGCCTGCTGCCGTTGCTGCGCCTGCGGCTCGCCTTCCCGGAGCTGGTGGTGGACGTCGGCCGGATCCCGGAGCTGCGCGGGGTCCGCGAGGACGGCGACACGCTCGCCATCGGCGCGCTGACCACCCACCACGACGTCGTGCACGACCCGCTGGTGCGGCGGCACGCCGGGCTGCTGGCGGCGGCCACCGCGACCGTCGCCGATCCCGCGGTGCGGCACCGCGGCACCCTCGGCGGGTCCCTCGCGCACGCCGACCCGGCCGGGGACCTGCCCGCCGTGGCGCTCGCCCTCGACGCCGCACTGGTGGTCGCCGGGCCGGGCGGCCGGCGCACGATCCCGGCCCGGGAGTTCTTCGTCGACTACCTCCAGTCGGCGCTCGCACCCGACGAGCTCCTGGTGGAGGTGCGGATCCCGAAGACGGACGGCTGGGGATTCCACTACGAGAAGTTCCACGCGGTCGCCCAGTCCTGGGCCGTCGTCGCGGTGGCCGCGCTGGTGCGGCGCGAGGACGGGCACATCGCCGAGGCGCGCATCGGGCTCACCAACATGGGCTCCACCCCGCTGCGGGCCGGCGGGGTGGAGCGTGCGCTGTGCGGCGCCGACGGTCCGCAGGCCGTGGCCCGGGCCGCCGAGGCCGCCGCCGAGGGGACCCGGCCCGCGCAGGACCTGTCGGCCTCGCCCGAGTACCGCGAGCACCTCGCCCGGGTGCTGACCAGGCGGGCCGTGCTGACCGCCGCCGGAATGGGGTGAGCGCCGATTCCCCCGATGGACGACCCGGAGCAGGTGGGGGCCCGCCTGGCGGAGACGGGGTACCTCACCGACGAGGGACTGGCCGTCACCTGCTTCCTGGCCCTCAGACTGCACCGGCCGCTGTTTTGCGAGGGCGACGCCGGCGTGGGCAAGACCGCGCTGGCCGCGGCCCTCGCGGAAGCGCTGGGCGCACCGCTGATCCGGCTGCAGTGCCACGAGGGCATCGACGCCTCCCAGGCCCTGTACGACTGGGACTTCCCGCGCCAGCTGCTGCACCTGCGGGCCGCCGAGGCGGCGGGCGTGCAGGACGCGGACCGGCTGGAGAGCGAGCTGTACGACCGGCGCTTCCTGATCGCCCGGCCCCTGCTGCTGGCCCTCCAGCGGCATCCGTCGGTGCTGCTGGTCGACGAGATCGACCGGGCCGACGACGAGTTCGAGGCGTTCCTCCTGGAGCTGCTGTCCGAGTATGCGGTGACGATCCCCGAACTGGGCACGCTGCGGGCCGAGGTGCCGCCGGTGGTGGTCCTTACCTCGAACCGGACCCGCGAGGTGCACGACGCGCTGAAGCGGCGGTGCCTCTACCACTGGTTCGACCATCCCTCCTTCGCCCGCGAACTGGCCATCGTGCGCGGCCGGTTGCCGCAGGTGTCGGCCCGGCTGGCGGAGCAGGTCACGGCGCTGGTGCAGGCGCTGCGGGGCGCGGACCTGGTCAAACCGCCGGGGGTGGCGGAGACGCTGGACTGGGCGGAGGCGCTGGACGCGCTGGGGGCGAGCGAGGTGGACGCCGAACTGGCCGTGGCGACACTGGGTTCGGTGCTGAAGTACCGGGAGGACACGGAGCGGGCGCGCGGGCTCGATCTCTCGGCGGTCCTCGCGGCCCGGGGCGGGTGAGAGGGCATGGGCGCGGCGCTGTCGAGAACGGCCGGGGTGCCGGCCGATGCCGTGCTGCTCGGTTTCGTACGGGCGTTGCGGGCGGCCGGGGTGGACGCGAGCGCGGAGCGCGGGTATGCGTTCGTGCGTGCGGTGGCCGCGCTGCGGCCCGGGATGCGCTCGGACGTTTACTGGGCGGGACGGGCGACGCTGTGCGGCGGCCGGGACGACCTGGAGCGGTACGACAGGGTGTTCGCCGCGTACTTCGGCCCGTCCGCCGCCCCTGCCCGGCAGCCGCCGCGCACCGCTCCCCCGCCCCGGCTGCGGCTCGTCGCCCGGGAGACGGCGTCGGCGCCCCGGACTCCCGGTGCGGGCGAGCCGCCGGGTCCGCCCACGGCCGTCCTGGCCAGCTCCGCCGAAGTCCTTCGCCAGCGCGACGTCACCGAGCTGGATCCCGCCGAGCGGGCCCAACTGCGCCGTCTGCTGGCCGCGTTCACGCTGGAGGGTCGGACGCGTCGCTCGGCGCGGCGCCGGCCGGCCAGGCGCGGGAAGGTCGATCCGCGGCGCACGGTACGGGAGTTGCTGCGGCGCGGCGGAGAACCGGCCCTGCTGCGTCGGCACGCGCGGGTGGCGCGGCCGCGCCGGGTGGTACTGCTCGTCGACGTGAGCGGTTCGATGGGCCCGTACGCCGACGCGCTGTTGCGGTTCGCGCACGCGGCGGTGCGCGCGGGCCGTACGGAGGTGTTCACGGTCGGCACCCGGCTGACCCGGGTGACCCGTGAACTGTCGCACCGGGACCCGGACCTGGCGATGGCGGAGGTCGCCGCCGCGGTCCCCGACTGGCGTGGCGGGACCCGGCTCGGCGAGCTGCTGCGCGAGTTCCTCGACCGGTGGGGGCAGCGCGGCATGGCGCGGGGCGCGATCGTCGTCCTGCTCTCGGACGGCTGGGAGCGCGGCGATCCGCAGCTGCTCGGGGCACAGATGCGCCGGCTGCACGGCCTGGCCCATCAGGTGGTCTGGGCGAACCCGCGCATGGCGCGGCCCGGTTACGCGCCGCTGGCGGCCGGGATGGCCGCGGCGCTGCCCAGCGTGGACGCGTTCGTGGCGGGGCACAGCCTGGCGGCGCTCGAGCGGCTCGCCGCGGTGGTGCGCGGGGCGCGGACCGGTGCCGCGCCGGAGCCGGGCCCCGGGGACAGGCCGGGGACGAGACCGGAGAAGGGAGCGGACGGTGCGTGAGATTCTGCCGACGCTGGCCGGCTGGCACGCGGCCGGGATCCCGTTCGGCCTCGCCACGGTGGTCGCGGTGAGCCGCAGCGCGCCGCGCGGACCCGGTGCGGCCATGGCCGTGGGTCCTGACGACGAGGTGGTGGGCAGTGTGTCCGGCGGCTGTGTCGAGGGCGCCGTCTTCGAGCTGGCCCAGGAGGTCGTCGCGACCGGGGAGCCGTCGCTGCAGACCTTCGGCTACAGCGACGCGGACGCGTTCGCGGTCGGGCTGACCTGCGGCGGCGAGATCACCCTGCTGGTGCGGCCGGTGACCGCGGACTCCGACCCGGCGTTCGGCGCGGTGGCCGGGTCGGTGGCCGCGGGCGAGCCGGTGACGGTGGCGACGGTGGTGGACGGGCCCGCACGGCGGGGCGCCACGCTCGCCGTCTGGCCGGACCGGACGGCGGGCTCGCTCGGCACGACCGGTCTCGACGTCGCCGTCACCGCCGACGCGCGCGGCGAACTCGCGCTCGGCGCCTCCGTCCTGCGGCACTACGGGCCGCACGGCGAACGCCGCGAGGACGCGGTCACCGTGTTCCTCCAGTCGTTCGCGCCGCCGCCCCGGATGCTGGTCTTCGGCGCGATCGACTACGCGGCCGCGGTGGCCCGCATCGGTGACTTCCTCGGCTACCGGGTCACGGTCTGCGACGCCCGCCCGGTCTTCGCCACCCCGAAGCGCTTCCCGGCCGCCGTCGAGGTCGTCGTCGACTGGCCGCACCGCTATCTCGGCGGCACCGCCACCGACGACCGCACGGTGATCTGCGTCCTCACCCACGACCCGAAGTTCGACGTGCCGCTGCTGGAGGAGGCGCTGCGCCGGCCGGCCGCCTACATCGGGGCGATGGGCAGCCGCCGGACCCACGACGAACGGCGCGCCCGGCTGGCCGGGTCCGGTCTCACCGAGGCCGAGCTGTCCCGGCTGCGCTCACCGCTCGGCCTCGACCTCGGCGCCCGCACCCCGGAGGAGGTCGCGGTGTCCGTCGCCGCCGAGATCGTGGCCCTGCGCTGGGGTGGCAGCGGCGCACCGCTGACCACGACGAGCGGTGCCATCCACGCGTCCGCCGTCCGCTGACCGGGCCGACCGCCAGGAGGAGCGAGTCATGCAACTGCACCACGAATTCAGCGTCCCCGTCCCCGTCGACGAGGCCTGGCCCGCGCTCCTCGACATCGAACGGGTCGCGCCCTGCCTGCCCGGCGCGGCCGTCGAGGACTACGACGGCACAACGGTGACCGGCTCGGTGAAGGTCAAGGTGGGCCCGGTGACCGTGACCTACAGGGGCACGGCGGTGTTCGAGGAACAGGACGAGCCGGGCCACCGGATCGTCCTGGTGGCGAGCGGCCGGGAGACCCGCGGGCAGGGCACGGCCCGGGCCACGGTCACCGGGACGCTCACCGCCCACGAGGAGGGCACGGCGGTCTCGGTGGACACCGACCTGACGGTGACGGGCCGCCCGGCCCAGTTCGGCCGCGGGGTGCTGGCGGAGGTGGGCGACCGGCTGGTGGGCCAGTTCGCGAGCTGCCTGGCGGAACGGCTGACCGAGCGGCGCGACGACGGCCCGGAGGCGGTCGACGAGCCGGAGCCGGAGCCGCTGGACCTGCTGCGCACGGCCGGCCTGCCGGTGGCCAAGCGCGTGGCGGCGACGGCAGCGGCGGCCGCCCTGGTCGCCTGGGCGCTGACCAGGCTACGGCGGCGGTGCCGCCCGTCGCGGCGCCGATGACGGCACCGCCCGCCCCTCCTCGGCGCCGGGGACCCGGCCGGACCACGCCCTCCCGCACCGCCCCGCCACGACGCCTCAAGGGGCGCTGGGGGTAACCCGGCCGAAGGCTTGGGGGGAACTGTGCGACCGGCCACGACGGCGCCGCAGCCGCCGACGGCGGCCCTCGGCGCACGGTCAGGCGTCCCGCCACCCACCCGGCAGCAAGGCCGGCGCAAGCACCGCGGCGACCACGTACAGCCCCGCCGACCCCGGCGCCACCTCGTGGAACCCCCGTACGAACCGGTCCTGTTCCCCCGGCCGCCCTGCCACCGCCTCAGTTACCGCGATCCCGACGTGTGGGGGTGTCCGTGATCCGTTCCGGGTCACCACCCGGCGCTGACGTACCCCCTCGGCCCGGCCGCCGTCAGCGTGGCGGCAGCCGGTGCAGGGTCACCTCGGTGAGGGCGCCGTCGGCGGCGGTCGCGGTGAGGTAGGTGCAGTGCGGCTGGCGGCGGCGGTCGGTCGGGGAGCCGGGGTTGAGCAGGCGCAGGCCGCCGGGGGCCGTGGTGTCCCAGGGGATGTGGCTGTGCCCGAAGACCAGGACGTCCAGGTCCGGGAAGCGGGCGGCGCAGCGGGCCTCGCGGCCCTGGGCGGGGCCGGTCTCGTGGACCACTCCGAAGCGCAGGCCGCCGAGGTCGGCGTGGGCCACCTCGGGGAGCCGGGCGCGCAGGCCCGGGCCGTCGTTGTTGCCGTACACCCCGACGAGGCGGCGGCTGCGGCTCTCCAGCAGATCGAGGGTGGCCTCGTCGACCCAGTCGCCGGCGTGCAGGACGACGTCGGCGCGCGGGAGTTCGGCGAGGACCTGGTCCGGGAGCCGCTTGGCGCGCAGGGGGAGGTGGGTGTCGGAGACGAGGAGCAGGCGCACCCGGCCAGCGTAGGCCAGGGAACTCCACAGAAATCATCAGTCCAGGCTTAACAGTTTCGACTGGACAGTTCGGGCTGACGGTTCTACCGTGGGCGCATGGCAGAGATCTCCGACTCCGCGACCCGCGCGGCACGCGACCTGCGCGTGATGTTCAGCAGGATGCGCCGCCGTATCCGCGAGGTCGCCCAGGACGCGGACCTGACCCCGTCGCAGGAGTCGGCCCTCACCCTGGTGTCGAAGCACGGCGCGGCCACGGCCAGTGCGCTGGCCTCCGCCGAAGGGGTGCGGCCGCAGTCGATGGCGGCCACCCTGGCCGCGCTCGACCAGCAGGGGCTGATCCGCCGCAGCCCCGACCCGACCGACGGCCGCCGCCAGCTGGTCACCCTGACCGAGGCCGGCCAGGCCCGTGTCGAGGGCAACCGGCAGGCGCGTGACGAGTGGCTGGCCCGCGCCTTCCAGGACCGCTACACCGAGGACGAGCGCCGGACCCTGCTCACCGCGATCGAGCTGCTCGAACGGCTGTCCCGCCCGTGATACCGAGGCTCACCGCACGAACCGGCAGGGACACCCGCAAGGACACCCGCCCGGCCCCCGCCGGCTTCGACCGGCGGCTGATCGCGCCGATGGTCCTCGGGTCGGTACTGAACCCGATCAACTCCTCGATGATCGCGGTGGCCCTGGTGCCGATCGGCATCGCCTTCGGGGCGCCGCCCGCCGAGACGGCGTGGCTGGTCACCGCGCTGTACCTGGCGACCGCCGTGGGCCAGCCGGTGATCGGCCGGCTCGTGGACATGTACGGACCGCGCCGGCTCTACCTCGCCGGCACCGGCCTGGTGGGCGTCGCCGGGCTGATGGGCGCTCTCGCCCCCTCGCTGGGCGTGCTGATCGCGGCCCGGGTGCTGCTCGGTTTCGGTACGTCGGCCGCGTACCCGGCGGCGATGCGGCTGACCCGCAGCGAGGCCGAGCGCACCGGGCAGGACAGCCCGGCCGGGGTGCTGACCGCGCTCGCCGTGTCCGCCCAGACCGTGGCCGTGATCGGCCCGACGCTGGGCGGGATCCTGATCGGCACCGGCGGCTGGCACCTGGTGTTCACCGTCAACGTGCCGCTGTCCGCGGCCTGTCTGGTGCTCGGCGTGAAGTGGCTGCCGAGGACCGCGACCACCGGGCAGCGGCAGCGCACGGACCTGCCCGGCATGGCCCTGTTCGCCGTCCTGCTGGTCTCGCTGATGCTGTTCCTGATGAGCCCGGGAGCCGACCGCTGGTACCTGCCGGCGCTGACCGTGGCCACGGCCGCCGTCTTCGCGGCCCGGGAGCTGCGGGTGCCCGACCCGTTCGTCGACCTGCGCGTCCTCGGCGGCAACGTCCCGCTCGTCGTCACCTACGTGCGCCAGCTGCTCGCGTACACCACCTCGTACGCCTTCCTGTACGGCTACACCCAGTGGCTGGAGCAGGGCCGCGGCCTCAGCGCCTCCACGGCCGGGCTCGCGCTGCTCCCGCTGTCGGCGGCCGCGCTCGTCACCGCCACGGTCACCGGCCGCCGGGAGGCCGTCCGCGCCAAGCTGGTGATCGGCTCCGTGCTGCAGATCGCGGGGTGCGCGGCCCTGCTGCTGGTCGGCGCCGGCAGCCCGGTCTGGCTGCTGCTCGCGGTCGGCGCGCTGCTCGGCGTCCCGCAGGGCCTGCTCGGGCTGGCCGCGCAGACGGCGCTGTACCGGCAGGCCGACCCGGAGCGCATCGGTTCCGCGGCCGGGCTGCTGCGCACCTTCATGTACCTCGGCGCGCTGGGTTCCTCCGCCGCCACCGCGGCGTTCTACCCGCACCGCGCCGACACGGGCGGGCTGCACGGCCTGGCCCTGTTCATGCTCGCCGGCTCGGCACTGCTGCTGGCGATCACCCTGCCGGACCGCTCCCTGGCCCGGCTCACCCCCGAACCCCGTCAAGCCCCCCGAAAGGCCTGATCCACCCCATGTCTTTGAGCACGCTCGACCCGCGCACCGCCCTCGTCGTCATCGACCTCCAGCAGGGCATCGTGGGCATGCCCACCCAGCCCCGCACCGGCGCCGAGGTGGTGGCCCGCACGGTGGAGCTCGCCGACGCGTTCCGCGCCCAGGACCTGCCCGTCGTCCTGGTCCGGGTCTCCTTCGCGGCCGACTTCGCCGACGCCGTCCCGGGCCGCACCGAGCGCCAGGCCCGCGGCCTCGCCTTCCCCGAGGGCTGGGACGCCGTCGTCGACGAACTGTCCGGCCACGACGGCGACATCCTCGTCACCAAGCACAACTGGAGCGCCTTCCACGGCACCGACCTCGACGTCCAGCTGCGCCGCCGGGGCGTCACCCAGATCGTGCTGACCGGCATCGCCACCAGCATCGGGGTGGAGTCCACCGCCCGCGACGCCTACGCCCACGGCTACCACGTGACGCTCGCCACGGACGCCATGGCCGACGGCGACGGCGAGGCGCACGCCAACAGCGTCGAGCGGATCTTCCCGCGGCTCGGCGAGTCCGGCAGCACGGCCGAGGTCATCGAACTGCTCGCCAAGACCCACGGCTGAACCCGCCGGCCCATACGCCGCAGGGCGGCCGACGCGCTCGATGAGCCGTCGGCCGCCCTGCGGCGCGTTGCCGAGGTGTCCTACGCGGACATCTCCTTGCGGATGAGCGGCAGCCCCTCCGCGAGTGCCTGCCGCCAGTCCCGCAGCGGCTCAAGACCGGCCCCGGCCCACCGGTCGTGCCCGAGGACGCTGTAGGCGGGGCGGGGTGCGGGGCGGACGAACGCCTCGCTGGTGGTGGGGCGGACCCGCTCGGCGTCGGCGCCGAGCAGGCGGAACACCTCACGGGCCAGCTCGCACCAGGTGGCCGCACCGGAGTTGGTGCCGTGGAAGACGCCGTGCGCGCCCTCGTCCCGGCCGAGGCGGGGGCCGAGGTCGGCGATCCGGGCGGCCAGATCGGCGCTCCAGGTGGGCTGGCCGCGCTGGTCGTCGACGACGTCGAGGGTGTCCCGGCGGGACTCCAGCTCGATCATGGTGCGCACGAAGTTCTTCCCGTGCGTGCCGTACAGCCAGGCGGTGCGGACCACCGCGCTCGCGCCCGGGAGTTCCGCGAGGACGGCGCGCTCGCCCGCGAGCTTGGTGCGCCCGTAGGCGGTGCGCGGGGCGGTCGGGTGGTCCTCGGGGTACGGGCTGGTGCGGGCCTCGCCGTCGAAGACGTAGTCCGTCGAGACATGGACGAGGCGGGCGCCGTGCCGGGCGGCGGCGCGGGCCAGCAGGCGCGGGCCCTCGCCGTTGATCAGCAGGGCCCGCTCCTCGTCGGTCTCGGCGTCGTCGACGGCGGTGTACGCGGCGCAGTTGACCACGAGGTCGGGCCGGTGCGCGGCGAGCGCCGAGTCCACCGAGTCGGCGCTGGTGACGTCGAGGCCGGCGCGGCCGAGGGCCACGACCTCCTCACCCCGGCGGGCGAGCTCCTCGGTCACGTCGTGGCCGAGCATGCCGCCCGCTCCGGCGACGAGCCACTTCATCAGTGCTTCTCCTGCTCCTTGCGGGACTCCAGGGCGGCGCGCTCCTTGAGCGGCTCCCACCAGTCCCGGTTGTCGCGGTACCAGGCGACGGTGTCGGCGAGGCCGGAGGTGAAGTCGTGCTTGGGGGTGTAGCCCAGCTCGTCGTGGATCTTGCTCCAGTCGACGGAGTAGCGCTGGTCGTGGCCCTTGCGGTCGGCGACCCGGTCCACGCGCTCCCAGTCGGCGCCGCAGGCTTCGAGCAGCAGGCCGGTGAGCTCCTTGTTGCTGAGCTCGGTGCCGCCGCCGATGTTGTAGACCTCGCCGGCCCGGCCGCCGGTGCGGACCAGGTCGATGCCCTGGCAGTGGTCCTCGACATGCAGCCAGTCGCGGACGTTGCTGCCGTCGCCGTAGAGCGGGACGTTCTTGCCGTCGAGGAGGTTGCTCACGAAGAGCGGGATGACCTTCTCGGGGAACTGGTGCGGCCCGTAGTTGTTGGAGCAGCGGGTGACGCGGACGTCCAGGCCGTGGGTGCGGTGGAAGGCCAGCGCGAGCAGGTCCGAGGAGGCCTTGGAGGCGGAGTACGGCGAGTTCGGCTGCAGCGGGTGGGTCTCGGGCCAGGAGCCGGTCTCGATGGAGCCGTACACCTCGTCGGTGGAGACGTGCACGAACGGGCCTACGCCGTGGCGCAGGGCCGCGTCGAGCAGGGTCTGGGTGCCGACGACGTTGGTGTGGACGAACGCGCCGGCCCCGTCGATGGAGCGGTCGACGTGCGACTCGGCGGCGAAGTGCACCACCTGGTCGGCGTCGGCCATCATCCGGTCCACCAGCTCGGCGTCGCAGATGTCGCCCTGGACGAAGGTCAGCCGCGGGTGCGACTCGGGCAGGTTCGTCAGGGTGCCCGCGTAGGTGAGCTTGTCCAGCACGGTGATGTGCGGCGCGTCAGGGGCGGTGTCGGCGAGCAGGCCGCGGACGTACGTGGAGCCGATGAAGCCGGCGGCGCCGGTGACGAGGAGATTCATGAACGGATCTGCACCTTGCTGTGGTCTCCGAGAACGAGGCGGTGGGCGCTGGGGGTGCCGGGTGCCGGGGTGACCTCGACGTGCCGGCCGATCAGCGAGGACTCGATCCTGCCCACCCCGTCGATGGAGGAGTCCCGCAGCACTATGGAGAACTCCAGCTCACTCGCGGTGATCCGGCAGTTCTCGGCGACCGACGTGAAGGGGCCCACGTACGAGTCGCTGACGACGGTCCCGGCGCCGATCACGGCGGGACCGACGATCCGGGAGCCGGTGACGCGCGCGCCCGCCTCGACGACCACGCGGCCGACGATCTGGCTGGCCTCGTCGACCTCGCCGTCGATGCGCGGCTCCTGGGACTCGAGGACGGTCCGGTTGACCTCCAGCATGTCGACGACGTTGCCGGTGTCCTTCCAGTAGCCCTTGATCACCGTGGAGCGCACGTCGGCACGCTGGTCGATGAGGTGCTGGATGGCGTGGGTGATCTCCAGCTCGCCGCGCCAGGACGGCTTGATGGCGCGCACGGCGTCGTGGATGGCGGGCGTGAAGAGGTAGACGCCGACCAGGGCGAGGTCGCTCTTGGGCTCCTGCGGCTTCTCCTCCAGGCCGGTCACCTGGCCGTCGGCGTCCAGCTCGGCGACACCGAACGCGCGCGGGTTGGGCACGTGGGTGAGGAGGATCTGGGCGTCGGGGCGGGTCTCGCGGAACTCCTCGACCAGCCCGCTGATGCCGCCGACGATGAAGTTGTCGCCGAGGTACATGACGAAGTCGTCGTCGCCGAGGAAGTCGCGCGCGATCAGCACCGCGTGGGCCAGGCCCAGCGGCTGGTCCTGGGGGATGTAGGTGACGTCCAGGCCGAACTTCGACCCGTCGCCGACCGCCTCCTCGATCTCGGCGGCGGTGTCGCCGACGATCATCCCGACCTCGGTGACGCCCGCGGCGGCCAGGGATTCGAGCCCGTAGAAGAGCACGGGTTTGTTCGCCACCGGTACGAGCTGTTTCGCCGATGTGTGGGTGATCGGCCGCAGCCGTGTTCCGGCACCGCCGGAGAGCACCAAAGCCTTCATTCGCTACACCTTATAGGTGAACATCTGGTTGAGACGTTCTTCTGTTTTCCTGACTGGTTACGACAGTATGGCCTCGGCGCGGACGTGATGTGACCACCAGGTGCCCCGGAACGGCATCCCGGCGGTTTTTTCTGCAGGTCAGGAACCTTCCGGCCAGGCCGCCGCGCGCTCCACCTCGGCCTCGATCTCGGCCCTGGACCGGCCCTCGTCGCGGGCGTACTCGTTCACCGCGGTCAGCTCGTCCCGGGCGAGGTCACGCCAGGCGCGCAGGGCGGTCTCGTAGGTCTCCGACTGGGCGCCGCCCGGCTGCTGCCGGGCCGGTGGCCCGTAGGTGTCCCGCAGTTCCAGGACCTTGTCGTGGGCCGCGTCGGCCGCGCGGTGCTTCGCCACGAGTTCTTCGAAGGTGTGTGCCACGTCAAGGACACTAAGGAGAGTCGGGCCGCGCCGCCTGTCGAGAGCGCGGGGGTCAGTCCGTCAGGACGAGATCCGCCCAGACCTGCTTGCCGCCGCTGGCCGGCACGGTCCCCCAGGCGGTGGACACCGCCTCCACCAGGAGGATGCCGCGCCCGCCGGTGGCCTCCCAGCCGATGTTGGTGGGTTTCACCGGGCTGCGCGGCGAGGCGTCGGCGACGGCGATGCGCAGTCGGTGGTCGACCAGGGTCAGGTCGAGCCGGACGGGCCCGTCGGTGTGGATCAGGGCGTTGGTGACCAGTTCGGAGACGGTCAGCAGGGCCGTGTCCATGGCCGCGTCGGTCACGCCCCAGGAGCGCAGGGTACGCCTGCTGAAGCGGCGGGCGTGCCGGGCCGCCTCGGGGACCCGCCACACCGTCCAGCTCTCCCGCAGCGGGCGGACGGCCATGCCGTCGTAGCGCATGAGCAGCAGGGCGACGTCGTCGGCGTGGTGGGCGCTGCCGAGCAGCGCGTCGGCGACCAGGCCGAGGTGGGCCGGGTCGGAGCCGGCGAGGTCGCGGGCGAAGCGCTCCATGCCCTCGTCGATGTCGGCGTCGGGGGACTCGACCAGGCCGTCGGTGGTGAGCGCGAGCACGGTGCCGGGGCGCAGGCTGAGCTGGGTCATCGGGAACTCGGCCCGGTCGAGCACGCCGAGCGGCGGGCCGCCCTCGGTCTCGGCGATCCGCGTGGTGCCGTCCGGCTGGCGCAGGACGGGGGGCAGGTGTCCGGCGCGCACGCACCAGGCGGTGCCGTCCTCCATGTCGACGTCGACGTAGCAGCAGGTGGCGAAGAGGTCGCTCTCCATGTCCAGGAGCAGCCGGTTGGCGTGCGAGACGACCACGTCGGGGGTGTGCCCCTCGGCGGCGTAGGCGCGCAGCGCGGTGCGCATCTGCCCCATGAGGGCGGCGGCGCTCGCGTTGTGGCCCTGGACGTCGCCGATGACCAGGGCGACGTGGTTGTCGGTCAGCGGGATCACGTCGTACCAGTCGCCGCCGACCTCCAGGCCGCCCTCGGTGGTGGGCAGGTAGCGGGCGACGGCCTCGGCGCCGGGCAGCCGGGGCAGCCGGCGCGGCAGCAGGGCGCGCTGCAGCATCCCGACGAGTTCGTGCTCGGCGTCGAAGGCGTGCGCGCGCATCAGGGCCTCGCCCGCCAGGCCGGCGGAGGCGGTGAGCAGGGCGCGTTCGTCGGGGCCGAAGTCGTGCGGGGCGTCCCAGCCGATCAGGCAGGCGCCGGCCATCCGGCCGCCGGCGGGCAGCGGAAGGACGGCGAGGCCGCCGGGACCGACCTCGGCGAGGGCGGGTTCCAGGGCGGCCCGGGCGGGCCAGATCTGCGCGCGGCCCTCGCGCAGGGCGGCGGCGAGGGTGGGCATGGACCGCACCGGGGCGTCGGGCCACTCGCTGCGCCACTCGCTGCGCCACAGCTCCGGCCAGGACTCGGCCTCGGGCGGGTCGAGGACGGTGACGACCAGGCGCTCGTTCTCCAGTTCGGCCAGGGCGATCCGGTCGGCCTTGAGCGGCCCGCGCAGCGCGTGGACGACGGCCCGGCCGACGTCCTTGACCGTGCGGGCGGTGGCCAGGGCGGCGGCGAGCTGCTGCACCCGGGTCACGTCGGTGACGTCCGAGCGGAGCGTGGACGCGTCCGCGACGGTGCCGGCCAGCCGGGCCGGGTGCCCCTCGCCGCCGGGCACCAGCCGGCCGCGCAGCCGCACCCACTTGGGCGGGCCCGAGGGCTGCAGGATCCGGAACTCCAGCTCGCGGTCGCCGATGGACATGTGGTCGGCCTCGACGACGGACATCAGGGCGGGCAGGTCCTCGGGGAGGGTGCGGCCCAGCAACGTCTCGACCTTGCCGTCGAACTCGTCGCGGCCCATCCGGAAGAGGTCGAGGATGCCCTCGCCGACCGCGATCCGGCCGGTGTCCATGGCGAGGCTGAAGGCGTCGGCGGGCAGTTCGCCGGTGTCCGTGGCCATGGGGAGCGGGGCGGGCAGGACGATCGTCCGGGCCACCAGGCCCAGGCAGGCGCGGTCCTCGGGGCCGAACCCGTCGTCGCGCTCGCTGACGGCGACGAGGAGCCCGGCGCCGGCGGGCAACGGCAGGGCGGCCAGCCAGAACTCCTGGGACGGGGTCCGCCGCGCCTCGGGGCAGCCGGCCAGTTCGTCGGGGCCGAGCCAGACGGACCGTCCGGTGCCGTACGCCTCCGCCGCCGCGGACCGTCCGATCGCCGGATAGGCGTCGCGCAGCCCGTACAGCGTGCGGGGCAGGCCCGCCGACTCGGCGAGGCGCAGCACGGTCCCGTCGTCCCCGGGTGTGTACACCCCGGCGAAGGCCGCGCCCGCGAACACCAGCGCCTGTTCGAGCACGCGACGGAGCCGATCGGGTGCGCCGGGACCGCCAGTGAGCGTTTCGAGGGCGATTTCGGCGCGATCCGTTCTCGTTGGGCGTATCGCAGCACCCTCACTGACCACGCCGCCATTACAGCGCTTATGAGGCGTCTGCGCAGCCCCTGTGACCGTTCCGTGGAGGACGGGGAGCCGGCCTGCTCGAAACCCACCGAACATGTCTTGACCCGTGCGTTCCGCACGGCCTTCTCGTGACAGACGTGACTGTCCGCGACCGTGTGACGCCTGGAAGTGTCGGGGCCGGCCCACGGAGGGGGAGGCGGATGGACGGACGGTACGAGGTGTACGCGCTGGCCGACCGGCACTTCTACGACACGCCGGACCGGCTCGGGAGCACCGGACCGCGGACGGAACGGCTGTTCGCCGCGGCGCGGCGCGCGGTGCCCGAGGACTGGCGGGCGGCGCGCTCCGGGGACTGGCTGACCATGACCCCGCTCGGCGCGGACGGCGCGCCTCAGCCCTCGCCGGCCCAGGGCTGGAAGATCCACTCTTCGGCCACCCGGGCGAACGCGGAGCGGATCGCGGCGATCGTGTGGGACTACTGCGTACCGCGCCGCATCCCGTTCAAGTTCGTCCCGGGTCCGCATCTGCTGCACCTGCGCAACGCGAAGTACGCGGGCCGCGACACCAGTGGGAAGTTCGTCACGGTGTACCCGCCCGACGAGGACCGGCTGCAGGAGGTGCTGCGCGAACTGGGCGCGCTCCTGGAGGGCTTCGAGGGGCCGTACATCCTGACCGACCTGCGCTGGAACGACGGGCCGCTGTACGTCCGCTACGGCGCGTTCGCGCGCACCTACGTCGTCGACGAGCGCGGCGCACTGGTGACGGCGGTGCGGGACGGAGCGGGCCGGGCGGTGCCGGACCGGCGGACGCCGGCCTTCCAGGTGCCGGAGTGGGTGACGCTGCCCGACTTCCTGCGGCCGCAGCTGGCGGCGCGGGAGGCCACGACGGTGGGCGAGCTGCCGTACCGGATCGAGAAGGCGCTGCACTTCTCCAACGGCGGCGGGGTGTACGCCGGGACCGACACCCGGGACGGACGGCGGGTGGTGCTCAAGGAGGGGCGGCCGCACGCGGGTCTCGCGGCCGACGGCGCCGACGCCGTCGCCCGGCTGGGCCGGGAGAAAACGGCTCTCGAGGCGGTGGCCGGCACCGGGGTGGTGCCCGAGGTCCGGGACTGGTTCACGCTGGGCGGGCACCGGTTCCTGGTGACGGACCTCCTGGAGGGCCGCCCGCTCAACGCCTTCTTCGCCGAACGGCATCCGCTGCTCACCGCGGACCCGGATCCCGCGGCGGTGCGCGACTACACGGCCTGGGCGCTGCGCATCCACCGGAAGGTGGCGGAGGCCGTGGCGGCGGTGCACGCGCGCGGCATCGTCTTCAACGACCTGCACGTCTTCAACGTCATGGTCGGGCCCGACGAGGAGTCGGTGTTCCTCGTCGACTTCGAGGCGGCCGCCCCGGTGGACGAGAACGGCCGCCAGGTGGTCGCCCATCCGGGCTTCTTCGCCCCGCCGGACCGCAGGGGCGCCGAGGTGGACCGGTATGCGCTGGCCTGTCTGCGGCTCGCCCTGTTCCTGCCCGTGACTTCACTGTTCGTCGTGGACCGCGGCAAGGCGGCGCATCTCGCGGACGTGATCGCCGGTCAGTTCCCGGACGTACCGCGGGAGTTCCTGGACGAGGCGGTCGCGGAGATCACCCGGGGCGCCCCGGCCGCGCGTCCGGTCGCACCGGCGGACTGGCCGCACAGCCGGGACTCGATGGCCAAGGCGATCCTCGCCTCCGCGACGCCCGGGCGTGACGACCGGCTCTTCCCCGGTGACATCGCCCAGTTCGGGGACGGCGGCGGGCTCGGCCTCGCGCACGGCGCGGCCGGGGTGCTGTACGCCCTGGACCGGGCGGGCGCCGGCCGGTACGAGGAGGGCGAGCGCTGGCTGCTCGACCACACCGCGCCCCCGCCGCCCGGCACCCCGCTGGGCCTGTACGACGGTCTGGCGGGTGTCGCCCACGTCCTGGACCTGCTCGGCCACCGGCAGCGCGCCCTGGACCTCGTGGACGGCGTCCTGCGGGAGAACTGGCGCAGCCTCTCCTCCGACCTGCACGGCGGCCTGGCCGGTCTGGGCCTGGTGCTGGACTCCCTCGCCGACACGACCGGTGAGTCGGAGCTGCGCGCCCGCGCCGCCGAGGTCGCGGAGATCCTCCTGCGACGGCTCGCCGAACCGCTCCCGGACACGCCCCGGCGGCGCGCCGGGCTGCTGCGCGGTGCGACCGGGCCCGCGCTGTTCCTGCTGCGGCGCCACGAGCGGACCGGCGACGCCGACCTGCTGGCGGCGGCCGGCCGGGCGCTGCGCCGGGACCTGGACGGCTGCGCGCTGCAGAAGGGCGGGGGCCTGGAGGTCGACGAGGGGTGGCGCACGCTGCCCTACCTCGGCGACGGCAGCGTGGGGATCGGCATGGTGCTCGACGACTGGCTCGCCCACGGGGCCGACGCGACCGGCGACCTCGAGCGCGCGCGGGCCGCGATCCGCACCGCCGCCACCGCACGTTTCTACGCCCAGCCGGGCCTCTTCCAGGGCCGCGCGGGCATGATCCTGCACCTCGCCCGGACCGGTGCCGATCCGGACCGGCTCGCCGCGCAGGTCGACGGGCTCGGCTGGCTGGCGATGGCCTACCAGGGCCGGCTCGCCTTCCCCGGCCACCAGATGATGCGGCTCTCCATGGACCTCGCCACCGGAACCGCCGGGTGCCTGCTGGCGCTCACGGCCGCCCTCGACGGCGGCCGCGCCGCCCACCTGCCGTTCCTCCCGCCGCCACCGGCGGCCCCCAGAACGCGGCTGCGCGCTTCGGCGCGGTCGTGACACAACCCCGTCCCCGACAACACCCGGGGGGCCGCTCGGTCCCCGGAAAGGACACGCTATGGCACTGCTCGACCTGCAGACGATGGAGTCCGAGGAAGGTCACGACGGCGGCGGCGCCAGCACGGTGAGCCTGCTGTCGTGCGTCTCGGCGGCGAGCGTCCTGCTCTGTCTCTGACCTGCACCACGAGACCGGCTCCGGGCGGCGCCCTCCTTCGGGAGGGGGCCCGTCCGGGGCCTTCGCCGATACGAGGGGTGCCGCGATGACCCGACCCGCGCACCGCGATCCGATGCGCACCGCCCTGCGTCACGCGGGGACGCGCTGCGCCGCCCTGTGCCTGGTGGGTTCGGCGGCCACGGCCGCGGGGCTGCTGCTGCCCGCGGTGCTGGGCCACGCCCTGGACCTGCTGCTGGCGGGCGCACCGGCGACCGCGTGGGTGGCCAGGGCCGCCGGCCTGGTGCTGCTGCTGGCCCTGCTGGACGGCTGCGCGAGCGTGCTGGCCGGGACCGTCGACGCGCGGGCCACGGCCGGGCTGCGCAAGCGGGTCACCGGGCACGTGCTGGCGCTGGGCCCGCGCGCGGCGGCCCGGTTCGGCGCCGGGGACCTGGTCGCCCGGCTGGTCGGGAACGCCGCGCAGGCCGGAACCGGGCCCGCCGCCCTCGCCGCCCTCCTCGCGGCCCTCGCCGGTCCGGTCGGCGGGGTGGTCGCGCTCGGTCTCGTCGACCCGTGGCTCGCGGCCGTGTTCCTGGCCGGGGCGCCGGTACTCGCGCTGCTGCTGCGGGCGTTCACCCGGGACACCTCGGTGTGCGTCGCCGCGTACCAGCGGGAGCAGGGCCGGATCGCGACCGCGCTGGCGGAGGCGGTCGGCGGCCACCGGACGATCGTGGCCGCCGGTCTCCAGGCCCGGGAGGCGGAGCGCGTGCTGCGCCCGCTGCCCGCTCTCGGCCGCGCCGGACACCGCATGTGGCGGGTGCAGGGCCGGGCCGCCGCCCAGGCGGTCACCGTGGGCCCGCTGCTCCAGCTCACGGTCGTGGCGGTGGCGGGTCTGCTGCTCGCCCGGCATCGGATCTCGGTCGGCGAGGTGCTCGCCGCCGCCCGCTACGCCGTCCTCGCGACGGGCGTCGGCGTGCTGGTCGGACAGCTCGCCGCCACTGCCCGGGCGCGCTCGTCCGCGAGCCGCCTCGGCGAGGTGCTGGCCCTTCCCGCGCCGGCCCACGGCAGCCGCCCGCTGCCCCCGGGCCCCGGCCGCCTGGAGCTGCGCGCGGTCACCGCCCGCCGGGGTGACCGCACGGTACTGGACGGGGTCGACCTGGCCGTCCCCGGCGGCACCGCCCTGGCCGTCGTCGGCCGGTCGGGCACCGGCAAGTCCCTGCTGGCCGAACTGGCGGGCCGGCTGGCCGATCCGGACGCCGGGGAGGTCCTGCTGGACGGCGTCCCGCTGCCCGCGCTGTGCCACGACGCGCTGCGCCGGGCCGTCACCTGTGCCTTCGCCCGCCCCGCCCTCCTCGGCCGGAGTGTCGCGGACACCATCGCCTTCGGCCTCACCACCCCCTCCGCCGCCGAGATCCGCTCCGCCGCCGCCAGGGCGCAGGCGGACACGTACATCCGCCGCCTGCCCGGCGGCTGGGCGACCCGGCTCACCGACGCCCCCCGCTCCGGCGGCGAGTCGCAGCGCCTCGGGCTGGCCCGCGCGTTCGCACACCCCGGCCGGCTGCTGATCCTCGACGACGCCCTGTCCAGCCTGGACACCGTCACCGAACACCGCGTCACCGCGGCCCTGCTGGCGCCCGGCCCGGGACCGACCCGGCTGATCGTCGCGCACCGCCCGTCGACCGCGGCCAAGGCGGACGCGGTGGCCTGGCTGGACGGCGGCCGGGTGCGGGCGGTGGGAACCCATGCGGAACTGTGGCGGGACCCGGAGTACCGGGCGGTGTTCGGGGCGCGCGCGGCCGAGGGTGCGGCCCGGTGACCGCTCCGCTGCTCCGGGTGGGCCGGACCGTCGGGGTGCGCCTGGTGTGCTGGTCGCTGCTGGAGGCCGGGCAGACCTTTCTGCTCGGCTACGCCCTGGCCCGTGCCCTCGACGCCGGGTTCCTGGCCGGGGACGCGCGGACCGGGCTGTGGTGGCTCGCCGCGGCCGCGGCCGCGGTGGTGGCGGGGGCGTACGGGACCAGGCGGGTGTACGGGGTGGTCGCCGACCTCGTGGAGCCGGTGCGGGACCGCCTGGTGGCGGGGGTGGTCGCGCGCGGGGTGCGGGAGGGCGATCCGGGAGCGCTGTCCGGGCTGACCCAGCAGGCGGAGATCGCCCGGGACACCCTCGCCGGGCTGGTGCTGGTGTCCCGGTCGTTCGTGTTCACGGCCGTCGGCGCGCTCACCGGGCTGTGCGCGCTCGCGACGCCCCTGCTGCTCGTGGTGCTGCCCCCGCTGCTGGCCGGGCTGGCCCTGTTCGCGGCGACACTGCGCCCACTGGCCCGTCGTCAGGAGGCCTTCCTGGCCGCCGACGAGGCGCTCGCGGCGGAACTGGGCGCGGTGGGCCCGGCGTTGCGGGACGTCACCGCGGCGGGGGCCGAGGAACAGGTCGCCGCGCAGACCGGGCGGCGGGTGGACGCCGAGTTCCGGGCCGCCCGCGCACTGGCCCGCTGGAGCGTCCTGCGGGTGGCGGCGCTCGCGGTCGGCGGCCAGCTGCCCCCGGTGCTGCTGCTCGCCGCCGGGCCCTGGCTGCTCACCCACGGCGTGACCGCGGGAGCCCTGGTCGGCGCGCTCGCCTACGTGACGCAGTCCCTGCTGCCCGCGCTGCAGAACCTGGTGCACGGTCTGGGCACCGGCGGGGCCCGCCTCACGGTCGTCCTGCGCAGGCTCCGCCCGCCCCCGGATCCCGGGCCGCCCCCGGCGCCGGCCGCGGAGGGGGTCGCCGGCGCCCCGGCCCTCTCCTTCTCCGCCGTCACCTTCGCCTACGGCCCGGCGAGCACCCCCGTCCTGGACGGACTCGACCTCGTCGTCCCGTGCGGCGGTCACCTCGCGGTGGTGGGCCCGAGCGGGATCGGCAAGTCGACGCTGACCGCGGTGGCCGCCGGGCTGCTGGACCCGGAGCACGGCGCGGTCCGGGTGTACGGCCGTCCCGCACCGGGGGCGCGGGCGGCCACGCTGCGAGTGCTGATCCCGCAGGAGGCGTACGTCTGCACGGCCAGCCTCGCCGAGAACCTGGGGCTGCTGCGCCCCGACCCCGTCCCGGTTCCCGAGCTGCTGGCCGCGGCCGAGGCGGTCGGGCTCACGCCGCTGCTCGACCGGCTGGGCGGTCCGGACGCACCGGTGCGGCCGGCGGCGCTGTCGGCGGGTGAACGGCAGCTGGTCGCGCTCACCCGTGCCTACCTCTCCCCCGCCCCGCTCGCCCTCCTGGACGAGGCGACCTGCCATCTCGACGCGGCGGCCGAGGCCCGTGCCGAGAGGGCCTTCGCCACCCGGCCCGGCGGCACCCTGGTGGTCGTCGCGCACCGGATCGACTCGGCCCGCCGCGCCCGGCGGATCCTGGTGATGGACGGCTCCCGCACGGCCCACGGCACCCACGAGGAGCTGCTGCGCACCTGCGCCCTCTACCGGGAGCTGGTGGCGCCCGGCGGGGCCGCCGGGTCACAGCCACCCCTCGCCCTGTGAGATCCGGATCGCGTCGACGCGGTTGCGGGCCCCGGTCTTGCGGGTGATCGCCGCCATGTAGTTGCGGACGGTCCCGTGGGACAGGTGCAGACTGCCGGCGATCTCCGCGATGGACGCCCCGCCGGCCGCCAACTCCAGCACGCTCAGCTCCCGTCGGGTGAGCGGGATCTCGGCCGCCCTCAGGAAACCGAAGCCCAGCGAGTCGTCGACGAAACGTTCCCCCTCGGCGGCCCGCCGGATCGCCTGCACCAGCCGATCCGGCGCGTTCGCCTTGTCGACATAGCCGAGCGCCCCCGCCTCGGCCGCCCGCTTCAGCAGCCCCGGCCTGTTCGCACCGGCAAGCACCACGAGCCGCGGCGCGGGCGCACCGGGCTCCGCCGGGCGCAGGTCGGCCAGCGGTGGCACACCGTGGGTGCCGGAGCTGTCGAGGTCCGCCGCGCACACGTCCGGCCGCACCGCCCGGACCCGCCCCCGCGCACCGTGCCACGGCGTGTCGTCCACGCTCAGCCCCGGTTCCCGCTCCAACCACTCCGCCAGGACCGATCTCACCAGACACACGTCGTGCACCAGAAGTACCCGGACCACCGCCGCCCCCTCAGCCAGACATACGTCGGTTCTTCCGTTCAAGGTGTGGAACGCGTGCCCCATTGTTGGCACCGTCCACCCTTCCTGGGCGCGAAGATCCGGCCATCAGGGTGCGCGGGGGCGCACGCCCGGCGCTCGTACCCGGGCCCGCGCTTCGGCTGCGGGGGAATGTGCCGGGGCGAACGGGGTAACCCGGGCCCACCCGGTGCGGGGGGGGTACCCCGGCCCGCCCGATACCGGGGCCCACGCGCCTCTCGCCGTGCGCCGGTCGCCGCGACGAGGGAGCCTTGATCCCGAGGACGCGACGCGCGGCCGGACGAGGAGGTGGTCGGGCGTGTCCGACGGGATGGGGGCGCCTCCGGCCGGAACGGAGCCCGGCGCCGAGGTGCCGGCGGCCGACGGCAGCCGTTCCGGCAGGCCGCTGCTGTCGCTGGCCCTGGCCGCCATGATGGAGGAGGTCCAGGCGCACTCCGGCGCGGTCTACCTGCTCGCGGCCGACGAGCCGGTCCTGGAGATGTCGGTGACGGCGGGGCTGCCCCGGGCCTTCGCGGCGCCCTGGGCGCGGGTCGGGCTGAGCGCGCCGATCCCGGTCGCGGAGGCGGCGCGCGACCGGCGGCTGGTGTGGGTGGGCGGCGAGGAGGACATGGCCCGCCGGTACCCCCGCATCGCGGTGGTCCTCCCGTACGCGTTCGCGCTGGCCGCACTCCCCGTGGCGACGCCGGACACCGTGTACGGGGCGGTGTACGTGACCTGGCCCGGGGCCCATCCGACGGTGCTGTCCGACCGGGAACGGGAGTCGCTGACCGCGGCGTGCGACCGGCTGGCGGTGCGGCTGGAGCGGGTCGCCCGGCAGAACCGTCCGCTGCGCACCGAACCGGATCTGCTGGCGGCGCCCCCGTCGGGGGTGGCGGGCACGCTGGGCCCGGTCGAGGCGGCGCGGATGGTGGGACGGCTGCCGTACGGGCTCGCCTCGCTCGATCTGCACGGCCGGGTCGCCTTCGCCAACGGGGCGGCGGCCGAACTGCTCGGTGTGCACGTCGACGATCTGCTGGGCACCCAGCCGTGGGTGTCGGTGCCGTGGCTGAACGACCCGATGTACGAGGACCGCTACCGGGCGGCGCTGCTCAGCCAGCACGTGACGTCGTTCGTGGCGCTGCGGCCGCCCGGCGACTGGCTGTCGTTCCGGATGTATCCGAGCACGACCGGGCTGACCACCCGGATCAGCCGGGCGCGGGCGGTCGCCGAGATGGTGGGGGCGATACCGCGCGCGGACGCGGCGCCGGCCCACCGGCTGGTCAGCATCTCGCAGGTGCTGAGCCTGGCCGGGGCGCTGACCGAGGCCGTCGGCGTGCAGGACGTGGTGCAGCTGGTGGCGGACGAGGTCGCCCCGTCCGTCGGCAGCCAGGCCGTGGTGATCCTCGGCCCGCGGGGCGGACGGCTGCACATGCTGGGGCACCGCGGGTACGAGGATCCGCGGACCGTGGAGCGCTTCGACGGCCTCCCACTGGCCGAGCGCACGCCCGGCACCCATGTCCTGAACACCGGAGTGCCGGCGTTCTTCGAGTCGAGGGAGCAGCTGGATCGGCTGTACCCGGACCGGCACGACACCGCGGACGGGTTCGCCGCCTGGGCGTATCTGCCGTTGATCGCGTCGGGCCGCCCGGTGGGCACCTGTGTCCTCGCCTACGCCGAGCCGCACGTCTTCCCGGCCGACGAGCGTGCCGTCCTCACCAGCCTGGGCGGGCTGATCGCCCAGGCGCTGGAGCGGGCCCTGCTCTACGACGCGAAGAACCAGCTGGCGCACGGTCTGCAGGCGGCCCTGCTGCCGCGCTCGCTGGTTCCGCCGCCCGGTATCGAGGCGGCGGCGCGCTATCTGCCGGCCATGCACGGCATGGAGATCGGCGGCGACTTCTACGACCTGGTGCCCACCCGGCCGCTGGCCGCGGCGGTGATCGGGGACGTGCAGGGCCACAACGTGACGGCGGCCGGGCTGATGGGCCAGATCCGTACCGGCGTACGGGCCTTCACGAGCGTCGGGCAGGCGCCGGAGGAGGTGATGTGCAGCACCAACCGGCTGCTGATCGACTCCGGCGCCGAACTCTTCGCGAGCTGTCTGTACCTGCGGCTGGACCCGGAGCGGGGGCGCGCGGTGATGGCCCGGGCGGGACATCCGCCGCCGCTGCTGAGGCGTCCGGACGGGCGGGTACGGGTCCTCGACCTGGCCGGCGGCCCGTTGCTCGGCATCGACTCGGAGGCGACGTACCCGACGACCGAGGTGTCGCTCGCGCCGGGCTCGGTGCTCGCCCTGTACACCGACGGGCTGGTGGAATCCCCCGGCGTGGACATCGAGGACGCCCTGGTCGGTCTGGGGGAACTGCTCTCGGAGAACGGCGACCAGCCCCTGGACCGGCTCGCCGACACGCTCGTGCGGCACAGTGCGGCGGCGCAGGAGCGTGTCGATGATGTCGCGGTGCTGTTGCTGCGGGCCGAGGCCGACGGCTGACCCGCGCCGACGGTGCCCGGTCCGGTCGCGGAGCCTTCGCCGAGGTGCTCGGTGACGACCGGGTGGGGGCCGACCAGAACTTCTTCGACGCGGGCGGCCACTCACTGCTGGCTGCCCGG
>NZ_JBFBJI010000022.1:0-195158 GCF_040702065.1 Streptomyces sp. NPDC086777 | reverse complement strand
CGGCCTGAGCGGAGTCCCGCACGACGCAGGCGCGGCACGGCACCGGGCCGTCAGCGCAGGTCCGCGCCGGTGCCCGTGGTGTCCGCGGAGTCGCCGCCGCGCGCCACGCAGAGCGCCCAGATGATGAATCCGGACAGCGCGATCATCACGACGGACCAGACCGGGTAGTACGGCAGGGACAGGAAGTTGGCGATGATCACCAGCGCGGCGATCGCCACCCCGGCGCCGCGTGCCCACATGGCCGGCTGGAGGAGGCCGATGCCGACGACCACCGCGATCACGCCCAGGACCAGGTGGATCCAGCCCCAGCTGGTGAGGTCGAACTTGAACACGTAGTTCGGGGTCGTGACGAAGACGTCGTCCTGGGCGATCGCCATGATGCCCCGGAACACCGCGAGCAGTCCGGCGATCATGAGCATGACGGCGGCGAAGGCGGTCAGTCCACCGGCCCACGCCATCTTGGCGGTGTGGTGGTGCGAGTGGTGCGCGGGATGTGTGGCGGTCATGGGGCTGCCTCGATTCGTTCTCGGAGGGGGTGCTCAGCGCCCGTGGGCGGTGGGCACCGAGCCGGAGCCGGAGCGCTCGGCCGGCCCGTAGTCGCTCAGGACCAGTGCCTTGGCCCTGCGGAACTCCTCGTCCGAGATGTCGCCGCGGGACTTCATCTCGGAGAGCCTGGCCAGTTCGTCGACGCTGCTGCTCCGGCCGGGGCCGGTCTTGGCGGTCTGCCGGATGTACGACTCGAACGCCTTCTGCTGGTCGCGGGCCTGGGCGATCTCCCGCTGCCCCATCCCCTTGCCGCGGGCGATCACGTAGACGAGGACGCCCAGGAAGGGGACGACGATGCAGAGGGCCAGCCAGCCGGCCTTGGCCCAGCCGCCCATCGAGTCGTCGCGGAAGATGTCCACGATGACCCGGAACAGCAGGACGAGCCACATGATCCACAGGAAGAGCCACAACATCGTCCAGAAGGCGCTCAGCAGCGGATAGTCGTATGCGAGGTAGGTCTGCGCGCTCATGTACGTCCTCCGTCCACGGCGCCGGCCGGTCGGCCGGGCCCTGCCGTTCCAGCGTGCGCACGGCGGGCGCCGGGGTTCCTCACCCGGTGCGGGTGATCGTGCCCGGCGCCCGGGACCGCGGCCCCGTCACTCCGGCAGGCGACGCATCTCGACGACCCGCAGCCCCAGTGACAGGCAGCGGTTCAGCAGGCCGTACAGATGCGCCTCGTCGACGACGGGACCGAACAGGACCGTCTCGCCGGACATCGTCACGTGTTCCATCTCCGGGAAGGCCCGGGTCAGCGTCTCCGACATGGTCCCTTCGACGCGGATCTCGTAGCGCATGAGCCGTCTCCCGCCGCGGGTCTGCTGCGGTCTGTCCGTTCCGTGATCCTGCCCGCGCGTCCCCCGGCCGGCCTCACCCGGCACAGGTGAACCGGACCGGGGAGGGGCGCGGTCAGAGCAGCCCGCGCTCGCGGGCCCGGCGTACCGCGTCGCCGCGCCGGCCCACGCCCAGCTTCCGGTAGATGCTCTTGAGGTGCGTCTTCACCGTGTTCACGGAGACGTACAGATCGGCGGCGATCTCCTGGGTGGACATCATCTGCGCCAGCCGGCCGAGCACCTCGCGCTCGCGTCCGCTCAGCTCCTCGACGAGCAGCGGCGGGGAACCGGCGCCCGGGCCGTCGCCGTAGAGCCAGCCGGCGGCCAGGCCGTGCAGCGGCGGGGCGTCCAGGAGGCGGCGGATCCCCGGCCCGGCGTCGAGGAACGGGCGGCGCAGCCGGTCCCTGCGTGCCTCCAGAAGTGCCCGGGCGAGCAGCTTGCGGGCGGTGCCGGGGTCCCCCGCCTCGGCCGCCGCACGGGCCCTCAGCAGGACGGCCCGGACCGTGACGCCGGGGCCGGTCCGGGCATCCGCGCACAGCAGCCGGTCGGCCGTCGCCAGGGCGTCCTCGCGGTGACCGGCGGCGAGCCGCATCCACGCGGCCTCCGCGGCGCACAGGGGGCCGGCCAGGCCGTCGAGCCCGTCCAGCGCCTCGGCGGCGATGCCGGTGCGGCCCTCGGCGAGCAGCACGGCCGCCGTGGCCAGGGCCGTGTTCGCCATCGCCCAGGGGGAGGGCACCCGGGCCGCCACGGCAGGGTCGGCGGCGTGCGCGGCGCCGGCCGGGTCGCCGAGGGCGAGCCGCAGCCGGCCGCCGGCGAGGGCGCGGCAGGCCTCGGTCACCGGGTCGGGAGCGCCCGCGCCTGGAGCGGACTCGGCGGCCTCGTCCAGCAGGGCCCGGGCCCGCTCCAGCTCGTCGCGGTCGACGGCGACGGCGGCCAGCACCAGCTGGCCGAGGCCGGCGCCGGGGAACGGGCGTCCGCCGCGGCTCCGGGTCGCCTCGGCCGCGGCCAGGGCCCGGCTCTCCGCGCGGTCGAGCCGGCCGTCGAGGTAGTCGATCAGCGCCAGGTGGCCGAGGCAGTCCTCGCGGGGCAGTTCGGTCAGGGCGTCACCGGGCAGCTCGGCCACCTCGGTCAGGGCGGCCCGCGCCGCGTCGAAGTGCCCGGCCCAGACCCGGGCCGAGCCCAGGTGGGTGTGGAGGAGGGCGGTGATTTCGGGATGTCTGGCGAGGAGGCGGGCGGGCACCTCGTGGCGCAGCCGCTCGGCCGCGGCCACCGCCTGCTCGGCCCTGTCCGGCGCGCCGGACAGCCTGGCCGCCAGGGACTCCAGGAGCGTGTGGCTCAGCCGGGCCGCGGCGGCGGCCGCACCGGTGGCGGGGCTCTCCGCCGCGCGGCCGAGGTGGGCCAGTGCGTGGTCGAGGTCGTACTCGGCCAGCCCGCGGGCCGCACGCACCAGTTCCACGGCCGCTCCGGTGGCTTCCGGGCCCATGGCGGAGAACAGCTCGGTGAGATCGTCCGCGCCCGGACCGGTGAGGAGCCGGCCGACGGCCAGGTCCTCGACGAGGGTGCCGGCGGCGCACTCCCAGTCGCCCGCCGCCGCACCGTGGGCGAGCGCCTCGGGTACGGCGCCGTGGGCCCGCAGCCACCACGCGGCGCGTCGGTGCAGTTCGGGTTCGAGCCGCGGCGAGCGGGCCCCCAGGTGGACCCGGAGGATCTCCCCGAACAGCGGATGCAGCCGGTAGCAGGAGTGTCCGAGGTCCTCGACGAAGGCGTTCTGCCGGCACAGCGCGGCCAGCAGCGGACCGGCGTCGGGCCGGCCGGTCAGCGCCTCCGCCAGCTCGGGCCCGAACCGGTCCAGGACGCTGACCCGCAGCAACAGGTCCTGTGTCGCGGGCGGCTGCCGTCCGACCACCTCGGCGAGGAGGAAGTCCGCGATGGTGCCGTGGCCGGCCTCGAACTCCTTGAGGTACGTCTCCGGGTCCGCGCTCTGCTGCGCGGCCAGAGCGCTCAGCCGCAGGCCGGCCGCCCAGCCCCCGGTGCGCTCCACCAGGGCGCGGGTGGCGTCGGCGGGCAGCCGCAGGCCGTGCCGGGCCAGCAGGTCGGCCGCCTCCTCGGGGGTGAAGGCCAGCTCCTGGTTCCTGATCTCGGTCATGGCCGCCGCGGCGCGGTAGCGGTGCAGGGGCAGCAGGGGTTCGGTGCGGGTGACGAGGATCAGCCGCAGGCCCGGTCCGGCGTGGCGCAGAACGAACTCGAGCTGCTCGGCGGTCTCCGGGGCGGTCTGCCGGTCGAACTCGTCGAGGACGAGGATCGCCGGCCGGTCGCGGCCGCTGAGCTCGTCGGCGAGGCGGGCCAGCAGCCGGTGGTCCACCGTGCACGGGCCCCCGGGAGGGCCGGCGGTCCCGGCCGGCGGCCGTGTTCCGGCGCTGTGCAGGGCGTGCAGGACATGGGCCCAGAACAGGCCGCTGCCCTGGTCGCCCGCCTCGCTGGTGAACCAGGCGACCGGTCGGCCGAGCCGGGCGGCCCAGTCGGCGACGAGGAGGGTCTTGCCGGCGCCGGCCGCTCCGTTGACCATGGTCAGCGGGGTGTCGAGGGCCTGGTCGAGGTGTGCGGTGAGCCGGGGTCTGCGGACGAAGGTGGCGGGTCTGGCCGGCACCGCGAACCGGGTGCGCAGAAACGGCTCCCCCAGGGGGTCGGCGTACCCGAGGGCCGGTCCCCGTGCGCTGTCGTCCCTCGCGGCCACAGAGATCACCTCCCGTGTCCGGTCGACCGTGGTCGGCGCGTCGCACGATCAGGATCCCAGTGTCGGGGCCGGCGCGCAGGGCGTCAGGGCGCCGGCGCCCGCGGCTCCCGGCTCGGCGGCGGACTGCCGAGGCGGTGGGCGAGGAACGGCTCCTGGGCGAGGACCGCGCCGGTGCTGACACTGACGGTGGCGACCAGGCAGACCACGATCAGCCAGGACAGCACCACGAACACCGAGCCCACGGGGCCGTACTCGGCGACGGTGCGGTCGAGGGTCAGCGGCAGGTAGAGCTGGGCGGTCGCGCTCAGGGCGGTGAGGGCGGCCGCCGTGACCAGGGCGCCGGGCAGCAGGGGCCGCCAGCCGATCCGGCCGCCGAGGAGCAGGTGCTGGGTCCACCACCAAAGGCCGGTCTGGCAGACGAGGGTGACCGGGACGCCCAGCCAGACGCCCAGGCCGAAGCCGTTGTGCAGGGTGCCTTCCAGCAGCAGGGCGCCGATCCACAGGAAGAGCCAGGCCACCCAGCGCCACGGCGCGATCCGGGGGCCGCCCCGGGGGATCTCCCAGGCGCGCTTGCACAGCCGTTGCACGGCCCGGCTGACGGCCGTGGCCGAGATCAGCGCCATGAGGCCGCCGATCACACCGGTGGTCTGCCGCAGGTCTTCGTTCGGCGGCTGCATCAGCTGCTGGATCCCGGTGTCGACCGGGCCGGACAGCCCGAAGGCCGAGCGCAGGGAGTGCAGCAGCTGGTCCCGGAGGACCGGTGGGGCGTAGGCGGCGAAGACGAAGAGCAGCGGGACGGCGGTCAGGAAGCACTGGGCGGCCAGGCGGGTGGCGGTGTCGAAGATGTTCACGGACACCAGCCGTTCGGCGAGGTGTGTGACGACCGGGAAGCGGGCCTCCGCCCGCCGGTGCGCGGCCTTCGCGGCGGCGACCAGGCGCGCGGTCCGCGCGCGCCACCGGGACACGGCGGACCGGCGCGCTCCGGACCCGCTGTGCGGCCTCCGCCCGCTGGCCGGCATCGCCTGCTCCTCTCCCTGCCGCCTCCCTGCCGTCCAGGGTGCGGGGCGGGCGGTGCGACGGCACCCCGTGCCGTCAGGGCAGCTGCCGGGCGAACGCCTCGTAGGCCCGCTCGTCGAAGAGCACGAACCGCACCTCCTCGACGGCCGTGTCCGCCTCCTGGACGGTCGTGACGGCGATCCGGGCGCCGTCGTCCATCGGCCAGCCGTAGATCCCGGTGGAGACCGCGGGGAACGCGACCGTGCGGGCGCCGAGCTCGTCGGCGCGGCGGAGGGACTCGCGGTAACAGGAGGCCAGCAGCTCGGAGCGGTCCTCGCCGGCGGAGTGGACGGGGCCGACGGTGTGGATGACCCACCGGGCGTCGAGGTCGCCGGCCGTGGTGGCGACGGCCTGGCCGGTGGGCAGGCCCTTGCCGTAGTGGCCGGCGCGCAGCCTGCGGCAGTCCGCGAGGATCGCGGGGCCGCCGCGGCGGTGGATGGCGCCGTCGACGCCCCCGCCGCCGAGCAGGGAGGAGTTGGCCGCGTTGACGATCGCGTCGACGCTCTGCCGGGTGATGTCGCCCTGGACGAGGGTGATACGGGTCATGACTGTCGCAGCCTCCTCCACACGGCCTTCGCCGCGTTGTGCCCCGACATGCCGTGCACGCCGGGTCCCGGCGGGGTGGCCGACGAGCAGATGAAGACGGCGGGATGCGGGGTGCCGTAGGGGAACAGGGAGAGCTTGGGGCGGAGCATGATCTGCAGGCCGGAGACCGCGCCGGTGCCGATGTCACCGCCGACGTAGTTGGCGTTGCGGGCGGCCAGTTCGGCGGGCCCGGCGGTGGCGCGGGCCAGCACGCGGTCGCGGAACCCCGGGGCGAAGCGCTCCAGTTGACGCTCCATCACCTCGGTGAGGTCACCGCCCCAGCCGCTCGGCACATGGGCGTACGCCCAGAAGACGTGCTTGCCCTCGGGGGCGCGGGCCGGGTCCACGACACTCGGCTGCACGGTGATCATGAACGGCCGGTCGGGGGCGCGGCCCTCGCGGGAGGCGGCACGCAGGGCGGTGCCGATCTCCGTGCTGTCCGCGCCGATCTGCACGGTCCCGGCGCGGCGGGCCTCCGGGGCCGTCCACGGGACCGGGCCGTCCAGCGCGTAGTCGATCTTGAAGACGCCCGGGCCGTACCGGTAGTCCCGGTAGTAGTTGCCGAGGCCCGCGATGCGGGCCAGGGCGGTGGGCGAGGTGTCGAAGACGTACGACCGGGCGGGCGGCAGGTCGTCGAGGCGCTTGACCTCGTAGTCCGTGTGGATCGCGCCGCCGAGGTCCGTCAGGTACGCGGCGAGGGCGTCGGAGATGGCCTGGGAGCCGCCGGCCGCCACCGGCCAGCCGCGGGCGTGCGCGGCGAGCGCGAAGACCAGGCCGACGGCGCCGGTGGCGAAGCCGCTCAGCGGGGCCATGACGTGGGCGACGAGTCCGGCGAAGAGGGTGCGGGCCCGCTCGTCGCGGAAGCGGCGCATCACCAGGGCGGCGGGCGGCAGCCCGGCGAGGCCGAACCGGGCGAGGGTGACCGGGTCGCGGGGCAGCGCGGTCAGCGGCAGGGACATGAAGTCCCGGGCCAGGGTGTCCCACTTGGGCAGGAACGGCTCGACCAGCCTGCGGTAGGTGCCGGCGTCACGGGGCCCGAAGGAGGCCGCGGTCTCGGCGACGGAGCGGGCCAGGACGGCCGCGCTCCCGTCGGGGAACGGGTGGGCCATCGGCAGGTCCGGGTGCAGCCACCTGAGGCCGTAGCGGTCCAGGGGCAGGGCGCGGAACGCGGGTGAGTTGATACCGAGCGGGTGGGCCGCGGAGCACGGGTCGTGCCGGAAGCCGGGGAGGGTGAGCTCCTCGGTGCGGGCGCCGCCGCCCACGGTGTCCCGTGCCTCGAAGAGCGCCACGGAGAAGCCGCGCCGGGCCAGCTCCACGGCGGCCGTCAGGCCGTTAGGCCCCGCCCCCACCACGACCGCATCGAGCATCGACGGCACCTTCGGACCCCTTCGTCAGCCGATGGCCACTCGGGTTCAGGATATGCCGGGGGACTGACACTCCCCTCGCTCGGGTCACCAGTGCGGGTTCAGCAGCAGGTCCACGATCCGGTGGGCGGTGGCGGCGTCGCGGGCCGCGGTGAACGGCAGGGCGTTGTCGCCGGTGATCCGGAACGGCTCGCCGGCGATCGTGAGGTGGGCGCCGCCCGCCTCCTCGACCAGCAGCAGCCCTGCCGCGTGGTCCCAGGCGGCCTCCCAGCTGAACGCGGTGGCGTCCAACTCGCCGCGGGCGACGGCGAGATACTCCAGGCCCGCGGAGCCGCAGGGGCGCGGGGCGAAGCCGTCGATCCACAGCGGGAGGAGGGCGCGCTTCTGCGCGTCGGTCGTGTAGTCCGGGTGGGAGGTGGCGACGCGCAGGTCCCGGCCCGCCTCGGGCGCGCCGGCGAGCAGCCGCTCGCCGTCCAGGAAGGCGCCCTTCCCCCGTACCGCGGTGGCGAGTTGCTCTCGGGCGGGGGCGTAGGTCCAGGAGGCGAGCAGGACGCCCCGGTGGGCGAGCGCGACCAGGGTGCAGAAGCCGTCCTCGCCGCGCACGAACTGGCGGGTGCCGTCGACCGGGTCGACGATCCACACCGGCGCGTCGCCCTGAAGCGCGTCGTAGGTCTCCGGGTCGGCGTGCACCGCCTCCTCGCCGACCACGACGGAACCGGGCAGCAGGGCGCCGAGCTCGGCGGTGAGGTACCGCTCGGCGAGCCGGTCGGCGTCGGTGACCAGGTCGTGCGGGCCGCTCTTCTGGTCGACCTCGTGGTCGGCGAGCCGCCGCCAGCGGGGCAGGATCTCGGTCCGGGCGGCCTTGCGGATGGCGTCCTCGACGTCACCGGCGTGCTGGAGGAGAAACTCGTCGATGGTCTCCGTTGCTTCGATCATGCCTCCATGAGAGCACGCGTCACTGACAACAATCCCCACGGGTCGGATGTACGACACATGGAATACGGACGAACAGGCGGTGCCGACGGCCGGTGTGCCGTCGGCGGACGGAGCGGGCCGGCGGAGCCGCGTCAGCGTCCGACCGCGTAGCCCTGCATCCCGCGCGGGTTGGCCGCCGCCGACAGCACACCGGTGTGCGGGTCCCGGGCCACCGCGCACAGGCGGCCCTCCGACCAGCCCGGCCCGACCGTGACGTCGTGGCCGCGCCGCCGCAGCTCCGCGACGACCTCGTCGTCCGTGCGGGACTCGACGGTCACGCTCCCGGGGCGCCGGCCGCGCGGGTAGAAGGAGCTGGGGAAGCTGTCGTTGTGCCAGTTCGGGGCGTCGATCGCGCCCTGCAGGTCGAGGCCGCCGCGGACCTCGCCGCGTAGCGCGACGGCGAGGAGGAAGTGCAGCTGCCACTGGTCCTGCTGGTCGCCGCCGGGCGTGCCGAAGGCCAGCACCGGGACGCCGTCGCGCAGGGCGAGCGAGGGGGTGAGGGTGGTGCGCGGGCGTCTGCCGGGCGTGAGGGAGTTCGGCAGGCCCTCCTCCAGCCAGGCCATCTGGAGCCGGGTGCCGAGGGGGAAGCCCAGTTCCGGGACGACGGGGTTGGACTGGAGCCAGCCGCCGCTGGGCGTGGCGGCGACCATGTTGCCCCAGCGGTCGACGACGTCCAGGTGGCAGGTGTCGCCCCGGGTGGTGCCGTCGGCACCGACCTGCGCGACCGTCGGCTCACCGGCGCCCATCGGGTCGAAGCCGCTGTTCCTCCCGGCCTCCACACGCGCGTGCCCGGGCAGCCGGGGCTCGCGTCCGCCGGGGCTGCCCGGCCGCAGCTCCTCGGCGGCCTTGGCGCCGATCAGCTCGCGCCGCCCGGCGTTGTAGGCGTCCGAGAGCAGCTCGGCCAGCGGTACCTCGGCCGCGTCCCCGTACCAGGCCTCACGGTCGGCCATGGCGAGCTTGCAGCCCTCGATCAGGAGGTGGACGTAGTCGGCCGAGCCGTAGGCGGGCAGTTCGGGCGGCAGCAGGGCGAGCTGCTGGAGCAGGGCGGGGCCCTGGCTCCAGGGGCCGGCCTTGCACACGGTCCAGCCGTTCCAGTCGTACGAGACCGGGCTCTCGTAGCCCGCGGACCAGGCGGCCAGGTCGGCGGCGGTGAGGGTGCCGGTGTGCCGGGTGCCGCTGGTGTCCATGGTGGGTCGGGCGGCCTGCCGTACCAGTGCCTCGGCGATGAAGCCGGTGCGCCACACCTCGCGGGCCGCGTCGATGCGGGCCTCGCGGTCCCCGGCGCCGGCGGTCTCGGCGAGCAGCCGCTTCCAGGTGGCGGCGAGGGCGGGGTTGCGCAGCAGCTCGCCGGGGCGGGGGGCCCGGCCGCCGGGCAGGTAGAGCTCCGCCGACGACGTCCACTCGGTCTCGAACAGCTGCCGGACGCTCTCCACCGTGGCGCCGACGTTCTCCACGGCCGGGTGCCCGTGCTCGGCGTAGCCGACGGCGTACTTCAGGACCTCGTCGAGCGGCTTGCTGCCGTGGTCGCGGAGGAGCAGCAGCCAGGCGTCGAAGGCGCCGGGTACGGCCGCGGCCAGCGGCCCGGTGCCGGGGACGAGGTCCAGCCCGAGCCCCCGGTAGTGGGCGACGTCCGCGCCGGCCGGGGCCACGCCCTGTCCGCAGAGCACCCGCACCTGCCCGCCGGCCGGGGCGAGCAGGATCGGCACCTCGCCGGCCGGCCCGTTGAGGTGCGGCTCGACCACGTGCAGGACGAAGGCGCCGGCGACGGCCGCGTCGTACGCGTTGCCGCCGCTCTCCAGGACCGCCATCGCCGACTGGGAGGCCAGCCAGTGCGTGGACGAGACCATGCCGAAGGTGCCCTGGAGGGTGGGACGGGTGGTGAACTGCATCTGTCACCTCGCTGTGCGCACGGCCGGGCCAGGTGTCTGGCGGTTACATGCTTTCACGGCCGTGGCGGGGCGAACCCCCTCCAGGGGGCCCGCCTCTCCCCGTCACTTGTCCGAGTCGGGCTTGTTCGTCGCCGCCGCGTACGCCTGGGACGGGGTCATCGGGATCCCGTTGAGGCTCACCGTCTTGTACTGGCTGACCTTGGCGCAGGTCTTGGAGTCGTCGGCGGTCGAGGCGTTGGCGTTGGAGACGGCCGCCTTGGTGTCTCCGGAGCTGGCCGGGTAGGAGGTGCCGCTGCTCCAGTCGCTGCCGATCACCAGGACCACGCCGGTGCCGCTGCCCGACTTGATGTGCGAGCCGGGAATGTCCAGGGCCTTGGCGACGGTCTGCGCCTCGGCCTTGTCGCCGCTGCCGTAGGTCACGGTGGTCGTGGCCGCCGAGGCCGGGGCGTTGGCCGTGCTGGTGCCGGTGCTGAAGCCCTGGGAGATCAGGGAGTTCGCGATGGCGGAGGCGCGGCCCGTGATGTCGGTGCCGTTCTCGACGGTCACGGCGATCTGGGAGGCGGGCACGGTCGCGGTGGGTGTCGGCTTCGCGGTCGCCGAGGCCGCCGACGACTTCTTGCCGGAGCTGGTGGTCAGCGACTGGTCGTTGGCCATGGTGGCGAACAGGTCCTTGGCGCCCGCGCCGACCACCACACGGTTGCTGTTGTTCGGGTCGGGCGCGGTCTGCATGGTGGTGAAGGTCATCCGCTTGGTGGGGACCTTGTTCACGTCGGCCGCGAGCGAGATCAGCTTCTTGACGCTGTCGAGGTCGTCGTCCACGGTCAGCGCCTTGGTGGCCGCGTCGGCGAGCTTGTAGACCGCGGTCGGGTCGGTGAGGGTGCCCGCGCTCTTGAACTTGCGGATCATCGCGCTGAGGAAGATGTGCTGCGAGACGGTACGGCCGAGGTCGCTGCCGTCGCCGAAGCCGTGCCGGGAGCGGACGAACTCCAGCGCGGCCTCGCCCTTGAGGGTGTGGCTGCCCTTGGACAGCTTCAGGTGCGAGTAGGTGTCGTACACGTTGTTGTTGACGCACACGGAGACACCGCCGACCGCGTCGGACATCTTGACCACGCCGGAGAAGTCCAGTTTGACGAAGTGGTCGATGGGGACGCCGGTGAGCTGGTGCACGGTGGCGACCTGGCAGGCGGCGCCGTACTGGAGGGCGCTGTTGACCTGGCCGTAGTAGCCGGAGGTGGACTGACCGCCGGAGCTGTCCTTGCAGGCGGGGACGTCGACCATGGTGTCACGCGGGATGCTCATGACCGTGGCGTTGGAGCGGTCGGCGGATATGTGGACGACCATCTCCACGTCCGCGTTGCCGTTGCCGGTCTGGACGCCGGTCTCCTTGCAGCCGCCGCCGAGCTTGCAGTCCGCCGAGCTGGTCCGGCCGTCCGAGCCGATCACCAGGATGTTGATCGGGGTGCGGCCGAACGCGTCGGCCTTCTCGGTGCCGCCCTTGCCGTCGAGGGAGACGCTGTTGATGTTGCCGTTGAGGTGCTGGTAGAACCACCAGCCCGCGCCGGCCGTGACCAGCACCAGGAGCGCCGTGCACAGGCCCACGATCTTCAGGACCCGCTTGCCGCGGCCGGCCGACTTCGCCCGCCTGGAGCCTCGGCCGCCGCGGGTCTTCGCCGCCTGCCGGGCGGCGGCCCGGCCGCCGGTCGGCCGCGTCCCGTCCGGCAGGGCCCCGCGCTGTCCGGGCACCCGGTCGGTGCGGCTGCGCGTGGCCTGGCCTCCCGGGCCGTCCCACGGGTCGGTCATCTTCCACTCCCATGAACGGTCGGGTCCGTCTGCGGGTACGGTCGGGCAGGTCGGGCGCCCGCGGCGGGTTACGGGCAGCCGCGAGGTGGGCCCATTTGGGTTGCGTGATTGCGCAATCTAACAAACCCACAGCCCCGACAGCACAAGCCCCACCCGAATTCACAGGTGAGGCATCTCATGAAACCTCCGGGACACACTCGCCGTCCGCCCCCGCACACCGAGCGGGATCAGCTCGGTCAGACGCCGGCCTCGTACAACCGCCGCACCGGCACCGGGGCCTGGTGCGAGCGTGCGGTCAGCTGTCCGACGGTGACCCGCACCACGGTCACGATGTCCGGATCGTCCACGTAGTAGACCTGCCGCCGGCCCTCCCGGCGGGACCGCACCAGACCGGCCAGCCGGAGTTTGGCCAGGTGCTGACTGACCGCCGGCAGGGCGCCGCCGACCCGGTCGGCGAGGCGCGTCACGTCGCTCTCCCCCTGGGACAGCGCCCACATGATGTGCAGCCGGGCCGGCGAGGCGAGGAGCCCGAACACCGCGGCCGCCTCCGTCAGCACCCCGTCGGAGGGGTCCGTGAAGCCGTCGCTGGTCTCCCCCACGGCGTACTCCCCCTCACAGTCTCGGCACGGACGCCCACTCAGTGTAGGCGTACGGTCACCGCACCCCGCAGGACCTCTCCGCAATGTCCGCCACGTGTTCCCCGCATTGTCCTGGGTGCGTGACAGATCGTCGACGGCCCGGCGTCAGGCGTGTCCGGCGACCGCTCCCGTTCCTAAGCTTGCGCAACAACGCAACTCAGCGGAGCAGCACCCCGCGGAGCGGCGGTGTCCGTGACGCAGCACCCGTACTGGAGGACAACGAACGTGGGCATCATCGGCTGGATCGTCCTGGGTCTCCTCGCCGGAGCCATCGCCAAGATCCTGCTGCCCGGCCGGGACCCGGGTGGCCTGATCGGCACCACCCTCATCGGCGTCGCGGGGGCCTTCGTGGGCGGCTGGCTCTCCTCCCGCTTCCTCGACCGCCCGGTGGAGAAGCACTTCTTCGACCTCTACACGTGGGGTGCCGCGATCGCCGGCTCCCTGGTCCTCCTCATCGGCTACCGGCTGCTGTTCGGCAACTCGCGCGACTGAGTGGCGGACGGGCCCGACGGTGACTCCGGTCACTCTCACGGCCGGATGCAGTCACGACATTCCGGATGTACGGGGACCGCGGACGGACGACATTCCGGATGTAGGGGGACGGCCAGCGGCCGCTGTCGACAGCGGCCGCTGGCCGTCCCGCAGGCAAGGCAGGGATTCCACTTCCGCCCCACAGGGACTCGTGTGAAACTGGCGTCCCGTCCGCGGTGCGGACCACTCCGCACACCGTCCCCCAGCGAGAAGTGCGACTTGCGTTCTCTTCCACTGCCGCTCGCCCTCACCGCGCGCCTGACGCCGGTCGCCGTGCTCGCCTGTGCCGGCTGGGCGATGGCGTCGGGCCCGGACACGACGACGTCCACCAGTGCATCAGGCGACACCTCGGCCCAGCAGTCGGGGGGCCAGTCGGCGGGCGACTCCCCGTCGACGTCCTCCGCCTCCACGACCGCCACCAAGGCGTTCTCCGCCGCCCCCGCGCCCTGCGGCAGCATCCCGGTGGCCACCATCAAGTCGCTGGTGCCCGGCGCGAAGACGGCCGGCAAGGAGATCCCCTCCACCGACACCAAGCTGCGCCGCACCTGCTCGTGGAACGCGCTCAAGGGCTACGACTACCGTTGGCTCGACGTCTCCTTCGAGATCATGGACTCGAACGCGGCGGCGGCCAAGGAGTACAAGGACCGGGTCGCGGAGAAGAGCGGTGGCGGGGCCGTGCCGGGGCTCGGCGACAACGGCTACTCGGTGGTGAACCTGACCACCGAGGACAAGCAGCAGACCCGCGAGGGCGTGGTGATGGCCCAGGTCTCCAACGCGCTGGTGGTCGTCACCTACAACGGCAGCGACTTCGAGAACAAGAAGGCGCCCAGCACGGACGTGATCAACAAGGGCGCCATCCAGGCGGCGAAGGCCGCGGTGACGGCGCTGAAGGGCAGCCAGTAGCCGGACTGGCCGCCCTTCGTGCGCACTCCTCCCGCTGTCACGCCTCCTTGGGCGGCACCAGCCGGCTCAGCCCCAGGTACAGCACCAGGGACGTGCCGAGGCCGACCGCCCAGCCGTAGTCGGCGAGCGAGGACAGGGCCGGGATGGGACGGCCGTCGATCAGGGGTTTGAAGCTGGCGCCGCCGATCGCGAGGACGCCGCCGACGAGGAAGGCCACGACGGCCCGCCAGTTCCAGCCGCCGTCGTACCAGTAGCGGCCGCCCGTGCGGTACAGGTCGGTCAGGTCGAGGCGGGTGCGGCGCAGGATCCAGTAGTCGGCGACGAGGATGCCGGCGACCGTGCCGAGCAGACCGCCGACCAGGCCGAGCCAGGTGAAGATGTAGCCCTGCGGGTCGGAGTACAGCTTCCACGGGAAGATCAGTACCGCGAGGACCGAGGTGATCAGTGCGCCGGTGCGGAAACTGATCTTCCGGGGCGCGATGTTGGAGAAGTCGAAGGCGGGCGAGACCAGGTTCGCCGCGATGTTCACGGAGAGCGTCGCGACGAGGACGGTGACCAGGGCGTAGAGCAGGCCGACCACGTTGTCCGTCTTGGCGGCCAGCTGCACCGGGTCCCAGATCGGCTGCCCGTAGACGGCCTGCGATCCGGAGGTCACCAGGACGGAGAGGAAGGCGAAGAGGGTCATGGTGGTGGGCAGGCCGAGGGCCTGGCCCCGGGTCTGCGCCTTCTGGCTCCTGCCGTACCGGGTGAAGTCGGGGATGTTCAGGGACAGCGTCGACCAGAAGCCGATCATGCCCATCAGGGACGGCCAGAAGATCTTCCAGAAGCCGCCGCCCCAGCCCAGCTTGGAGGGCTGGTCGAAAAGCGGGCCGAGACCGCCGGCCTTGTTGCTCATCCAGATCAGCATCACGACGGCGCCGACGATGACGAAGGGCGCGGCCCAGTTCTCGAAGCGGCGGATGGTCTCCATGCCCCGGTAGATGATCGCGACCTGGAGGACCCAGAAGAGCGCGAACGACAGCCACATGGTCCAGGCGTAGCCGCCGATGTGCGAGGCGTTCGCCCAGCTGTCGCCGATCAGCTTGCCGGCCAGGAAGTAGATGGCCTCGCCGCCGATCCAGGTCTGGATGCCGAACCAGCCGCAGGCCACCAACGCCCGCACGACCGCCGGGAGGTTGGCGCCGCGCACGCCGAAGGAGGCGCGGGCGAAGACCGGGAAGGGGATGCCGTACTTGGGTCCGGCGTGCCCGGTGAGCAGCATCGGGACGAGGACGATCAGGTTGGCGAGGGCGATGGTGAACACGGCCTGTTTCCAGTCCATGCCGACCGCGATGAGCCCGGAGGCCAGGGTCCAGGACGCCGTGTTGTGGGCCATGCCGACCCAGAGGGCGGAGAAGTTGTACGTGGTCCAGGTGCGCTTGACGACGGGGACCGGCAGCAGGTCCTCGTTGGCGTACGGACCGCTCGGCGGCGGGGAGCCCGGGGTGAGCTCGACGCGCCCGTCGGGGAGGGCGACTTGACCGGACAGGGGTATGGCGGAGGGAGCGGTGTCGGTCATGGGCAGGCCAATCGGGGGTGAGATGGGACGGGAAAGGCCGTGCGGGCGGGGCGGGGGGTACGCGTGTGGGGTGCGCCCTGGCCCCCTTCCCGGGAGGCGGGAAGGGGGAGACCAACTGTCAGGAGGGAGCTAGCCGTTGACGGCCGGGATGATCTTCGTCCCGTACGCGTCGATGGTGGCCTCCTGTGCGTCGTGCATGTCGTAGACGGCGAACTGGTCGACGCCCAGCTCGCGCAGGGCGGCCAGCTTCTCGATGTGCTTCTCCGCCGGGCCGATGACGCAGAAGCGGTCGACGATCTCGTCGGGGACGAACTCGGTGTCGGGGTTGCCGCTGCGCCCGTGGTGCGAGTAGTCGTACCCCTGGCGGGCCTTGATGTAGTCGGTGAGCTCGTCGGGTACCGCGGCGGAGTGCTCGCCGTACTTGGCGACCAGGTCGGCGACGTGGTTGCCGACCATGCCGCCGAACCAGCGGCACTGGTCGCGGGCGTGGGCGAGGGCCTCGGGCGAGTCGTCCTCGGTGACGTAGGCGGGAGCGGCGACGCAGATCCTGACCTCGGACGGGTCGCGTCCGGCGGCGACGGCCGCCTCCTTCACCGCCTTGACCATGTACTCGGTGAGGTAGAGGTCGGAGAGTTGGAGGATGAACCCGTCGGCCTCCTCACCGGTCATCTTCAGGGCCTTCGGGCCGTACGCGGCCATCCAGACGGGGAGTTCTGCGCCCGGCTTGACCCAGGGAAACCTGATGACGGTCCCGCCGAGGTCGGCCTCGCCGCCGCTGCCGAGGGCGCGGATGACCTTCATGGCCTCGCTGATCCGGGCGAGGGTGTTGGGCTTGCGGCCGGCCACCCGCATCGCGGAGTCGCCGCGGCCGATGCCGCAGACCGTGCGGTTGCCGAACATGTCGTTGAGGGTGGCGAAGGTGGAGGCGGTGACCTCCCAGGTGCGGGTGCCCGGGTTGGTGACCATGGGCCCGACCGTCAGCTTGCTGGTGTTCGCGAGGATCTGACTGTAGATCACGAACGGCTCCTGCCAGAGCACCGCGGAGTCGAAGGTCCAGCCGTAGCGGAAGCCGTTGCGTTCGGCCCGTTTCATCAGGCTGATGACCCGGGAGGCCGGCGGGTCGGTCTGCAGGACAAGTCCGAAGTCCATGGGCGCCTCTCCTAGTTGAGGTACTGACAGGTGGAGCGCGGGGTGTAGACGCCGTGCCCGGCGTGTCCGGTGTACTCCCGCTCGGTGATGACGGGTTCGCCGCGCGAGAGGACCGTCTCGACGCGGCCGGTGAGGCGCCGGCCCTCGTACGCCGAGTAGTCGACGTTCATGTGGTGGGTCTCCGCGGAGACGACCTGCTCCGCATGGGGGTCGTAGATGACGACGTCGGCGTCGGCACCCGGGGTGATGGTGCCCTTCTTCGGGTACATGCCGAACATCCGGGCCGGGGCGGCGCAGGCGATCTCGATCCAGCGGCGGCGGCTGATGTGCCCGTCGACGACGGCCTGGTGGAGCAGGTCCATCCGGTTCTCGACGCCGGGCAGGCCGTTGGGGATCTTCGAGAAGTCGCCGCGGCCGAGCTCCTTCTGGCCGACGAAGCAGAAGGGGCAGTGGTCGGTGGAGACGACCTGGAGGTCGTCGGTCCTGAGGCCCTGCCAGAGCTTGGCCTGGTGCTCCTTGGGGCGCAGGGGCGTCGAGCACACGTACTTCGAGCCCTCGAAGTCGGGCTCGGCGAGGTTGTCGGTGGAGAGGAAGAGGTACTGGGGGCAGGTCTCGCCGAAGACCGGGAGCCCCTCGTCGCGGGCCCGCGCGAGCTCGGCGACCGCTTCCATGGCCGAGACGTGCACGACGTAGAGGGGCGCGCCGGCGACCTGGGCGAGCTTGATGGCCCGGTGCGTGGCCTCGGCTTCGAGGAGGGCCTTGCGGACCTCGCCGTGGTAGCGGGGGTCGGTCTCGCCGCGCGCCAGGGCCTGTTCCACGAGGACGTCGATGGCGATGCCGTTCTCCGCGTGCATCATGATCAGGCCGCCGTTCTCGGCGGAGCGCTGCATGGCGCGCAGGATCTGGCCGTCGTCGGAGTAGAAGACGCCCGGGTAGGCCATGAACTGCTTGAAGGAGGTGACGCCTTCCTCGACGAGGAGGTCCATCTCCTTCAGCGTCTCCTGGTTCACGTCGGAGACGATCATGTGGAAGCCGTAGTCGACGGCGCAGTTGCCCTCGGCCTTGGCGTGCCAGGCGTCGAGGCCCTCGCGCAGGCTGTGGCCGACGCTCTGCACGGCGAAGTCGACGATGGTGGTCGTACCGCCCCAGGCGGCGGCCCGGGTGCCGGTCTCGAAGGTGTCGGAGGCGAAGGTGCCGCCGAACGGCAGCTCCATGTGGGTGTGGGCGTCGACGCCGCCCGGGATGACGTACTTGCCGGTGGCGTCGATGGTGCGCTCGGCGGTGAAGGCCTCGGCGGCGGGGGTGCCGGTCGCCGCGAGGGCGGCGATGCGGCCGTCCTCGATCAGGACGTCGGCGTGGATCTCGTCGGACGCGGTGATGACGAGTCCGCCACGGATTACTGTCCGGCCGGTCATGGGGTCCTCTCCTTCGTGGTCATGTGCGGGTCCGACGTGGCTGATGGCGCAGTTCCTCCCCCAGCCTTCGGCCGGGGGACCCCCAGCGCCCCTGCCGGAACGCGGTCGACGCGGCCTCTACGGCGCGGTGATCGGGCCGTACGCGTCCGGGCGGCGGTCCCGGAAGAACTGCCAGCGGTCGCGGACCTCGCGGAGCTTGGCCAGGTCCAGGTCGCGGACGACGAGTTCGGTCTCCTTGTCGGAGGCCACCTCGCCGACGAACTGGGCCTCCGGGTCCACGAAGTAGGAGGTGCCGTAGAAGTCGTTGTCGCCCAGGTCCTCCACGCCGACCCGGTTGATCGCGCCGACGAAGTACTCGTTGGCCGCGGCCGCCGCCGGCTGCTCCAGCTGCCAGAGGTAGCGGGAGAGCCCGCGCGACGTGGCCGACGGGTTGAAGACGATCTCGGCGCCCGCGAGGCCCAACGCCCGCCAGCCTTCCGGGAAGTGGCGGTCGTAGCAGATGTAGACGCCGATCTTCCCGACGGCCGTCTCGAAGACCGGCCAGCCCGCGTTCCCCGGCCGGAAGTAGAACTTCTCCCAGAATCCGGGGACCTGGGGGATGTGGTGCTTGCGGTACTTGCCGAGGTACGAGCCGTCGGCATCGATCACGGCGGCGGTGTTGTAGAGGATGCCGGGCTGCTCCTCCTCGTACACCGGCAGGATCAGGACGAGGCCCAGTTCGCGGGCGAGGGCCTGGAAGCGCTGGACGACCGGGCCGTCCGGGACCTGCTCGGCGTACTCGTAGAAGGCCTTGTCCTGGACCTGGCAGAAGTAGGGTCCGTAGAACAGCTCCTGGAAGCACAGGACCTGCGCGCCCTGCGCGGCCGCGTCGCGGGCCGCCTGTTCGTGGACCTGGATCATCGACTCCTTGTCGCCGGTCCAGGCGGTCTGGAAGAGGGCGGCACGAATCACTCGGCTCATCGGGACCTCCGGTCGCTCGGTGTGCGAGAAGGCTAGAAAGCCCGGAAGTCCTCTTTGAGTTGCATCGTGTCACGTCTGCGGGCGCCCGGCGTGGCACCGTGTCACGCTGCCGTCCGCCCATGTTTCACCGCCGTTTTCCCAGGTCGTCGCATGTTTCACTGCTGTTGCGCGTCGTGCGCGAGGAGTGCGATGTGCACCGAGGCCGCCTGCTCGAAGTCGTCGAGGTCGACGCCGAGCCGGGTCTGTATCGCCTCCAGGCGGCGGTACAGCGCGGGGCGGGAGACGTGGTGGAGCTGGGCGGTGCGGGACTTGTTGCGGCCGGTGGCGAGGTAGGTCCGCAGGACGCCGAGCAGGTCCTGGTCGGTGCCGTTCCCGCACAGCAGGCCGTCCAGCTCGCGCTCGGCGAAGGACTGGACCTGCGGGTCGTCCCGCAGCAGCCGGATCAGGCCGCGCAGGTGGACGTCCTTGAGGCGGACGACGGCCGGCAGGTCGAGGGCGGCGGTGGTGTCGGCGACCGCGTCGGCCACGTGCTGGGCCTCGCGCAGTCCGACGGGCACGTCGTCCCAGACGGTACGGGCGCCCGCGGCGGCCACCACCGCCCGGGGCCCCGCCGACTCGCCGTGCAGCCGGGCGGCGAAGTGCGCGGCCAGGGCGTCGGCGTCCTGGTCGCGGGCGAGGCTGAGCAGGACGGCGGTGGTGCGCTCGGTGAGTTCGGCGACGAGTCCGGGCAGGCCCAACAGGCGCAGGATCCGCTCCAGTTGGGCCGGTCCGGCGTCCCGTACGACGAGGGGGACGAAGGTCCGCCGGTTGACCGGGAGGCCGGCCGCCCGGGCCCTGGGCAGCAGCTGGCGGGCCGGTACGACCCCGGAGACCAGGTCGGTCAGCAGGCTCTGCGCGGACTGCTCCTCCCAGGTGTGGGCGGAGCCGCCACCGAGCATGCGGTGCAGCACGAGTGCCTCGGCGCCCCGCTCGGCCAGCAGCCGGCCGGTGGCGGTGTCACCGCGGTAGCCGCAGAGCATGATCTGGCCCCAGCGTTCGCCCCGGCCGCCCAGTTCGGCACGGATCCAGCCGTCGGCCGCGCCGCCGCCGGCCTGCCGTGCGATGCGTTCCCAGTCCCGCAGCACGTCGTCCACGGCGGACCGCTCCCCCGCGGTGGCGAGGACCCGGTGCGCGAGGTTGGTCACGACGACCGGGCAGGCGCTGTGCACGGCGACTTCGTCGAGGAGCCGCTGGAGGGGGGCGGCGGCCGTGATGAGGCCGGTGAGGGCGGTGCGGACGGACTCGGAGAGGCTGACGGCGGCGAACTTGCGCCGGACCAGCCGGGACTGGACCTCCTCCGTCAGCTCGGCGAAGGGGAAGGGGCGGTGCAGGACCACCAGAGGGAGGCCGCAGCGGTCCGCTGCGCGGCGCATGGCGTCGGGTGGGGCGGGGAAGGCCCGGCCGAGACCGAGGACGACGGCCGCCGCCTCGGCCCGGTGCAGGGACTGGATGTACTCGGCCTGCTTGTGCTCGTCGCCGGCGAGCAGGACGCCGGTGGTGAGGACCATCTCGCCGCCGGTGAGCATGACGCCGACGTCGGGGGCCTCGGCGACGTGCACCCAGCGGACCGGGCGGTCGAGGTGTACGGCTCCGGCCACCACCTCGGGGTCCCCGGCCAGGACCCGTTCCAGGGCGAGGATCTGGCGGACCGACAGTATGGGGTCTGTGGTGTTCGGGGGATCCCAGGTGGCGGTCATCTTGCGTGGTCCCTTGGTCAGGTGCGGTGCGTGGGGAGCCCTGCAGGCCGGTGGGGGCTGGTCGCGCAGTTCGCGCCCCTGGAAGCAGGGGGCTGCATGGCCCCCGTCAGGGGCGCTGGGGGTCCCCCCGGCCGAAGGCCGGGGGAGGAACTGCGCGACCGGCCACGACGGCGCCGCAGTCGGCACACGGCGGAACGCCTAGTACGCCCTCCGCAGCGCCTGTTCGAGGATCGCCGCGCCCTCCTCCGCCTCCGCCACCGTCAGGGACAGTGGCGGGGCGATGCGCAGCGCGCTCGTGTTGTGGCCGCCGCCCTTGCCGATGAGGAGACCGCCTTCACGGGCCGCCTCCAGGACGGCCGAGGCGGACTTGGGGTCGGCCTCGTCGGTTCCGGGCTTGACCAGTTCGACGCCGATCATCAGGCCGCGGCCCCGGACCTCGCGGACGCCGGGCAGTTGAGCGGCGACCGAGCGGAGGCGTTCGATGAGGAGGCCGCCGACCCGGCGGGCGTTGCCCTGGAGGTCGTGCTCCAGGAGGTACGACAGGTTGGCGAGGCCCGCGGCCATCGTGACCTGGGTGCCGCCGAACGTCGAGATGCTGTTGGAGTCCAGGCAGTTCATGATCTCGGAGCGGGCCACCACACCGCCGATGGAGCTGCCGTTGCCGATGCCCTTGGCGAAGGTGAGGATGTCCGGCGGGCCGCTCTGGCCGTGTGCCTGCCAGCCCCAGAAGTGCTCGCCGGTACGGCCCCAGCCGGTCTGCACCTCGTCGGCGATCCAGAGGATGCCCTGCTCCTGGAGGACCTTGCGGAAGGCCGCGTAGAGCCCGTCGGGCGGGGAGGTGAAGCCGCCGACGCCCTGGATGGGCTCGGCGATCAGCGCGGCCGGCGCACGGGTGTGGCCGAGCAGGTCGCGCAGGTCGTCGACGCAGGCCGCGATGAAGTCGCGGTCGTTCAGCTCGGCGAACGGGCCGCGGGTGCGCACGCCGCCGTGGACGTACAGCGTCTGCAGCGGGGACAGGGAGGTCGGGGACCAGCCCTTGTTGCCGGTGATGCCGACCGAGCTGAAGGAGCGGCCGTGGTAGCTGTTGCGCATCGCCAGGACGGTGTTGGTGCGCCGGTAGGTCGTGGCGAGCAGCAGGGCCGTGTCGTTGGCCTCGGTGCCGGAGGTGGTGAAGAAGACCCTGGCGTCCGGGATGCCGCTCAACTGCGCGATGCGTTCGGCCAGTTCGACCATGGGGCGGTTGAGGTACAGGGTGGAGGAGTGGATGATCCGGCCGGCCTGCTCGCTCACCGCCTTCGTCACCTCGGGCAGCGCGTGCGCGGTCATCGTGGTGAGGATGCCGCCGAAGAAGTCGAGGTAGCGGTTGCCGGCCGCGTCCCAGACGTGCCGGCCCTCGCCGTGGGTGATCTCCAGGGGCTCGTCGTAGTAGAGAGCCAGCCAGTCGGGCAGGACCTGGCGGTGGCGGGCGAAGAGGTCGTTCACGGCTGTACCAGCCCTTCGTAGGCGTCGGGACGGCGGTCGCGGTAGAAGGCCCACTGCTGCCGCACCTCGTCGATCAGGTCGAAGTCGAGGTCGCGGACGACGAGTTCCTCGCCCTTGTCGCTCGCGACCTCCCCCACGAACTGCCCACGTGGATCGACGAAATAGCTCGTCCCGTAGAAATCGTTGTCCCCGTACTCCTCCTGGCCCACCCGGTTGATGGCGGCGACGAAGTACTCGTTGGCGACGGCGGCGGCCGGCTGCTCCAGCTGCCAGAGGTAGGCCGACAGACCGCGCGAGGTGGCCGACGGGTTGTAGACCAACTGGGCGCCGTTGAGGCCGAGTTGCCGCCAGCCCTCGGGGAAGTGGCGGTCGTAGCAGATGTACACGCCGACCTTGCCGACGGCGGTGTCGAAGACCGGCCAGCCGGCGTTCCCGGGCTTGAAGTAGTACTTCTCCCAGAAGCCCTTGACCTGCGGGATGTGGTGCTTGCGGTACTTGCCGAGGACGGTGCCGTCGGCGTCGATCACGGCGGCGGTGTTGTAGTAGAAGCCGGACTGCTCGACCTCGAAGACCGGGACGACGATCACCATGCCGGTCTCGCGCGCGAGTTCCTGCATACGACGGGTGGTGGGGCCGTCCGGGACCGGCTCGGCCCAGCGGTAGTGCTCGGGGTCCTGGACCTGGCAGAAGTAGGGGGCGTTGAAGACTTCCTGAAATCCGATGATCTTCGCGCCTCGGCGGGCCGCCTCGCGGGCGTGTTCCTCGTGTTTCGTCACCATGGACTCGGTGTCGCCGGTCCAGGTGGCCTGGACCAGAGCGGCGCGTACGACGTTGGCCATGAGCTGCTCCTTCTACGCCCGTAGAGGGTCGAAAGTAGGCCTCCTCGGAGTCCTTGCCAAGACCATCGTCGTTAAGCCGCCGAGTCGATCGCGTTTCTAACCTGGCTGGCGGATGCGGGGGCCGTCCCGGGAGCGCCGATTCAACTTGCCGCCGTTGTCGACTGCGGGGGTGTGGCGCCCGGTCGCGCAGTTCCTCCCCCAGCCGTCGGCCGGGGGTACCCCGAGCGCCCCTGAAGGGCGCTTCGGACCGGGTCCGTCGGACGGTGAGGGACGGAAGCACCTGGGCGGCCAGGCGCCGTTCTCGACTGGGGGTGTGGGGGGCCGGTCGCGCAGTTTCCCGCGTCCCCGGAGGGGTGCTTCGGGTCGGGTGTGTCAGGTGGTGAGGCCAGCCACTCGCAGGGCGTGGAGCACGTCCCAGTAGCAGCGGTCCGAGAACGACTGTGCCGAGCGGAGAAGCAGGGGCACCAGGCGCTGGGGATCGGGTTCCGCGCTGTGGGCCGTCTCCTCCGGGGGGCGGACCTGGACGTAGGTGTCCAGCAGGGCCCGGGCCTCGCGGTGGCGGCCCTCCGTGTCCAGGGCGAGGACGGCCTCGCCGATCTCCGGCGCGGGGCGGGCGACGCCCTGGCGAAGGATCTGCCGGCTGTCGTCGGACCGGCCCGCGGCGGTCAGGGCGTCGGCGGCCGCGACGAGCCGGGCGGGCGGCAGCGAGGCCGCCTCCCAGAGCAGCGTGGCCCAGTCGGCGCCGAGTCCGGCCCGCTGCAGGGCGTCCGCGAGCAGCGGGAACCGGGGCGCGGACCAGTGCGCGACCTCGGCGAGGAGCGCGTGTGCCTCTCCGGTGCGGCCCTCCGCCCGGAGCCGTTCGAGCCGCTCCACGGCCGCGGTCACGACCCGCTCCGACTCCTCGTCGGACCGCGGCCGTGCCGGCTCCGGCCGCGCCGGTGCCTCGACGGCCCCGGCGAAGCGGGCGCCGCGCGGGGTGCGGCGGCCGGCGGCGGCCTCGGGCACGGACGCTTCCGGGGCCTGCGGTACGACCTGCGGTACGGCGGTGGGTGCGGCCTCGTCCTCGGCCAGGCCGGCGAACCGGGCGCTGCCCCGCCGGCGCTTGCGCTGCTTGGCCGGGGCAGGGGCCGGAGCCGGGGCGGGCTCGGGAGGGGCGGTGCGGGGCTCGGCCCGCGGGCGCCCGGCACGCTCGGCCCGGTCTTCCAGCCGTGCCATCCGGGCCCGGAGCTCGGCGCACCGGGCGGAGGCCCGCTCGTGGTCGTCGCGGGCCCAGGCGAGGTCGATGCGCAGGGCTTCGGCCTGGTCGCGGAAGTGCGCGGAGTCGAGGGCGCGGCCGAGCTCGGCGAGACGTTCCGCGGCGTAGCGCTGTTCGCGGAGGGTGGTGTCGAGGCGGTCGCTCAGGTCCTGGCGGGCGCCCGGCCGGGTGTCGTACGCGGCGAGCGCGTCCGCGTGCAGCCGGCGGACCCGCTCGGCCTCACGCGCGGCGGCCTCGGTGCCGTGGACGCTCGCCAGGTCCTGGAGCAGCGCCTCCACGACGTCCCAGGGCGGCACCTCGCGCCCGCCCAGGCAGGCCTGCATACCGTCGGGGTCGCGCTGCCAGAAGACGGCGCACCAGCCGCCGCCCTGGTCCAGGCGCGCCAGCAGGCCGTTCAGGTGGTTCGCGAACTCCCGCACTCGGCCCGGGAGTTGATCCACAGTCATCGCGCACCTCCCGCAACTCCCGCCAGACCGGAACACTCCGGCTCCGTAGGCAACACCAGTTGTGTTACGGGGTTGCTACGGGGAGTTTTCAGCGGCGGCGCGGAGCCCTCATTGCCCGATCTTGACCGATGCGCGTCGCGTACCGGCGCCCGTCACACGACGACCAGGGCGCAGCGCTCCACCAGGTCGTCCATCGAGAGGCCCAGCGCACGGGCCAGCGCGGCCACGGTGAAGAAGGCGGGGGTGGGTGCCCGCCCGGTCTCGATCTTGCGGAGGGTCTCGGCCGAGATGCCGGCCGCGGCCGCCACCTCCGTCATGCTCCGCCCGCCGCGCGCCTCGCGCAGCAACCGGCCGAGCCGCTCGCCGCGTTCGCGCTCTTCCGGGGTGAGAGGGGTGCGCACCATGCCGTCATTCTAAGCCGTGATTCTAATCCGGTCGAGAAAACCGGTATATTAATTGGCATGGTGGAACTGAAGACAGACACATCGATCGACGCCATGTACGCGTCGGGCCAGGTCGTCGGGCGGGCCCTGACCGCCGTACGCGAGGCCGCCCGCATCGGCGTCTCCCTGCTCGAACTGGACGAGGTGGCGCGGGAGGTGCTGCGCGAGGCCGGCGCCTCCTCCCCCTTCCTCGGCTACCGGCCCTCGTTCGCGCCCACCCCCTTCCCCGCCGTCATCTGCGCGTCCGTGAACGACGCGATCGTGCACGGCATCCCGACCGGCTACCGACTGCGCGACGGCGACCTGGTCTCCATCGACTGCGGTGCGGTGCTGGAGGGCTGGGCGGGCGACTCGGCGATCAGTTTCACGGTCGGCAGGCCCCGCCCGGCGGACGTACGGCTCGTCGAGACGGCCGAGCGGGCGCTCGCGGCGGGCATCGCGGCGGCCGTCGTCGGCAACCGCATCGGCGACATCGCGCACGCGGTCGGCCGGGTGTGCCGGGACGCCGGTTACGGCATCCCGCAGGACTTCGGCGGACACGGCATCGGCCGCCGTATGCACGAGGACCCCGGGGTGCCGAACGAGGGCCGCCCCGGCCGCGGCCTCCCGCTCCGGCACGGCATGGTCCTCGCGATCGAGCCCATGCTGATCGGCGGTGGCCGGGACGGCTACCACGCCGCCGACGACGGCTGGACGCTGCGGACGAACGACGGCTCCCGGGCGGCGCACGCGGAGCACACGGTGGCGATCACCGAGGCGGGGCCGCGCATTCTCACGGCCAGGAACGAGGAGGACTGACAGCGGTCGGCCGCGGCCGCCGACCGCGTGACAGTACCCGCGCCGGGAGCGCCGGCCGGGCTCCGGGCCCGCCCGGCGCGACGGCGCGGCACGGGGCGGGCACGGCCCGGCCAGTCGCCCGAACGGCTGGACGTGCCCCCCTCCGGCGGGCGTGCGAAGGTGGTGTGACCGGGCCCCTGCAGGGGCACCCGCGTGGACCGGCACGTCGACCAGCGAGCGCGTCCCACCAGGCGCCGGGACGCCGGAACGGAACGAACGCTCATGACCAGCGGTTACCCCGGACCGGACAACTTCGGACAAGATCCTTTCGGAGAGTTCCTCGCACGCTTCTTCGGCGGCGGCGGAGCCCGCCAGGGCCCCCGGCAGATCGACATCGGCAGACTGCTGAGCCAGCCGGCCAGGGAGCTGGTCAAGGGCGCCGCCCAGTACGCCGCCGAGCACGGCAGCCGGGACCTCGACACCGAGCACCTGCTGCGCGCCGCGCTCACCGCGGAGCCCACCCGGTCCCTGCTGAGCAGGTCCGGCGCCGACCCCGACTCGCTGGCGACCGAGATCGACGGCCGCGCCGGACCGGTCCAGCACCCGCCCGGCGAGGCTCCCCCGCCCACCTCGCTCTCCCTCACCCCGGCCGTGAAACGGGCCCTGCTGGACGCGCACGACCTGGCCCGGGCCGGCGGGGCCGGGTACATCGGCCCCGAGCACGTGCTCGGCGCGCTGGCCGCCAACCCGGACTCGGCCGCCGGGCACATCCTGAACGCCGCCCGTTTCGCCGCCTCCGGCCTGCCGCCGGACGCCGCCGAGACCGACCGCACACTCGCCGGTCCGGACACCCGGCGCCGTACGAGCGGCACGCCGAACCTCGACAAGTACGGCCGTGACCTCACCGAGCTGGCCGGGGAGGGCCGGATCGACCCGGTGATCGGCCGCGACGACGAGATCGAGCAGACCATCGAGGTGCTCTCCCGGCGCGGCAAGAACAACCCCGTGCTGATCGGCGACGCCGGTGTCGGCAAGACGGCCATCGTCGAGGGCCTGGCTCAGCGGATCGCCGACGCGGACGTGCCGGACGGGCTCGCCGGACGCCGGGTGGTCGCCCTCGACCTGTCCGGCGTGGTCGCCGGCACCCGGTTCCGGGGCGACTTCGAGGAGCGGCTCACCAACATCGTGGGCGAGATCCGCTCGCACTCCGACCAGCTGATCGTCTTCATCGACGAGTTGCACACGGTGGTCGGCGCCGGGGGCGGCGGCGAGGGCGGCGCGCTGGACGCGGCCAACATCCTCAAGCCCGCGCTGGCCCGGGGCGAGCTGCACATCGTGGGCGCGACCACCCTGGAGGAGTTCCGCAAGATCGAGAAGGACGCGGCGCTGGCCCGCCGCTTCCAGCCGATCCTGGTGCCCGAGCCGACGGTCCCGGACACCATCGAGATCCTGCGCGGCCTGCGTGACCGCTACGAGGCCCACCACCAGGTCCGCTACACCGACGAGGCCCTGGTCGCCGCCGTCGAGCTCTCCGACCGCTACCTCACCGACCGCAGGCTGCCGGACAAGGCGATCGACCTGATCGACCAGGCCGGCGCCCGGGTCCGCCTCGGCGCCCGCACCAAGGGCACCGATGTACGCGCCATCGAGCGCGAGATCGAGCAGCTCGTCCGGGACAAGGACCAGGCGGTCGCCGACGAGCAGTACGAGCGCGCCACCCAGCTCCGGGACCGGGTCGGCGAACTGAAGACCCGCATCAGCGAAGTGTCCGGGGAGGACGAGGCCGACGAGGGCCAGAACCTGGAGGTGACGGCCGAGGCGATCGCCGAGGTGGTGTCACGCCTGACCGGCATCCCGGTCAGCAGCCTCACCCAGGAGGAGAAGGAACGGCTGCTCGGCCTGGAGGCCCATCTGCACCAGCGGGTCATCGGCCAGGACGAGGCGGTCGCCGCCGTCTCCGAGGCGGTCATGCGATCCCGCGCCGGACTGGCGAGCCCGAACCGCCCGATCGGCAGCTTCCTCTTCCTCGGTCCGACCGGCGTGGGCAAGACCGAACTGGCCCGCGCCCTCGCCGAGGTGCTGTTCGGCAGCGAGGACCGGATGGTCCGCCTGGACATGAGCGAGTACCAGGAGCGCCATACCGTCTCCCGCCTGGTGGGCGCCCCGCCCGGCTACGTCGGACACGAGGAGGCGGGCCAGCTCACCGAGGTCGTCCGCCGCCACCCGTACTCCCTGCTCCTCCTCGACGAGGTGGAGAAGGCGCACCCGGACGTCTTCAACATCCTGCTCCAGGTCCTGGACGACGGCCGCCTGACCGACTCGCAGGGCCGCACGGTGGACTTCACCAACACGGTCATCGTGATGACGAGCAACCTGGGCTCGGACGTGATCACGCGGCGCGGTGCCGGCGTCGGCTTCGGCCCCGGCGGCGAGGAGGCGACGGAGGAGGCCCGCCGCGAGCGGGTCCTGCGCCCGCTCCGGGACCACTTCCGCCCCGAGTTCCTCAACCGCATCGACGAGATCGTCGTCTTCCGCCAGCTCACGAGCGACCAGCTGCGCCAGATCACCGAACTCCTGCTGGAACACACCCGTCGCATGCTGCGCGCCCAGGGCATCACCGCCCACTTCACGGACACGGCCGTCAACTGGCTGGCGGAACACGGCTACCAGCCGGAGTACGGGGCCCGCCCACTGCGCCGCACCATCCAACGGGAAGTCGACAACCAGCTGTCCCGGCTGCTCCTGGACGGCACGATCGCGGAGGGCAGCGAGGTCACCGTCGATGCGCGTGACGGTCACTTGGAGGTCCGGCCCGCAAAGGCGCCCCTCTAGGGGCGCTGGGGTCCCCCGGCCGAAGGCTGGGGGAGGAACTGCGCGACCAGCCCCACGCACCCGCACCGGCCTCTAAGGCGCAGGACTCACCACCTGGGCCGACCCTCCACCCCGCCGCACCGTCTCCGCCGCCGCCAGCCACTTCCCACCCGGCAGCCGCTGCACACCGGTAGCCGCACCGATCTCCGGATTCAGGCTGAACGAGTGCCCGATGGCCTCCAACTTCCCCCTCAGCACGGGGTCGTTGTACAGCGCCGGCTCCAACTCGGTCTTCGCCGCGTTCCGCTGGGACGCCCGAGGCGCGGCGATCGCGTCCACCAACGGCAGATGCCGGTCGAGGAACTCGGTCAGCACCTGCAGCACCGTCGTGATGATGGTCGCCCCACCGGGCGACCCCACGGCCACCACCGGGCGGTTCGCCTTGTCCAGCACGATGGTCGGCGAGATGGAGGACCGCGGCCGCTTCCCCGGCCCGGGCAGGTTCGGGTCGTGCACCGCGGGGTTCGCCGGGGCGAACGAGAAGTCGGTCAGCTCGTTGTTGAGCAGGAACCCCCGCCCCGGGACGGTCATCGCGCTGCCACCGGTCTGCTCGATGGTCAGCGTGTAGGAGACGACGTTCCCCCACTTGTCGGCGACCGTGAGGTGCGTCGTGTTCTCGCCCTCGTACGTGGTCGGCGCCGCCGTGCCGGTCGACCCGGGGTGGTTCGGGTCGCCCGGTGCGACCGGGCTGGTCAGCACCGCGTCGTCGCTGATCAGCTTCGCCCGCTCGTCGGCGTACCGCTGCGACAGCAGCCCCTTGGTCGGCACGTTCTCGAACGCGGGGTCGCCGGCCCAGCGCCCCCGGTCGGCGAAGGAGATCCGGCTCGCCTCGATGAAGTGGTGCAGGTACTGCACCTCACCGGCCTTGGAGAGGTCGGTGTTCTCCAGGATGTTGAGGGCCTCCCCGACCGTCGTCCCGCCGGACGACGACGGCGCGATCGAGTACACCTTCAGCCCGCGGTATCCGGTCTCGGTCGGCGCCTGCAGCTTGGCCCGGTAGGCGGCGAGGTCCTTGGTGGACAGCTTGCCCGCCCGCGCCTTCCATCCCGAACCGGGGTCCACGGGCGGGTTGTCGGCCGTCGCCACGATGTCCTTGCCGATGTCGCCCTTGTAGACGGCTCCGATCCCCTTCTTCCCCAGTTCCTCGTAGGTCCGGGCCAGTTCGGGGTTCTTGAAGGTGGAGCCCACCACCGGCAGCTTCCCGCCCGGCAGGAACAGCCTGGCCGTGTCCGGGAAGTACCGGAACCGGGTCTCGTTCGCGGCGGTCTGCGACTGGAAGGTGTCGTCGACGACGAAGCCGTTGCGGGCGATCCGCTCGGCCGGTTTCAGCACCGAGCCGAGCCGCTCGGTCCCCCACCGGCTGAGCGCCGTCTGCCAGGTGGCCGACGTCCCCGGGGTGCCGACGCTCAGCCCGCTGCTGACGGCGTCGGCGAAGGCGAGCGGCTGGCCGTTCTCCACGAAGAGGTTGGAGTCGGCGGTCAGCGGCGCGGTCTCGCGGCCGTCGATGGTGTGCACCGTACGGGACTTGGCGTCGTAGTAGACGAAGTAGCCGCCGCCTCCGATGCCGGAGGAGTAGGGCTCGGTGACGCCGAGGGCGGCGGCGGTGGCGACGGCCGCGTCGACCGCGTTGCCGCCCTTGCGGAGCACCTCGATACCGGCGGCGGTGGCATCGGCGTCGACGCTGGAGACCGCACCGCCGTAGCCGACGGCCACCGGGGTCTTCGCGGTGGGGGCGGCGCCGGGGGCGGGAGGCGCTGCCGCCCCCACCGACACCACGGCGGCCGAGACCGCCAGGACCGTCAGTTTCCGCGCGACAGGGCGACGCATCCGCACCTCCAGTTCCGGAACGTCCGCGCAGCGTATCGGCGGGGCCGCGGCCCCGACAGCCACATTCAGGGCACTGTCATACGACCGCCACACTTCGAACACGGGTACGTTCCGGCCACCTGTGACCGCTAGCATGCGCGCCCATGAATGACGACCTGCGCAACATTATCCTCGGCGTCGTGGCGGCCGGCATCAGCGCGGCGCTCGGCTGGCTGGCCCGCACCTCCCTGTGGCGCCGGAGCCTGCGCCGCAAGCAGGCCTTCTTCGGGCTGCCGGAGAACTCGGAGTCGCTGCTGGTCGTCAACCGCGATCCGGCCACCTCCGAGCCCGCCGTGCACCGTTTCGACGTGTTCGCGCTCCTGGAGCTGGCCGCGCTCATCAAGGACTGCGGCGCGAACCTGCAGATGGTCACCCAGGACAACGTCCAGCAGGGTTTCGGTGAGCGGACCGAGTTCTGCGTCGGCGGTCCCGGGTCGAACCGCCGCATGCTCGCCCACATGTCCGCGATGCTGCCCGGCGTCCGCGTCAACATCGACCCGGAGCCGGGCCCGGACCGCGGCGCCTTCCAGATCGGCGCCGAGCGCTACCGCCTCGACCCGGGCATCACGGAGTACGTGCTGCTGGCCCGCCTCACCGCCGGCCAGCGCCCGGACGCCCGGCCGGTGTTCCTCTTCTGCGGGCAGCGCGCGATCACCAACCAGGCGGCCACCCGCTACCTCGCCCGCAACCACGAGCGGCTCGCCCGCAAGCACGGCAGGAACTCCTTCGTGCTGCTCCTCAAGGTCGTCAACTCCCAGGCGTACGGCCCCGACGTGGTCGAACTCGTCGAGGACGTCAGCCGTGCCGCCCAGGCCCCGCTGCCGCCCGACACGACCGAGACGCCCCGCGCCTCGCACCGCGCCTCCTGACCGCCCGCGCGGTTCAACAATCTTTACTCGCACGTAACTTACCGACGGGTTACTTGCCGTAGGAGGTCGCGGTTACCGTCGGGTCACTTTGCTCTGACACAGACGGGGAGTGACCTGTGGGAACCCATCGCAAGGCCCTGCGCACGACCGCCGCGGGGGCGGTCTCCGCGACCCTGATCGCCGGAGGTGTCCTCGGGTTCACCCCCGCCGCCCAGGCCGCCGGGAACGACGTCCGGTTCGTCGACATCACCGGCGACGGCGGCACGACGCTCAAGGCGAACGTCGTCACGCCCGCGGGCGCCGACGGCTCGCACCGCCACCCGCTGCTCGTCATGCCCACGAGCTGGGGCTTCCCGCAGGTCCAATACCTGGCGCAGGCCCAGCGGCTCGCCGACTCCGGTTACGTCGTCGTGGCCTACAACGTCCGGGGGTTCTGGCAGTCCGGCGGCGGGATAGAAGTGGCCGGGCCGCCCGACGTGGCGGACGCGTCGAAGGTGATCGACTGGGCGCTCGCCAACACCCCGTCCGACGCGGGGCGCATCGGCATGGCGGGTGTGTCGTACGGCGCCGGCATCAGCCTGCTCGCGGCCGCGCACGACAGCCGGATCAGGGCGGTCGCCTCGCTGAGCGGCTGGGCCGACCTGATCGACTCGATCTACTCGGGCCGTACCGAGCACTCGCAGGCGACCGCCCTGCTCGACGGCGTCGGCCAGGTCACCGGCCGGCCGAGCGCGGAGACCAGCCAGGTCCTCAAGGACTTCTTCGCCTCCGACCTGTCCAAGGAACAGGAACTGATCGACTGGGGGAAGGAACGTTCCGCCGCGACCTATGTCGACCGGATCAACAAGAACGGTGCGGCGATCATGCTCGCCAACGCCTGGGGCGACACGATCTTCCCGCCGAACCAGATCGCCGACTTCTACGGCAGGCTGACCGGGCCCAAGCGGCTCGAACTGCGCCCCGGCGACCACGCCACCGCCGAGCTTCCCGGACTGTTCGGACTGCCCAACGACGTGTGGACGGACACCGAGCGCTGGTTCGACCACTACCTCAAGGGCCAGGACAACGGGATCGACCACGAGCAGCCGGTCGAGCTCAAGTCCCGTTCCACCGGCGGCTACGAGGGCTACGCGGACTGGAAGTCGGTGGGCGCCACCCGGCGGAAGGTCGACCTCGCGGGCACGGCCACCGTGCACGCGAACGTCGACTCGGGCGCGGACGGCGGGCTCGTCTTCCTGTCCAGCATCCTCGACCAGGTCGCCCAGCTGCCGCCGGTCGCCTCGATCCCGCTGCTCCCCCGGCGCTGGGCCGCCGTCTGGCAGTCCGAGCGGTACGCGGCCACGCAACGGGTCCGCGGCACGGCCCGGTTGCACACCACCCTCACCCCCACCGCGGAAAGCGGCACCCTGATCGCCTACCTCTACGACGTGGGGCCGCTCGGCCTCGGCAAACTGGTCACCAACGCGCCGTACACCTGGCACGGCCGGACTCCGGGCACGGCATTCGACGTCGACCTGGACCTCTTCTCCACGGCCTACGACGTGCCCGCCGGGCACCGGCTCGCGCTGGTGATCGACACGGTGGACCCGCTCTACATCGAGCACAACCCGTCCGGCGCGCAGCTGACCTTCTCCTCGCCGGTGGACGACCCGTCGTACGTGTCCGTTCCGCTGCGCGAGCAGTGATCTCCGGCTGCCGCCGGCCGGGCCTGGCCCTTTGGCTGCTGCCCCTACGGCAGCAGCGTCCCTGGCTCGGCCGGGGCCACCTCGGCGGCCCCGGTCCTGGGACTGTGCCGCTCCCGCCTGGCCACCCAGCCGGCGAACCACGAGAGCAACATGCACATCCCGATGTAGATCGGCGAGATCACCATCACCACGGGGATGAAGGGCAAATCGTAGTCGAGGTTGGACGCGATCAGTTTCCCGGCATGGAGGAACTCCTCGTAGGTGATGAGATAGCCCAGCGAGGTGTCCTTCAGGGCCACCACGAGCTGGCTGATGACGGCGGGCAGCATGGCCCGGACGGCCTGGGGCGCCAGGACGTACGACATGACCTGCGTCTTGCGCATGCCGAGTGCGAACGCGGCCTCCCCCTGGCCGCGTTCGACGCTGTTCACCCCGGAGCGGAACACCTCGGCGAGCACCGAGCCGTTGTAGAGGGCGAGTCCGGCGACCAGGGCGGGCAGGGGCTGGACCCGCAGCGCCACGAAGACGAAGAAGATCATGACCAGGACCGGCATGGCGCGAAAGAACTCCACGACGACGGTGGCGAGCAGGCGCACCGGCCGGTGCTCGGAGAGCCGTCCGGTGGCGAGCAGTCCGCCCAGCGCCAGGGAGAGGACGGCCGCCGCCGCGAAGGCCTTGAGGGTGTTGCCGAGACCGCGCAGGAGGAGCCGCTGGATCCCCTCGTAGGCGAAGGGCATCCACTTGGTGGACGTGAACTGGCCCGCCGCGAAGAGGAGGTGGAGGATCCAGGCGAGCAGGGCCACGAGGACGGCGGTCGCGAGGACGCCGTATGCCGTGTGCCGCCTTCTGGTGACGGGTCCCGGGATGTCGTAGAGCGCGGTGCCCTCGGTCATCGGGCGACTCCCCAGGCGCGCTCCATCAGGTGGAACAGCGCGCTGATGGCGAGGGTGAGGACCAGGTAGCCGGCGGCGATCCAAGCGAAGGTCCAGACGACGTTGTAGCCCAGTTCGCTCAGCGTCCGGTAGGTGCCGAGGAGTTCGGTGACGCTGAAGGCGCCCGCGATCGCGGAGTTCTTGGCCAGCGCGATGAGGGTGGAGCCGACCGGCGGGATCACCGACCGGAACGCCTGGGGCAGGATCACCAGCCGGAGGGTCTGCCCGAAGGTCATGCCGAGGCTGCGGGCCGCCTCGCCCTGCCCCCGGGGCACGGTGTTGATGCCGGAGCGCAACACCTCGCAGATGAACGCGGAGGTGTAACAGCCGAGGGCGAGGACCGCGAACACCTGGAAGGGCAGCACCAGTCCGAACCGGGGCAGGCCGAGCAGCACCGCGAAGAACAGCAGTGTGAGCGGGGTGTTGCGGAGCACGGTGACCCAGGCCGTGCCGAAGGCCCGCAGGGAGCCGACGGGCGCGACCCGGAAGGACGCCATGACGAAGCCGAGGAGCAGGGCCAGGGCCGAGGACCAGCCGGTCAGTTCGAGCGTGCCGAGGAAACCCTCGGCGTACGTACGGAAGTTGTCGGTCAGTACGTTCATGCCGTCCTCGCTCAGCTCGCCGGATAGCGGTCGATCGGGGGCGGTGCCGGGGCGGGTACGCCGGACAGGCCGAGCGTCGCCTCGTACGCCTTCTTCCAGTCGCCGTTCTTCTCACGTGCCTCCAATGCGTCGTCCATCGCGAAGCGCAGGGCGGTGTCGCCGCGGGGGACGCCGATGCCGTACGGCTCCTTCGAGAAGGGCCTGCCGACGACCTTGAGTTCGCCGGGCGCCTTCGCCGCGTAGCCGATGAGGATGGCGTCGTCGGTGGTGACGGCGTCGACCTGGTAGGTGAGCAGGTTGTCGACGCAGACGGAGTAGCTGTCGTAGGCGACGAGGACCGCTTTCGGGTGGTCGGCCCTGATCCGCTGGTACGGCGTGGAGCCGGCCGCGGAGCAGACGCGCTTGCCGGCGAGGTCCTGGGGCCCGTGGATGCCGTTCTCGTCGTGGCGGACGAGGAGGGACTGACCCGCCAGGTAGTACGGGCCGGCGAAGCCGACCAGCCTCTTGCGGTTGTCGTTGACGGTGTAGGTGCCGACGTAGTAGTCGATCTGGCCGTTCTGCAGGGCGGTCTCGCGGTTGGCGGAGGCGATGGTGCGGAAGCGGATCGTCTTCGGGGCGAGGCCGAGGGAGGCGGAGATCATCCTGGCGATCTCGATGTCGAAGCCCGAGTAGACGCCGGTGGCCGGGTCCCGCTCGCCGAGGTAGGGCTGGTCCTCCTTGGCGCCGACGACGAGGTGACCGCGCTTCTTCGCCCGGGTCCAGGTCGGGGAGGCCGGCAGCCGGAAGCCCTGCGCGACCCGGTAGTGGGGAAGCGTGCCGGGCGCGGGGCCCTTCCGCGGCGGGCTGCCCTCCTTGCCGCAGCCGGCGACGCCGAACGCCGCACCGGCGCCGCAGACCAGCACGGTGAACAGGGCCGGGGCCGCGGGCACACGGGGGGTACGGACCATGGGTGGGACTCCCCGCTCAGTGCTTGAGGATCTTGGACAGGAAGTCCCTGGCACGCTCGCTGCGCGGGGCGGTGAAGAACTCCTCCGGGGTGCGGTCCTCGACGATGCGGCCGTCGGCCATGAAGACGACCCGGTGGGCGGCGGAACGGGCGAAGCCCATCTCGTGGGTGACGACGACCATGGTCATGCCGTCCCGGGCGAGCTGCCGCATGACCTCCAGGACCTCGTTGATCATCTCGGGGTCGAGGGCGGAGGTCGGTTCGTCGAAGAGGAGTGCCTTGGGTTCCATGGCGAGGGCGCGGGCGATGGCGACGCGCTGCTGCTGGCCGCCGGAGAGCTGTGCGGGGTACTTCCCGGTGTGCGCGGACAGGCCGACGCGATCGAGGAGTTCACGCGAGCGCCGGTCGGCCTGTTCCCGCCGGCGCCCGCGGACCTTGATCGGGGCGAGGGAGACGTTCTGCAGGACCGTTCTGTGCGCGAACAGGTTGAAGGACTGGAAGACCATGCCGACCTCGGCGCGGAGCTCCGCGAGGGCCTTGCCCTCCTGGGGCAGCGGCCGGCCGTCGAGCGTGATGGTCCCGGACTCGATGGTCTCCAGGCGGTTGATCGTCCGGCACAGCGTCGACTTCCCCGACCCCGAGGGGCCGATGACGACGACCACTTCCCCCTTGCCGACGGTGAGATCGATGTCCTGGAGGACATGGAGCTCGCCGTAGTACTTGTTGACGTCCCGCAGTTCGATCAGAGGATCGACGGCCATCCGCAGCCCTACCCGCTCTCAGCTGTGTCGTGGTTGCCGCAAACTATCCAGCCCGGGATGGACTGGAGGCACGACACGCACTTTTCGGGCATTAGCCGTATTTATGCCGTCTTTATTGCCGCCCCGCGCCCTGCACGCCACTGCGCGCCCCTGCGGGCCCCGGCGTCCTTGGCGACGGGTTCGCCGCCGGTCAGGCCTCGGCGACCTCCGCGTAGAGCTGGGAGAGTTCGGGGACCCCGCTCGCGGCCCAGTCGTGACCGGCCTCGACGACCTCGAACTCCCGCCCGGACGACAGCCGTACGACCGGCTCGCCGTCCGCGCGGATCTCCCACTCCGCGCCGGTCACGGTCCGGGTCAGGACGGTGCCCAGGTACAGGCCGGCGTCGGTGCCGAGCCAGGTCAGGGTCTCCTCGTCGTCCCGCCAGCGCGGGAGCAACTGGTCGAGGGCCTCCAGCGAGGCCGGGGTGTCGTCGAGGGCGACACCCTCCTCGGCCGCCTGGGCGCGCAGGAGCTCGCACTCGGCGAGCAGATCGGGGTCGGCGTGGTGCGGGACGTCACCGGTGTTGCCGTGCCTGTTGCCCAGGAAGGGGATGTTCATGGTCCCAGGTTGACACTCAGACCTCGAGGTCCACCACCACCGGGGCATGATCGGAAGCGCCCTTGCCCTTGCGCTCCTCCCGGTCGACGTAGGCGTCCTTCACGGCTTTGCCGAAGGCCTCGTTGCCGTAGACCAGGTCGATGCGCATGCCGCGGTTCTTGGGGAAGGCGAGCTGGCGGTAGTCCCAGTAGGTGTAGGGGCGGTCGTACTTCAGCGGGCGCGGGACGACGTCGGTCAGGCCGGTCTCGCGCAGGGCGGTGAGGGCGGCGCGCTCGGCCGGGGTGACGTGGGTGAGGCCCTCGAAGGCGGCCACGTCGAAGACGTCGTCGTCCGTCGGCGCCACGTTGTAGTCGCCGAGCACCGCGAAGGGGCGGCTGCCGCCCGCGTCCCCGGCGACGGCGGCCTTCAGCGCCTCGAACCACTGGAGCTTGTAGGCGTAGTGCGGGTGGCCGACCTCGCGCCCGTTGGGCACGTACACCGACCAGACCCGGACCGGCCCGCAGGTCGCCGAGATCGCGCGGGGCTCGGGCGCGCCGTCGTAGCCCGGGTCGCCGGGCAGGCCCTTGACCACGTCCTCCAGGCCGGCCTTCGACAGCACCGCCACGCCGTTCCACCGGCCGGTCGCGTGGACCGCCGCCTCGTAGCCCAGCTCGCGCAGCTGCTCGAACGGGAACTGCGCCTCGGCGACCTTGGCCTCCTGGAGGCAGAGCACGTCGGTGCCGCTGCTCTCCAGCCAGGCGAGGAGCCTCGGCAGGCGGGCGGTGATCGAGTTCACGTTCCAGGTCGCGATGCGCATGCTCCACAACCTACCGGGCGCCTCTGACAACCGGCCCTCGGACGGGTCCGGCCCCGAACCTCCGGCCCTGCGTCCCCTGCGTCCTCAGACGTCCGCCGAGGCCCCCGGTGCCAGCCGCTGGTGGTCCGCGCCGCCCAGGGCGCCGATCTGGCGGTCGTAGATCGGCCGGGCGAGGTCGGTGAGCAGCGCGTCGTGGATGTCGTAGGCGCGCTGCGGCTTCACCTCGCGGACGTAGTCGATGACCTCGGAGATCTTGTTCCAGGGCGCCATCACGGGGAGCATCAGCGTCTCCACGGGGTGGCCGGGGACGGTGAGGGCGTCGCCCGGGTGGAAGACCCGGCCGCCGTCGATCAGGTAGCCGACGTTGGTGATGCGCGGGATGTCCGGGTGGATCACCGCGTGCAGCTCGCCGTGCACCTGGACGTCGAAGCCGGCGGCGGTGAAGGTGTCGCCGTGGCCGACGGTGTGCACCCGGCCCGGGAAGGCCGCCGCGAGCTGGTCGGCTACGGACTTCAGGGTCCAGATCTCGGCGCCGGGGTTCGCGTCCAGGGCCGCCCGCAGCCGGCCCTCGTCGAAGTGGTCGGCGTGCTCGTGGGTGATCAGGATCGCCTCGGCGCCGACGGCCGCGTCCTGCTCGCTGAAACCGCCGGGGTCGAGGACGAGGGTGCGCCCGTCCTTCTCCAGGCGCACGCACGCATGGGACTTCTTGGTGAGCTTCATGGTCACCATCCTGCCCCGCTCAGCCCTCGGGGGTGGTCTCCTCGCGGATGACCTGCTGGGCGACCCGGAACGCGCTGTTCGCGGCCGGCACCCCGCAGTACACCGCCGCCTGGAGCAGCACTTCCTTGATCTCGGCCGGGGTGAGGCCGTTGCGCAGGGCGGCCCGGACGTGGAAGCCCAGTTCCTCCAGATGGCCGCCCGCGACCAGCGCGGTGAGCGTGACGCAGCTGCGCGAGCGCCGGTCGAGGCCCGGCCGGTCCCAGATCTCGCCCCATGCGTAGCGGGTGACGAACTCCTGGAAGTCCCCGGAGAACTCGTCGGCCTGCGCCAGCGCCCGGTCCACGTGCGCGTCCCCGAGCACCTCCCGGCGGACCTTCAGCCCCGCGTCGTAGGGGTCGGGCCGCCCGAACGGCTGCGGCGCCACGACGGCCGGAGCGATCTCGGCGATGGGCGCGACCTGGGGCGCGACCTGCGGAACGGCCTGCGGCGCGGCGGGCAGCACCGGCTTGACCGGCGCGGCCGGGATGGCGATCTGGCCGGTGGTCGAGTCGTAGGCGGGCTGCCAGGCGGTGGAGAAGTGCCGCACCAGCAGGTCGGTGACGGCGGCGGGCTGCTCGACCGGGACCAGGTGGGAGGCGCCGGGTACGACCGCGAGCCGGGCGTCCGGGATCCCGGCGACCAGGGTGCGGGCCTCGGCGGGGCCGGTGATCTGGTCGTCGGAGCCGACCAGGACGAGGGTCGGCACGCCGACGCGGGCGAGCTCGTGGCGCACGTCGAAGCCGGCCAGCGCCTCGCAGGCGGCGATGTAGCAGCCGGGGTCGGTGGTGCGGACCATCTGGACGGCCCACTCGGTGATCGCGGGCTGGGCGGCGGCGAACCCGCTGGTGAACCAGCGTTCGGGGGAGGTCCGGGCGATCGGGTCGAGGCCGTTCGTCCGTACGATCACGCCGCGCTGCCGGAACTCGTCGGGCGTCCCGAACCGGGGCGAGGTGGCGACCAGCGCCAGCGAGGCGATCCGCTCCGGGTGCCGCAGCGCCAGCTCGACGCCGACCGCCCCGCCCAGCGCGCAGCCCGCGTAGCCGAAGCGCTGCACACCGAAGGAGTCCAGCGTGGCCAGCAGCCGGGCGGTCAGCTCGGCCACGGAACCGGCCGGGTACGCCGGGGCGCCGCCGTGCCCGGGCAGGTCGTAGCGGAAGACCCGCCACTGCTGGACCAGCTCGGGGATCTGCCGGTCCCACATGTGCCATGTGGTACCCAGTGAGGGACCCAGGATCAGGACCGGAGCGTCTTCTGGCCCGTCAAACCGGTATTGCAGGGTGTTCGGTGGTGTCTCACTCACGCCCCAGACCCTCTCACGTCTCACGACGGCCCCTATGACGGGGGTTGCGACTGCACAGGTCCGACCAGGTGGAAGACCTCCCGGGCCGCGTAGCGCTTGAGGCTTCGGACCATCTCGCGTCGGGTCTTGCCCTCCTTGCTGCGGCGTTCGCAATAGTCCTGGGTGCGCGGGTCGACGCGCAGGCGGGTCTGCACGATCCGGTGCAGGGCCGCGTTCGCTTGGCGGTCGCCGCCGCGGTCGAGGCGACGGTACTGCCGGCTGCCCGAGGAACGCTCGACCGGGCTGACCCAGCACAGCGCCGCGAACGACGCCTCACTGCCCGGGCGTTCCGGGTTGTCCCCGATCGTGATCAGCAAAGTGACGGCCGTGTCCGGACCGATGCCCACCACCGTGAGCAGCTGCGGAGCGTGGCGCTCCACCAGCCGGGTCAGGCGGCCTTCCAAGTCCTGGACCTCGTCGCTGAGCTGCCTGATGCACCGGCCCAGGAGACCCAGGGTGACGTGGGTGGCGTGGAGCACCGCTCCCCGCCGGTCTCATGGTTCAGGCTGTCGTCGACGAGCCCTGCGCAGGTGCGGAAGAGTTCTGCGTTGCCCATCCCGGCAAGTTCCTCCCTCAGCTGCGGATCGGCACGGATGAGGACGGCCTTGAGCTGGTTGATCGCCTGGGTGCGGGCCTTGACCGCCGAGTCCTTGGCCAGCTTGTACATCCGGGCGATCTCCACCGGCCCATCGCCCGCCTTGGCCTGGGCACGCGCCCGCCCGCTCAGCACCGCCCGGGCCGCGTTCTCAGCGTCGAGCGGGTCGGACTTGCCGCGCCGACGGCGGTCGGCCCGGTCGAACCGGTTCACATCGAAGACGTCCACGCCCTGGGCCAGCAGGTAACGGGACAGGGCCGCCCCGAAGGAACCGGTCCCTTCCACTCCGGCCCGCCGCACCGTACTCGACGCCCTGGCCCACCCCAGCAGGTTGCGGTAGCCGGCTGCGCTGGCCGGGAACTCCTCGGTGCCGATCACCTCCCCCACCAGGGAGAGCACGGCGGCCACGTGGGCATCCCGGTGCGTGTCCACTCCCAGGACCACCTCCCTCGCCGGCCGACGCCGACGAGGACGCGAAGCGGTGGACGTGCCGGTCATGCTCGTTCCCTTTCAGACCCGACGGCTTATCGCGCAGCCGGTAGCGGGCCGTGCGGACGGTCAGAATCGTGATGACGCCTTTTCGGCAAGCCCCTATCGAGACACGTCCATCAGCCCGAGACCAACACCGGAACTGGCACCATGCCGCCGTCGTGCGTCACTTCGAGTCGAAGGCGGACCATTGGAACGGCGGGTCAATGAGCGGCAGCTGTCGGTGTTGCAGTGGGTGGGAGCCGGGTGCCCTGCAGGCGTATGGAACACCAGCTCCTACAAGACCACCTGTCAGGCACTGCACAACCGTGGCCTGGTGACGGTCTCCCGGAAGGCCGGGCAGTGGAGCGTCGCCCTGACAAGCGCCGGTCGGCACTACCTGGCGCACGGCACGTACCCTCCCCGCGGATCACGCCCGCGGAAGACCCAGGCCGCCGGTCCACGACCCCAGTCCACCAGAGCGCAGGAAACTCCGGCCGCCGGGCGGAAGCCAAGCCCTCCCTCACATCCTCGTGTGACGCTCACGGAGCAGCTGTTACAGGAGCTCGCGGAGGCCGGCGGCAGGATCGTCAAGAGCGGCAGCGGTCCCGGCTTGGAGAAGTGGCCGTCCCGCGTCGCCGCCGCACGCAGGTCCGGAAGGGTTCCGGAGACGAAGGAGCTGTACGGAAACTGGTGCCGCGACGGGTACGAGATCAAGCTCGTCGACATCCCCGACTGGCGCCTTGCCGTCCTCGACCCCGTCCCCGCGCCCTCGCGGCTCACTCGGCCGCACACCGTGGTGCGGGCCATGCAGAACGAACGCCAGCCCCTGGGCCTGACCAAGCCCGTCCAAGGACGCGCTCTCCGGCTCATCCAGGCACTGATCACCGCCGCCGAGGCCGACGGACACACCTGCTCGGCCGGGCAGACCGGCTTCGCACCCCCACCTCATCGCCGCCGCAGGGCAAATCCCCACTTCACCATCACCGCACAGGGCCAGACAGTGGGGTTTGTCTTCCTCCAGGAGCAGGACCGGGCCGAGCACGTCGCCACCGAGAAGGAACTCGCCGACGCCAAGAAGCACTCCTGGGTCAGAATCCCCCGCTTCGACTACACCCCATCCGAACGCCTCCGCATCATCCTCAGCGGCGGCCGGCCACACCGAGCGAGCGAATGGGCCGACGCTCCCGGCCGCGCCCTCGAACAGCAGCTCGCCGAGATCGCACAGGAGGTCACGCTGCGCGGCCAAGCCGCCGAACGCAGACGTCAGGACGAGGCCGAAGCGGCACGCCAGAAGCGCATCCGCTGGGAAGCCGCAACGGAACAAGCCCGCATCCGGTACGCAGAGGCGTACCGCGTCCGGCACCTCGAAGCCCAGGAAGCGGCATGGCGACACGCCACCGGACTGACCCAATACGTGAGCACCGTACGCACGCGAGTCGAGGACATGCCTCCGGGCCAGGCCAGAACCGAAGCCGAGGAATGGATCAGCTGGGCAGCGGCCACCGTTGAACGCCTCGACCCATTGAACACACCGCCCCGGCTGCCCGACATTCCCAAGCCACAAGCCGACGACCTGAAACCCTTCCTCGGGCACTGGAGCCCTTACGGTCCCACCCACTGAACGCCCGCACCGCACATTGTGCGCCCACAACCGCAGTTCAGGGGCTCTTCGCGACCGGTTCAATCGCGGCACACCGACCTGGTGGGTCATCGGAAAGGTGTCCACCTGAGCGATCTTCGGAAAACCCGCGGTCAGATCCCACTTCCTGGCCCATCGCCATGCATGTGGGTGCCCAGGGAGTCAAACGGGGCGTCACGGCCGACAGTCCGCCCTTTCAACCCGGTCGCTCCAGCCTTCGCCAACACCCTGCTCGACGCGACCGGCGTCCTTCCCGGCCAACTCCCGCTCAGTCGCGACCGGATGTGGCTGGTCGTGCGAGACGCGGGCCTGACGGATCGGCAGGTGGGCGACTCGTGGTGGAACGCTCCCTGTCAGCCGACCTACTGCACCTTGATCGCGTCGCTCGCCCGAACCGTCCCGGCTGCAAGGACGTCCAGGTAGACACCGAGCACGATGCCGGGATCCGCCGGGAGTTCGTGGACGGTCGAAGTACGCGTCAACTGGCCCGAAGACCGACCGCCAGCGTCAGTTCAAGGACCCGGTGTGGGGATGCGAGATCCGGAAACAGCTCCCGCAGCTGCGACATCCGGTACCGGACTGTCTGGGGATGGACGAACAACGCCGCCGCCACCTCGTCCCGCCTGCCCTGGTGCAGCAGCCACGCCCGCAACGTCTCCTCCAGCCGCCGTGCGGTCGCGACAGGCAAGGTGCGCAACGGTGCGAGGGCTCGGGCACGCAGGTCTGCGAACGCGTCCACGTCGGCGCTCAGCACCAGCTCGGGCAGGTGGTCCTCGGTGTCGCGGATATCAGAGGAGAGGGAGCGCGCGCGTGCGGCTCGTGCGTACGAGGATGACGCACGAGTCCATGGCCGGGCCGGGCCGACCACGGCGGTGCGGTCGGTCAGCTGCCGCAAGAGATGTGATCGGTCGGAATCGGGGACGAGCAGCACACCGGTGGCGTCCGGCAGATCGTCGAGGACGAGGGTGCTCGGGTCGAGTGTGCGGTAGGCGGGCCGGGCCTGGGCGGCGGGCAGCAGGACCGCCGTCAGCGTAACCGGAGGCTGCCATCCGGCCCGTTGAGCAGAGGCCAGCAGCACGTCCGGGCTCGCGCCGGCGAGGAGGTCGCGGGCCAGGTGTTCCAGGTGGCGCTCGTGGGCCCTGCCCCGGGCGGCCAGTTCGTCGGCGTGGCCCGCGGCGCTCGCGGCGGAGAGCTCGTCAATGTAGGCGAAGGTCAGCTCGGCGAACTTGGCGACCTCGGCGGCGGGCAGACCTGTGGACACGGCGCCCGCTGCCAGGCATCGCCAGGCCACGCGGGCGCCGACGCGGTAGGCGCTGAGCAGGGCGTCCATCGAACGGCCGTCGCGCACCTCGCCGCGGCCCAGCTCGTAGGCCGCGTCACCGCCGTCGCCGCCTGTGGCGTTCCCGCTCGCGAGGTCCAGGTAGTGCCCCAGGGCGGTGCGGACGGCTCGGCGGATGGTGGCGCCCATGTGGCCCGTCAGTGCGTTGGCGTAGGGCGGGACCTCGTCGATGATCGCCTGGACGACCTCGTCGGCGGTGGTCTTCAGCGCGGCCCGAAGTGCGGTGACCGTCGTCTCATCCAGGGCCAGTTCGCTGGCCCTCTGGGTTACACGACTCACGTTTTTATTCCCTGCGAACAATTCCACCCACCAGATTCACGTCCTACGGTCAGGACTTTACGCCCTGAGACGCAGCAAGCTGGAGTCATGACGAGTGCAGCCCTGCGCAGCAGGGCGTGGAAACTGTTGGAGATGGTCACGACGCCGCTGCTGCCGTCGGACTACCTCGACCTGGTCAGCCCGCTGCGTGCGGGCGCCGACCTGCGGGGGCGCATCGAGGCCGTGCACCCCGAGACGGCTGACGCCGCGACTGTCGTGATCAGGCCGGGACGGGGCTGGCGCGGTCACACGGCCGGTCAGTACGTGCGGATCGGGGTCGACGTCGACGGGGTGCGCCTGTGGCGTGCCTACTCCCTCACCTCGCCGACGAACCGCCAGGACGGCCGCGTCACGATCACTGTGAAGGCGATCCCGGACGGCAAGGTCAGCAACCACCTGGTCCGCAGGGCGAAACCGGGCACGCTGATCCAGCTCGACCAGGCGACGGGTGACTTCGTGCTGCCGCGGGCCAAGCCCGCCAAGGTGCTCTACCTGACGGCCGGCAGCGGCATCACGCCCGTGATGGGCATGCTGCGCGACACGGAGTTCGACGACGTCGTCATGGTCCACTGCGCGCCACGGGCGCAGGACGTGATCTTCCGAAACGAACTGCACGATCTGGTCGCGGACGAGAAGCTGCGGCTCATCGAGGTGCACACCGACACGGACGGCATGCTCGACATCGCCCGTCTCGACGAACTCGTGCCCGACTGGGCCGAGCGCGAGACCTGGGCTTGCGGGCCCGCGGGCCTGCTTGACGCCGCCGAAGAGCACTGGAGCGGGCACGGCGTCCAAGTGCGCCTGCACACCGAACGCTTCCGCCCCGGCATCGTCGTCGCCGGCGACGGCGGCGAGGTCACGTTCAGCGCCACCGGCAAGACCGTCGACTCGGACGGTGCCACGCCGTTGCTGGACGTCGGCGAGGAGGCCGGCGTGCTCATGCCGTCCGGGTGCCGTATGGGCATCTGCTTCGGCTGCATCACGCCGCTCAAGGCGGGCGCCGTCCGCGACCTGCGCACCGGCGAGATCACCGAGGCCGAGCCGGGCGTCCTCATCCAGACCTGTGTGTCCGCCGCGGCGGGCCCTTGCGACATCGAACGGTAGGAGCACTTTGACCGCCATTGACCCCACCGCCCACCTGACGGCGGAGCAGATCGAGGAGCTAGGCCGTGAGCTGGACGCGATCCGCGACGAGGTGATCGCCGGCCGCGGGGAGAAAGACGCCGCCTACATCCGTAGGGTCATCTCGGCGCAGCGCAAGCTCGAGTTGGTCAGCAGGGGCGTGCTGCTGTTCTCGATCTTCCCGCCGGCGTGGCTGCTCGGCACCGCCGGTCTGTCCGTGGCGAAGATCATGGACAACATGGAGATCGGCCACAACGTCCTGCACGGCCAGTGGGACTGGATGCGGGACCCGAAGATCCACTCCACCACCTGGGAGTGGGATCACGTCTCGCCGGCCGACCAGTGGAAGCACTCGCACAACGAGCTGCACCACACGTACACCAACGTGATCGGCAAGGACAACGACCTCGGCTACGGCATCATGCGCGTCGACGAGGACCAGAAGTGGCACCCGTTCCACCTCGGCCAGCCGCTGTGGAACTTCATCAACGCCTGCTTCTTCGAGTACGGCATCGCGGCGTACGACCTGGAGCTCGGCAAGAACCTGCACAAGCGCCGCCGCAAGAACCCGGAGTTCCGCGTGCGGGCCAAGGCCGTGGGCCGCAAGATCCGCAAGCAGGTGCTCAAGGACTACGTGATCCACCCCGTGCTGTCGGGTCCGTCGTTCCTCACCACGCTCGCCGCCACGTTCACCGCGAACCTGGTCCGCAACATCTGGTCCCACTCGGTGATCATGTGCGGGCACTTCCCCGAGGGCGTGCAGGTCTTCGAGCGCCGGTCGATCAAGGGCGAGACGCGCGGGCAGTGGTACTTGCGCCAGATGATGGGCTCGGCGAACATCAGCGGCAGCAGGGCCATGCACTTCATGACCGGCAACCTGTCGCACCAGATCGAGCACCACCTGTTCCCGGACCTGCCGAGCAACCGGTACGCCGAGGTCGCGGTGAAGGTGCGCGCGCTGTTCGAGAAGTACGAGCTGGAGTACGTCACCGGACCGCTGCCCAAACAGGTGTTCTCCGCGTGGCGCAAGGTCTTCCGGCTCTCGCTGCCGAACAAGAAGCCCGAGGTCAAGACGCCGGACCGTGAGCAGGAGCTCGTCGCCGCCTGATGGGTACAAGCGCCTGGCTCACGAACCCGAGGTCAGGCGCCCTTGTCAGCAGGCTCCAGAATCGCCACGCACTCCGCGTGATGCGTCATCGAAAACACGTCAGGAGGCACGGAGAAAGGTCAGAGCGCTCTTGCGGTGTTCGGGGCGGCCAGCGAGGTGCTGGAGCGTCACAACGCGGCAGGCTTCTCCGGAGGCAAACCCGACAGGCCACCTGCACGAATGGCTGGTCTCAAACGCTCACGTTCGCGCGTGACACCCGGACGCAGGCCGTGCCTCGGACCGGCCCGACATGACGAGCGGCCACTATTCGGAGTCGGGGTGCATCTGCACCCACCGGCCGTTGATGAACTTCATCTCCACACCGTAGAACGGCTGGGGCGGGGGGACCGGCCGCTTGCCGCGGTGGGGCGCTGTCGGCTGCTTGGGGCGGTCGGCGGGCGGCCGGCTCGATGTGGAGGGCGTCGCCGGCATCGCAGTCGTCGCAGCGGCCCACTCCGACGGCTATGCGGCCACCGGTCATCTCCTCGGGCTGCTGGCCGCGCTGCCTGCCCCCACTGAGGCAGGCGAACGCTTTTGGTCGGACCTGTGGAGGTCGTCGGGCACCGCGTACCTGCTACCGGTCAACATGAAGGCTCAGGTGCTGCGTTCTCTGGAAGGAGAGGGAACCGCCCTGGCCAGGCAGATCCTCTCGGCCGTCGATGAGATGACTCCGCCCCAGCGCGTGGCGGCCGGGGAGGTGATCGGTCAAGCCCTCGCCGAGTCCGACCATTTGCCCGACCTCAAGACACAGGTCATCGGCGAGTTGTGGCTCCGAGATCTCGAGCTCACCGCCTGGCGCGTTCTGCATGCGGACCGCAGATGGGACGATCCGGCTGGACGGCAAGCCTTCCTCGCCGCCTGGACGAGCACCTGATCGTCTACTGCTCCGAACTGCGCGCACAGAGGCGCAGGGCATACGGGGCCCGCACCGGACGACGCTCGAAGCAACTGAGGTCGGGAAGTTCGGCCGAGGTCACACCCGTCTCAACAGGATCAGGGGCCGCGCAGCCATGGCTGCGCGGCCCCTGATCCTGTGCACGCCCTGCACGAGAGCAGGCGCTTCGCCCGGTGGGCGGCAAAGCCCACACGGGCGGCACTCACCGGACGCAGTGTGCGCGATCCCTCGGGCGGGTCTGTGAGGTCAGGCCGGGGTGATGTTCTCGGCCTGCGGACCCTTCTGGCCCTGGGTGACGTCGAACGTCACGGCCTGGCCCTCCTGGAGCTCACGAAATCCCGTGGAGTTGATCGCGGAGTAGTGCGCGAAGACATCCGGGCCGCCGCCGTCCTGGGCGATGAAACCGAAGCCCTTCTCCGCGTTGAACCATTTCACAGTTCCGGTTGCCATGTCTGATGCCTTCCAGTCGATGAACGCCTACCACTCCATGTGGAAGGCAGAGGTGATCGCCCTGGTCCCTGCGGCACAGCACAGCAAAACGCCCACACCGAAGGCGTGGGCAAGGGGGAGTTCCGAACCACGACAGCTGACGCAGACGCTACACGCCCACACGCCGCGTCACCACAGGAAACGATCGCACCGCACGGCAGACCATGCGTGCGGTACCCGCCGACGCGGACGGGCACGCTCGTCTCACGCTGCTGCGGTCGGGTCCGCCGATTCGGTGGCGCGGCGGTATTCGGCGTTGAGGCGCTGGGCTTCCTCGAGCTGGTCTTCGAGAATGATGATGCGGCAGGCGGCCTCGATGGGGGTGCCGTGGTCGACGAGTTCCCGGGCGCGGGCTGCGATGCGCAGCTGGTAGCGGGAGTAGCGGCGGTGTCCGCCCGCGGAGCGCAGCGGGGTGATGAGGCGGGCTTCGCCGATGGCGCGCAGGAAGCCCTGTGTGGTGCCGAGGATCTCGGCGGCCCGGCCCATGGTGTAGGCGGGGTAGTCGTCGTCATCGAGACGGCCGAACGTGTCGTCTGCTGTCATTGCACCTCTCTCTGGGGCACCTCGAGGGGCCCTGGCGCCGTACTGGCACCAGGGCCCCGAAGGAACTCCTACACCATCTGCCGGCCCTGATACTGCACCGGCCCTCTGTTTCCGCAGACCCGACCGAGACGCTGTCGGGGGCGCGGGGATCGCGGTTGCTCGACCGGAGACCACCTCACTATCGATGTCCTGCGGTACCCGGGTCCAAGGCTTCCACCCGGGCGATCCTGATGGCGCTCGGCTCCTCCGTTCTTCCCTCTTGATCAACTACTCACTAACGGAAACTGCAACTGCTGATACCGCGAACCACTAGTGGCCTCGAACAGCGCCACGCTTCGACAGCCAGCCCCGTCGCCCGTCCTGCGTCTGCTCTGGCTTGGAACCCCACTGCCGAACTTCCCGGTGCGCGCGCCCGCAGCCGACGCCTTCACCGAGGTACTGCTCACTGACTTCACTGCTGGGTACTGCGAACCTTCACTTACTGGTACTGCCACTGCGGTACTGCTCATGGCGGCCCCTGATCACTGCGGGCCACCCGGTCCGGTCGTCAGTCCCGTCGCCGTCCTGCGACCACTCTGGCTTCGGAACTCCACCACCGCACCGTCATGCCAACTGCAACTGCGTACTGCTGCCCGGCAGTTCATCTCTGCCGGGCCTCTCTTGATCTCGGCTACGACAGAAACCTTAACCACAGCATCGGCCGATGTCTACTTCAGCGAGTATAGATTTCCGCGCGCTGGAAGATGAGGTACGCCGCCTCGACCAGTCTGCCTCGACCGGTCCCCGTGGATGGTTCAAGCAGCTGCGAGGCTCTGGCCGGCACTGGGGCTCTGCGGGGTTGGCAGGTGGAGGGCGGGGCACAGGGGTCGGGTAGCCAGGGCAGGGGGCATGGGCGATTCAGAGATCAGGGTGACCCTGATGATCACGACGATTGCCGGCGCCGCAGCCGACCGTGGCTCCTGACGCGGCGGACACCGTGGTCCTGGTCGTCTCCGAGCTCGTCACCAATGCCCTGCGCCACGGTGGGGGCCGCTGCACCCCGACACCATCCGGGTCACCGGTCACGATCCCAGCCGGCATGTGCCGCGCATGCGCACCCCTGACCTGAACGGCGGTACCGCGGGCTTCGGCTGGCCCAGGGGCACCGGGCTCGCCCACGCCACGGCGGTCACCCGCCGGGCCTCCGGCGGCGAGACCGTGAGCGCCTTCCTTGCCCGGTAGCGTCACCGCTCAAGCAGCCGGATGGCCGACGAACATGGTCCGCCTCATACCGCAGCCCGACGAGGTGCCGGTTGACGTTGCCGCCCTGGTGGAGTCCGGCCAGAGCAACCAGATGTCCCTGGTCGCGGCCACCGGTGGCGCTGTCATCACCGCCCGCCGTCGTCGACGCCCCCGTGAAGGAGGACGCGCCGCCCACGCGTCTGCACTTCGATGTCACCCGGATCCTGCAGGGCAACGGTGACGGAGCCCGCTGCACACGGTGTGGGCCCGGCCGGCGTACCGGTCGGGCCCACGCTGCTGCTCAGGTGTCGGCTCGTGTCTGTTTGCCCGGTCAGGCCGTGACGGGGGTGCCGAGCATCGCGGAGGCGTGCTGCATCGGGCTGAGAATGCCCGGGGACGCTGCCTTGGGAACGGCGCGGCAGGTGAAGCCGAGCGCAGCCATGGCCCGCAGGACTTCGGTGGCGCTGAAGTCACGGCGGTCCTGGCGCGTGATGACCTGGCCGACCTGCTTGACGGGGTAGTGGCGGCGGCCGATGATCACCGATTCGCCGGTGACCGGTTCGGGCTTGATGCCCTTCATCGATTCCAGCACGCCGCCCTTGGTGAGCTCGAAGGGGAAGCGGGCGATGACACAGCGCATGTGGCCTCACGGGGAGAAGGAAAGAACGGTCCGACCAGGGGCGAGGTGTTTCAGCGGGAGAGGGCGAGGATGCCCAGGGCGCTGCGTTGCTCGTCGACCACCGGCAGGACACCGAGCCGACGGGTGCGCATCGCGTGCTCGGCTTCGGCCAACGTGGTCACGGGTGAGGCGAACGAACCGTGGTCGCCGAGGATGTCGCGCAGGCGGACACGGTCCGTGTAGTCGGAGCGGTCACGGACGGCGGCGAGTTCGGCATGGGTGACCAGGCCGGTGCACTGGCCGTCCTGGTCGCAGACGACCAGTCGGACCGTGCGGGCGGCGGCCATGACGGCCAGCGTCACCTCGACGCTCATGCCGTCACAGACCTGCGGTCCTGCCGCGTCCATGACCCCCACCGCTGTCCTGTGCGCGGGGTCGGCGTCCGCCGGGCAAGGACTGCGTCGAATCAGCGTCAAAAGGTGCCTCCTGCAGAGATGGGCCGGCTTCCTGATCACGAGAGTTCTAGGCCACCGCGCCGAAGCCGGCCTGGCGTCCGGGGGTGCGCCTGGTCGCCGAGGCGGGGCGACGGCGGCCTCGGGAGGTGGCGCTGCGCTTGGGGCGTTCGACCACCGGTGCGGTGATGACGACCGGGATGCCGGACGGGGCCTGGGCGCCGGTGATCCGGCTCAGGGCCTCGTCGCCCGAGCGGATCTGGGTGGTCTGCGGCCGGATTCCGGCGTCCGACATCAGGCGGACCATGCCTCGGCGCTGGTTCGGCGTGACCAGGGTGACGACGCTGCCGGACTCGCCGGCGCGGGCGGTACGGCCGCCGCGGTGGAGGTAGTCCTTGTGGTCGGTCGGCGGATCGACGTTGACGACGAGGTCGAGGTTGTCGACGTGGATGCCGCGCGCCGCGACGTTGGTCGCCACCAGCACGGTGACGTGCCCCGTCTTGAACTGCGTCAGCGTGCGGGTGCGCTGGGGCTGCGACTTACCGCCGTGCAGCGCGGCGGCCCGCACCCCGCTGTTGAGCAGGTCCTGAGTCAGCCGGTCGACGGCGTGCTTGGTGTCCAGGAACATGATCACGCGGCCGTCGCGGGCGGCGATCTCGGTCGTGGCGGCGTGCTTGTCGGCGCCGTGGACGTGCAGGACGTGGTGCTCCATCGTCGTGACCGCACCGGCCGACGGATCGACCGAATGCACGACGGGGTCGGTCAGGTAGCGGCGTACCAACAGGTCGACGTTGCGGTCCAGGGTGGCGGAGAACAGCATCCGCTGCCCCTCCGGGCGCACCTGGTCGAGCAGCGCGGTGACCTGGGGCATGAAGCCCATGTCAGCCATCTGGTCGGCCTCGTCCAGCACGGTGATGCCCACGTGGTGCAGCCGACAGTCGCCGCGGTCGATGAGATCCTTGAGCCGGCCCGGGGTCGCGACCACGACCTCGGCTCCGCCGCGCAGCGCGCCGGCCTGCCTGCCGATCGACATGCCGCCCACCACCGTGGCCAGCCGCAGCCGCACGGAGCGGGCGTACGGGGTCAGCGCGTCGGTCACCTGCTGTGCCAGCTCACGCGTGGGTACGAGGATCAGCCCCAGCGGCTGACGGGGCTCAGCACGCTGCCCAGCGGTACGCGCGAGCAGGGCGAGGCCGATCGAGTACCCAGGTACCACCCCGACCAGCACCACCGCCAACTTCGCCGCCCCCGTCTCCCTGGGCACCGCCACCAACACTGCGACCCGCTGGTGGAACCTTGACGACGGCACCGGCAACACCGCCGCCGACTGTGCCACCGCCACAGACGCCGGTTGCAGCGGTGGGCTCCCAGCCTCCTTGGGAGGCGCCTACACCTGGGCCACCGACGGTCAGCGCGGCAAGGTCCTCAGCCTCACCGGCACCACCGGCTACGCCGCCAGCAGCGGGCCGGCCGTCGACACCTCGAAGAGCTTCACCGTCTCGGCCTGGGCCAATCCCAGCTCGCTCACGGCCAACTCGACCTTCGTCTCCCAGTCCGACACCGCCGGCAACTCCAACGGATTCCAGCTCTACTACTCCTCGAGCAAACACGCCTGGGCCTTCAACCTGCACAACGACAACACCGGCACAACCTTCACGGCCACCTACGGCGGAACCCCGACCATCGGCCAATGGGCCCACCTCGTCGGCGTCTACGACGCCTCCACTAACCAAATAACCCTCTACGTCAACGGACGCCAGGTCGACACCAAAGCCTTCGGTGGCACCCCCTGGAACGCCACCGGACCCGTCCAGATCGGCCGCCGTATCGCCCTGGAGAGCTACGGCGAATACGCCAACAGCTCGATCAGCGACATCCACATCTACAACACCGCCCTGCCCCCGCCGACGCAGCCGCGACCGGTGACAACCCCAAGATCAGCCAACTCGACTGAACAGTAGTGTGAGTTCAGGCGGTCGACCGGGGGGGCACCCGAGTCGACCGCCTGTTCCTGGGGGGAGCCCAGCGGGGGTGTGACCTGGCACACCCCTCCCGTTCGATCTCCGTACTCTCGCTCGCAGTCGACTTGTTCCTTGGGGGACCATCATGAGACGCAGCACCTTCCTGGCGGCGGCCACGGCGACCGCGCTCTCCGCCTCCCTGTTCACGGGCCTCGCCCCGGCGCAGGCGGACGGCACCACCGGCGGGCCCGTCCTGTCCGACGCCGACGGCTGGTACGAGCCGGGCCTGATCTTCGTGACAGCGCACTCCGACAGCCCACTCACCCGTATCACGGCACACTTCTATCCTCTGGACGCGCCGGACGGGGCCCCGGAGGCCGGCTCGACCGAGGACTTCACCCAGTACTCGGGAGACGACGCCCGCTCCGGAGTCTGGCGGGCACCGGTCCACCTGGCGGAGCTCGGCGACTACCGGGTGACCGTCGATCTGCAGGACGCCTCCGGCGCCACCGTCACCGGTGCCCTCTCGCCACACAACCTGCGGTACCGGACCATCCTCACGATCTCCGGTCTCACCGCAACCCCGAGCGTGCCGGACTACCTCCACCAGCAGGTCTCCGTCAGCGGCACCGTCGTCGCCCAGGACCCCCGCGACCCCGACGCCCCGGCTTCCACCGACGACGTGCCGGTCAGCGTCAACGCCGGGCGCAGCCGGCTGACCGCGACCGCCGGCGCCGACGGCCACTTCACCACCGCCTTCGTGCCCACCGACCCGTCCGTCCAGCTGTCCGCCGCACCCCAGCCGTCCGACCGCTACCCCGGAGCCATCGACCTGCTGACGTACCCCTACCAGTACCTGCACACCACACAGGCACCGGTCCGCTTCACGGCCAGCACGCACGCCCTGAACCTGAAACAGGGCACCTCCGGCACCGTCACCGGCCACGCCGAGATCCAGACCACCGCAGGCTGGCAGCCACTGCCGAACACCGCGATCACCCTCTTCGGCCTCGGCTCGGACGGTCTTCCCGCCTTCGTAGTCGGCGAGACCACTACCGACGGCAGAGGGGCCTACACATTGCCCGTCTCCTCGTACAACGCCGCCCCGACCGCCGAGCTCATGGCGGGTGCCGGCGACATGCCCTTCCAGCAGATCGCCACCGAACCCTTCAGCCTCCACGTCGCCTACACCACCCACATCGACGCGGGCGTGTCCCTGGACGACGGCTCGGCCCTCCATGTGGACGACGGCTATGTCTACTACGAAGACGCACGCGCCCACTGGCCCGCCAAGCCCACTGTCACTCTGCAGTACTCGAAGGACGGCAAGAGCGGCTGGAAGAACGCCACCACCATCCCCATCAAGATCCGCTACAACAAGCCCTTGTCCCTGGAGACGTTCGCCCGCACCCTCACTGCGCCGGACACCGACGCCTACTGGCGTGCCCGCTTCAACGGCAACCCCGACCTGGCGACCAGCACCACCAAGCCCGTACACCTGTACCGCTACGCCACCCGCATCACCGGCTTCCACGCCTCCCCCGACCCGGTCCGCAAGGGACAGCCGATCAGATTCGGCGGCACCCTCCAGTACAAGAAGGGCAACACCTGGAAACCGCTCACCGACGACGCCTGGCCCACCCTCTACTTCAAACCCCGCGGCTCCAGCACCTACCACTACGTCTGCGAGCTGGACACCGACAAGAAGGGCCACCTCATCGGCATGGTGGCCGCCAAGCAGGACGGCACCTGGGCCCTCGCGGTCAACCGCCAGACCGGAGACCACTACCTCAGAAGCAACCGGGTCACCGACTACGTCGACGTCCGCTAGCCGTCGCCCGTGGCGACGACACCTGGACCCACCTCGTCGCCGTCTTCCGGGCACCCGCCCCGGGAGGCTCCACCACCGGCAACATGGCCCCCTAGCAGAACGGCACCCTCATTGGGACCGCCACCAACCTCAGCCCCCAGTACGACTCCTCCATGCCCCTGACCATCGGCGGCTGCATCAACAGCGCCTCCGCCACCACCCCCTACCTGGCCTTCCCCGGCTCCGCCGCCGACGTCCACGTCTACCCACGCACACTTTCGGCGACCGAAGTCAGCGCGCTGCACTGACCCACCGCCGAAACAGGGCCCGCGCCGACTCCGACACGAGCGGCGCGGGCCAGCCCACGTCCGCGGCGGCGGCCAGCCACACCCAGCCGGCGAACGGACCGACACCGGCGAACGTTCCCCCAAGACCAGCTTGCGGAGACCGCCCAGGAGACACCCTCTCGGCACAGGATCTCGAAGCTGGACATATATGCCCGCACAGGACTGGATGGACGGCGCTGGACGGCTTCTACGACATGTGCCATGTGGTACCCAGTGAGAGACCCAAGATCAGGACCGGAGCGTCTTCTGGCCCGTCAAAGCGGTACTGGAGGGTGTTCGGTGGTGTCTCGCTCACCCGCCTGACCCTCTCATCTGTCACGACAGCCCCTATGAGCGGGGTCCTGGCTGTAGCTTTCCGACCAAGTGGAAGACCTCGCGGGCAGCCTCACGGCTCCCCACTTCCTGGCCTACTTCAGCAGGTCGCGGTATCCCGCAGAGCGTCGACGACAAGTCTGCGGGGCAGGCAGCGTACTGGACATGGTCGAACTGGACATGCCCGTCCCCCCTCCGGTCCGATGGCGCGTCACGTTGCCGGTACCGAGCCGCATCGGGCGGTCAGAATCGTGACGACGCCACAACTGATCGGCAGGCTCCTGACTTGTTGAATCGGGCCCAGACGCGCGGTCTGCAGCCGTAGCGTCCAGGGTGTCGGTCGGCACAGCGTGAGCAAGACACCCCGGTCGGAGATCTCAAGAGTCAAACCCCGCCGCGGGACAGCACCCACCAATGCTCCCCACACCCACTGCCCCCGGCCCAGGCCCGCAGAACATGCTCAATCCCTAGCACATGGAACACCCTGAATCCGCCTCTGGCCGACCACAACGGTTCACGAAGGGCGACAACACGTTCAACCCGCAAGTTTCACCAATGGCGCCAGCACATGACGGGCCCCGGTCCGACTACCGGACAGGGATCAGCGCGCTCCCACAGTCATCGGCCTGCTGCCTTGGAAGGCCAGACGGTCCCGTCTCTGGGTGCGGCCGTTGCGCCTGTCGCCTCGCGCGGCTCTTGCGTACACGATTGTGTCCGCGCCGAGGCCGACGACCGCTCGATGGCGCCTTGGATCCGCCCTGTCGAGCACGAGCTCAAGCAGGCGGCGTGACCGAAGACCACACGCCAAGCCACGTCCGCTCGACGCGCCTCGCGGCGAAGCTCGGGTTCACCGAGCTGGAGCGATTAGAGGCGTACGGCGCCGAGCAGTTGGCGCAGTGCCGGCGTCTACGCAGAAGACTGACCACGATCTCCAGTGCGTGCGGCAGGTACCCGCACAAGGCTGCGAGTTCGAGCAGCGCGTCGGGTTCGCGGGCAGGGTGGTCATCAGCTTCATCGCCGGCGTGTGGGGCACTGGTGACGAACTCGGCAGCGCACTGCGGGGGCAGAGTCCGACTGTCGACGAGCCAGGCATTAAGGTCCGTCTGTCTACGCCGTGAGGCGATGAGGGCCCGGCGCGGGGCGCGGCGCAGAGCGGCCGGTGCTCGGTTCCCGCCATAGAGCCCGCGCCCCGCTGACCGCGGACCCAGGCCGTGTAACGGCACGCCGCGGCGTTGCTCGCGCCGAGCCACGCCGCGAACATCAGCGCTTCAGGCCCGTTCAGGCACGGACCAGGGGTGTGTCGACCAAATGCTCGGCGAGGAACCACGCCTGGAGTTCGCCTGTCCGGATCACCTGGGAGACCAGCAGGTCGTTGGTACCGTCGTCGCCCAACTCCGCACTACGGGCTGCCGCGTCGTGGGCCTCGGTCAGGATGGTCTCGTGCGCCGCCAGCAACCGGGACAGCATGGCCGGCACCTCCTCCACGCCGTCCGGGGGGCGTGGGATCGAGGTGATCTCGGCGACGTGCCGGGGGTCCCCCACTGCAACACCGCCCAGGGTCTGGACCCGTTCGGCGAGGGCGTCGACGAGTTCGAGCTGCTCCCCAGCATGCTTGTCCAGCACCAGGTGCAGCTGGTAGAAGGTCGCCCCGCGCATCAGCCAGTGGTGCTTCTTGTAGAGGCCGTAAAGGATCTGAGTGTCCGCCAGGACTCTGTTGAGCCGCTGACAGGAGTACATGCGGGTTTCGTAGGACAGGCCGAGAGGGAACTGCTTGACCGTCCCGAACTCCTGGATGATCTCACCCTTCTGATGTAGCCACGGCTGGCTGCCCACGTGCTGGGCACTGGTGGTCATGATCCGCCTCCTGCGGTCTGGGCTCTGTGTACAGGGGAGACGCTAGGTGCCCGCGCGGCGGACTCGTTGCCCAGGAGCGCATGCGGTGGTGCTCGGCAGCGCACTGGGCGAGGGGTCCGTGCCCGGTGTGCGTTCTCGGGCAAGTCACCGTGCGCCGACGGACAGGGCCCGGTGCCTCGACCCTTCTAACCTCTCGCGGACGGCGTGAGCCGACGAGCAGCGAGGAGAGACATGAGGGTGAGCGAACAGGCCGATGTGGTCGTCCTGGGTCTGGGGCCCGGGGGCGAGTACGTCGCGGGCACGCTGGCAGAGGCCGGACTGGATGTGGTGGGGATCGAGGCCGAGCTCGTCGGGGGCGAGTGCCCGTACTGGGGATGCGTGCCCAGCAAGATGATGATCCGAGCCGGGAACCTGCTCGCCGAGGCAGGCCGCGTGACCTTCCTCGCCGGTGAGGCGGAGGTGACTCCCGATTGGGGCCCGGTTGCCGGACGTATTCGAGGCGAGGCCACCGACGACTGGAACGACCGGGTAGCCGCCGAACGCCTCGTGGCGAAGGGCGGTCGGCTCGTGCGCGGAACGGGGCGGCTCACCGGACCACGGCAGGTGACGGTCGGCGATCGCACGTTCGAGGCCGGGCGGGGTGTGGTTCTTGCCACCGGCACCCGGCCCCGGATTCCTCCGGTCCCGGGCCTGGCCTCGACGCCGTACTGGACCAACCGGGACGCCATAGCGGCCAAGGAGCTGCCGGCCTCGATGATCGTGCTCGGCGGAGGCGCCATCGGCGTGGAACTCGCCCAGGTCTTCGCCCGCTTCCGGTGCGCGGTCACGGTGGTGGAGGGGCAGGAGCGGCTGCTGTCGCAGGAGGAACCGGAAGCCGGGGAACTGGCCGAGGAGGTCCTGCGGGCGGACGGCGTCGCCATTCTCACCTCGGTCCGGGCCCGACAGGTGGGCCATGACGGCACCGGCTTCATCGTCCACCTCGAGGACGAGGAGGAGCCCTTGCGCGCCGAACGGCTTCTCGTCGCCACCGGGCGCCGCGCCGACCTCGCCGAGTTGGGTGTCGACGCAGCGGGTCTCGACCCTTCGGCACGAGCCGTGCGCACGGACGGGCAGATGCGGGCCGAGGAAGGGCTCTGGGCGATCGGGGACGTCACCGGCCGCGGCAATTTCACGCATGTGTCGATGTACCAGGCGGAGATCGCCGTACGGGACATCCTCGGGCGTCCCGGCCTCGACGCCGACTACCGGGCGCTGCCCCGCGTCACCTTCACCGACCCCGAGATCGCGGCCGTGGGACTCACCGAGCGGCAGGCGCGCGACCAGCGGCTGCGTGTGCGCACCAGCGTGGTGCCGATCGCCTCCTCCACACGCGGCTGGATCCACGGGCGAGGCAACGAGGGGTTCATCAAACTGGTCGAGGATGCCGACCGGGGCGTGCTGATCGGGGCGACGTCGGCGGGACCGGCGGGAGGTGAGGTGTTGTACGGGCTGAACGTCGCCGTCCACGCGGAGGTGCCTGTCGAGCGCCTCAGGCACATGATCTACACCTATCCCACCTTCCACCGAACTGTGGAAGCCGCTCTGGGAGCCCTTCGCTGAGCCGCCTCTCCCCTCGACGTACGCGGCGAGCCGGACGATGGCACGGGCGATCCGGCGGCACCATGGGCCGGGACCCCGGTGAACCGCACAGGACCGCCACATCGCTGGAACTCCTCTTCGACCTCTGCTTCGTCATAGCGGTGGCGCAGGCGTCAGCGAGCCTGAGCACAGCGGTGACCGGCGGGCACTACATCACGGGCTCCCTGCGCTTCGCGCTGGTGTTCTTCACCATCTGGTGGGCGTGGATGAACTTCACGTGGTTCGCTTCCGCCTACGACCCGGACGACGTCCCGTACCGGTTGACGGTGCTGCTCCAGATCACGGGGTCCCTCATTCTCGCCGCCGGCGTCCCACGGGCGTTCGAGGAAGGCGACCTGCGTGTCATCACGCTGGGATACGCCCTAGCGCGTACGGCCCTGGCCGTCCTGTGGTTGCGTGCCGCGCGATCGGACCCCGGCCGGCGGCGGACGGCGCTTCGCTTCGCCGTCGGAGTGACGGGCTGCCAGATCGGCTGGGTCGGAGTGCTCTTCCTCCCGGCCTCGGCACAACTGGCCGCCATCATCGGGTTGATCGTCGCCGAGCTTTCCGTCCCGGTGTGGGCGCAGTCCGCCGGGATGACCCCGTGGCACCCGCACCACATCGCCGAGCGGTACGAACTGTTCACTCTCATCGTGCTCGGTGAGTCCGTCGCAGCCGCCACGACGGCGGTCCGCGGCGCCTTCGACCGGCACCACAACGCCGGTGCGCTGTACCTGCTGGCAGCAGGTGGCCTGCTCATGGTCTTCGCCATGTGGTGGCTGTACTTCGCCAGACCGGCGCACACGCTGCTCGCCACGACGCACCAGGCCCACCGCAAGAGGTTCACCTGGGCGTACGGCCACTACCTGATCTTCGCTTCGGCGGCCGCCGAGGGGGCCGGCCTTTCGGCGTACGCCAAGCTGATCACGCGGCGCACCGATGTCCCATCGCCGGCAGCAGGTGTCGCGATCACCATGCCGGCGGCGATCTTCCTGATCACCGTGTGGGCCGTACACGTCCGGCCGCACCAGCGGAGCGGCGCCGAACAGCTTGCGTTTCCCGCTGTCGCGGTCGCTGTGCTGGTGGCCGGTCGCTCCCCGGCGCCGGCCGTAATCGCCGGTCTGCTGGCGGCGGCCCTGGTCGTCGTGGTCACGCTGGCCGACCGGACCGAGCGAGTGCCGCACTGAGGTGAAAACACGGCTGCGCGGACGAAGCGAGTTCGTCCGCGCAGCTGGTGTGCCCCTCGTCTCAGCTCGTCGCCCGTACGGCGTCGCGGATCAGGTCGGCTACCTCCTTGGGCTGGGAGACGGCGACCGCGTGCGACGCGCCCTCGATCTCGACGACGGTCGCCCCGGCGCGCTTGGCGCCGAACCGTTCGACCTCGGGGTTGATCGCCTCGTCCGCTCCGGCCACCAGGGCCCAGGACGGCTTTGTCTTCCACGCGGCCGCGACGGCCGTCTCCTCGAACGCTGCGGCGGCCAGTGGCCGCTGGGCCACGGCCAGGACCTTGGTGACGTCGGCGGGCACGTCAGCGGCGAAGACCGACGGGAAGGCGTCGGCGGCGATGGTGACCTCGACCGCGGGGTCACCATCCTCGACCGGGTACGTCCACTGCTTCAGGTTGCTGGCCAGCGGGGAGAGCGGGAAGCGGCCCTGCAGTTCGCCGAGACTCTCGCCTTCCTCCAGGGCGTAGGCGGCGACGTAGACGAGCCCGACGACGTTCTCCGTGACGCCGGCCACGGTGATGAGGGCGCCGCCGTAGGAGTGGCCGACCAGCACGACGGGGCCGTCGATCTGGGCGGCCACGGAGGCGACGTAGGCGGCGTCGGCGGCGAGGCCGCGCAGCGGGTTGGGCGGGGCGATCACGGGGATGCCGTAGCCCTGGAGTTCGGCGATGACGCCGGACCAGCTGGCCGCGTCGGCGAAGGCACCATGAACGAGCAGGACGGTGGGCGTGGTCGTGGTCATGTCGGGGTGTCTCCTCGGGTTCAGGCGGTGTGCAGGGCGGCGCGCAGGGTGCCGGTGGCCAGCGTGATGGCGGCCTCGGCGGCGTGGGTCTCGCGCAGGGCGTTGAGCATCACGAAGTCGTGGATGATGCCCTGGAAGCGGACCGCGGTGACCGGAACGCCCGCCTCGCGCAGCTTGTTGGCGTACGCCTCGCCCTCGTCCCGCAGCACGTCCGCCTCGCCGGTGATGACCAGGGCCGGGGGCAGACCTGCGAGCTGCTCGGGGGTGGCCCGCAGCGGGGAGGCGGTGATCTGCGCCCGTTCGGCCTCGTCGGTCGTGTACTGATCCCAGAACCACTGCATGCCGTCGCGGCGCAGGAAGTAACCGGCAGCGAACTGGTGGTAGGAGCCGGTGTCGAAGCTCGCGTCGGTGACCGGGTAGAACAGCACCTGCTGCACCAGCGGAATGCCGCCGCGCTCCTTGGCCATCAGCGTCAGCGCGGCGGCCATGTTGCCGCCCACCGAGTCACCGGCGACCGCAATGCGGGCGGCGTCCAGCCCCTTCGTCGCACCCTGCTGAACGACCCACTGGGCGACCGCGAAGTTCTGCTCGATGGCGACCGGGTAGCGGGCCTCGGGCGACAGGTCGTACTCGGGGAAGACCACGGCGGCGTTCGCGCCGACGGCGAGTTCCCGCACCAGGCGGTCGTGGGTGTGGGCGTTGCCGAACACCCAGCCCGCGCCGTGGATGTAGATGATCACCGGGAGGGTGGCCTCGGCGCCGGCGGGCTTGACGATGCGCGCGCGGATGCCGCCCGTCGGCCCGCCCGAGACGGTGATCCACTCCTCGTCGACGGCCGGCTTGTCGATCTCGCCGGACTGCACCTCGTCGACGGCCTTGCGTCCTTCTGCCGGAGGCAGGTCGAACAGGTAGGGCGGATTGGCGGTCGCCTTGGCGAAGGCGGCTGCCGCCGGTTCCAGCACCGGCTGAACCGGCTCGATGGCATCGGACATGTGAGTCTCCTGGAATGGTCATGGGGACGCCGGCCCTTCCGGCAATACGGCAGCCACGCTAGAACCACCGAGCACGCGGCAATTGCCCACGGGCGCAACGCTGCTGTCCTCACAGTGCACGGCTGCCTTCGAGCCTCTCCCATCACATTCAGAGCATGGATGAGTCAGTGCACTAAGGGGACAAGTCCTGTGCACCGGCAGAACATGGAGGCGCATCTGCCTTGCCTAAGGTGATGGCGAAGCAGCCGCGGCCTCTCACACACAGGGCCTGTCCTCGTTCTCAGGGCACGACGAGTGTCGGTGGAATTCGCCCGGTGCGATTCGAGCAAACGGGTGTGCGAGCGGGACGGAATAGCCAAAGACCGCCGCTTCCGACCATGGCTCGAATCGAAGTCGATTTCCCAGAGGGAGTCTCAAGAGATGTCAACAATGCTTGTCGGCGGGCTGGTTCCACATACCATCGAGAATGCCGCGGACCTCATCGTCCGTAACGCGAAGATCCACACCGGGGACCCGGGCCGCCCGCATGCGGAGGCGCTCGCCATCCACGACGGCGTCATCACGGTCGTCGGTGACGACAAGGACGTCGCTCCCCATGTCGGCGCGGGCACGAAGGTGGTCGACGCGCTCGGGCGACGGGTGATCCCCGGCCTCAACGACGCTCATCTGCACGTGATCCGCGGGGGCCTCAACTACGTGCTGGAGCTGCGCTGGGATGGCGTCCGCACCCTGCGCCAGGGGCTGGCCATGCTGCGCGAGCAGGCGGCCCGCACACCCAAGGGCCAGTGGGTGCGGGTGGTCGGCGGCTGGTCGGCCGAGCAGTTCGCCGAGCGGCGGCTGCCCACCGTAACCGAGCTGAACGCCGCCGCACCGGACACCCCGGTGTTCGTCCTGCACCTGTACCAGTCGGCCGTGCTGAACCGGGCGGCGCTCAAGGCAGCCGGCTTCACCAGGGACACACCCGACCCCAAGGGCGGCCAGATCGTGCGAGGCCGGGACGGGGAACCGACCGGCATGCTGCTGGCATCCCCCAGCGCCCTGATCCTCTACTCGACCCTCGCCAAGGCGCCGGTGCTGGACGAGGAGCACAGGAAGACATCCACCCGCCACTTCCTGCGGGAGCTGAACAGGTTCGGCCTCACCTCGGCGATCGACGCGGCGGGCGGATTCCAGAACTTCCCCGACAACTACGAGACGGTCACGGAACTGGCCAGGGAAGGACAGCTCTCCCTGCGCATCGCCTATCACCTCTTCCCGCAGACCGCAGGCCAGGAGATCGACGACCTCACCCGCTGGATCGGCATGGTCCGTCCAGAGGACGGGGACGAATGGCTGCGTCTCAACGGAGCCGGCGAGAATCTCACTTGGGCGGCGGCAGACTTCGAGAACTTCGCCCAGCCGCGCCCCGAGCACTCCCCCGACTACGAGGTGGAATTCGAGAAGGCCGTGCGCCTTCTCATGGAGAACGGCTGGGGATTCCGGCTGCACGCCACCTATGACGAAACCATCCGCCGTGACCTGGCGGTGTTCGAGAAGCTCGCTTCGGAAGGGCTCTTCCCGGGCGGGAACCGGTGGCTGTTCGACCACGCGGAGACCGTCTCCCCGGACAGCCTCGACCGCATCGCCGCGCTCGGCGGCGCGATGTCCGTGCAGAACCGCCTGTCCTTCCAGGGCGAGGCGTTCGTACGGCGCTACGGCCCCGGAGCCGCCGCGGACGCCCCGCCGATCCGAGCCATGCTGGACCGCGGGCTGACCGTGGGCGCCGGCACCGATGCCACCCGGGTCTCCACCTACAACCCCTGGGTCGCCCTGCACTGGCTCGTCAGCGGCCGCTCGGTCGGCGATCTGGCGCTGCGCCCGCCGACGAACCGCGTCGACCGGCAGACGGCGCTGGCGATGTTCACGCGCGCCGGAGCCGCACTGACCGGTGAGGACGAGGTCAAGGGGGTGCTGCGGCCGGGGTGTTACGCGGACCTGGCGGTGTTGTCCGAGGACTACTTCGCCGTGCCCGAACCGGACATCGCACACATCGAGTCGCTGCTGACCGTGACCGGCGGCCGGATCGTCTACGCCGCCGCCGAGTACGAGGGCCTCGACGAGGAACTTCCCCCCGTCAGCCCTGCCTGGAGCCCAGTGGCCCACTTCGGCGGCTATCAGGCGTCCCGTCGAGCGGCCCCTCCCGGCGCGCGCCAGGCGGAGCTGCTCGGCCAGGCCATCGCCGAGTCGGAGCAGCACCGCCAGTGGCGCATCGCGCGGGGTCTCACTCCCGAGGCCGCGAGCACCCCCTTCGATCCCTGCTTCGTTCTCTGAACTCTCATAAGGCGCCTGGCTCTTGAGCCGCCCCTTCCAGGACACCCACCAGCTCCGTCCAACCGGACGGTTCTTCCCACGGCACGGACAGCGGTCCGCGCCACCACTTACCGAGAAAGGCACACTCATGGTCGACATCTCCGAGGTCACCGCCGCCCCCAGCCTCGACCTGCTCACCCCGGACAACTGTGCGGTGCTGTTCGTCGACCATCAACCGCAGATGTTCTTCGGCACCGGCAGCGGCGACCGCACCGCCATCATCAACTCCACCGTGGGCCTGGCGAAGTCCGCCAAGGCGTTCGACGTGCCGGTCGTGCTGAGCACCGTGGCCGCCGAGTCGTTCTCCGGCCCGATCATGCCGCAGCTGGCGGCGGTCTTCCCCGAGCAGAAGATCATCGACCGCAGCACGATGAACGCCTGGGAGGACCTCGCCTTCGTCGAGGCGGTCAAGGCCACCGGCCGCAAGAAGCTCGTCATCGCCGGCCTGTGGACCGAGGTCTGCGTCGTCCTGCCCGCGCTCTCCGCCATCGCCCAGGGCTACGAGGTCTACGTGGTCACCGACGCGTCCGGCGGTGTCAGCCCGCAGGCCCACGAGCACGCGATTCAACGCATGGTGCAGGGCGGCGCGGTGCCAGTGACCTGGGTGCAGGTCCTCCTGGAGCTCCAGCGTGACTGGGCCCGTACCGAGACGTATGCCGCCGTGGGCGACGTGGTCAAGGAGCACGGCGGCGCCTACGGCCTCGGGATGGTCTACGCGCAGGCCGTCATCGGCGCCCACGCCGCCGGCTGATCCCCACGCTGGGAACAAGAACGCCAGGAACAGGCAGGAACACGATGGACGCTGGACTGTTGGTCCTCCGGCTGGTGGTGGGGTTGCTCATCGCCGGGCACGGAGTGCAGAAGGTGAGCTTCCGGCTCGGAGGCAACGGATTGGCGGGCGGGACCGAGGAGTTCCGCCGTGACGGCTTCCGCGGCGGCCGGCTGACCGCCCTCGTCGCGGGAGCCAGTCAGATCGGTTCCGGCCTGTTCCTGGCGGCCGGCCTGCTCACGCCCCTGGCGGCGATGGTCGCCATGGGCGTGATGACGGTCGCGGGCACCGTGAAGCGGCCCAAGGGACTGTGGGTCCAGAACGACGGTTACGAATACCCCCTCGTCCTTGTCATCGTCTCTGCCGCGCTGGCCCTCACCGGGGCCGGGCGATGGTCCGTGGACCACGCGCTGGGGGTCACCTCCTGGCCGGTGTGGGTCGCCGTCGTCGTGATCGTGATCGGCCCGGCGAGCGCACTGCTCACCCGCGTGGTGCTGCACCGGCCGGCCACCGCAACGGAAGGAACGCGTTATGCGCAGGCTGCTGAGTGACGCGGTCCGCACCCTGGTACCGCGCGGAGAGGAGCGGCACGGCCCGCTGCCTCCCCTGATGCTGATCCTGACGGTGGCCACCGGCCTGGTCGACGCCGTGAGCTACCTGGCGCTCGGGCACGTCTTCGTCGCCAACATGACCGGCAACGTGGTCTTCCTCGGGTTCGCCCTGGCGGGCGCCAAGAGCCTGTCCGCGCTCGCATCGATCGTCTCGCTGACCGCATTCCTCCTCGGCGCGCTCGCAGGAGGCAGGCTCGGCACGCGGTTCGCCCTGCACCGCGGGCACCTGCTGCGCACGGCGACGGCCGTGCAGACGGTGCTGGTCGCGGTCGCCGTGGTGGTCACCGCCGTAGCGGACGGCAAGGTCACCACCGATGTCCGGTACCCCCTCATCGTGTGCCTGGGGCTCGCCATGGGCCTGCAGAACGCGGTCGCCCGACGCCTGGGCGTTCCGGACCTCACCACGACCGTCCTGACCCTGACCCTGACGGGCCTGGCAGCGGACTCCACCCCGGCCGGCGGCGAGGCGCCACGCCCCGGCCGCCGGATCCTCTCCGTGCTCGCCATGTTCCTCGGCGCCCTCGTCGGAGCGCAGCTCGTCCTGCACGGCCATCTCGTCCTCACCCTGGGCCTGACGCTGGTGCTGCTCGCGGTCACCTCCGTGAGCACCCACCTTCTCTCGACCGCCGACGCCACCTGGATCCGGCCACGGCCCTGAACAACACACCGGCCCACCGGTGGCACTGCGCCGAGGGCACACACCCTGTGCGCTGACGGTCAACAACAGCGGGTGGGCCGGTCCTAGTTTCAACACGACAACAGCCGCCTGACATACGCGACATCTGCCCGAGTCAACGCGTCCGCACCCACCACGCATGGACCACCATGAGCCCCGCACCACCCTCCACACCGACGCAGTCCCCAAAGCCGGATTCGCCATGGGCGCCGCTCGCGGCGCGCGTCTTCCGGGCGCTGTGGATCGCCCAGTTGGTCTCCAACATCGGCAGCTGGATGCAGATGGTGGGCGCCCAGTGGCTGCTGATCGGGCACGACGCGGCACTGGTGACGCTCGTCCAGACGGCCTCCAGCCTGCCCGTCGTGCTCCTGGCTCTGCCCTCGGGCGTGGTCGCCGACCGCTACGACCGTCGCAGGGTGCTCCTGGCCGCGCAGTTGGCCATGCTCGCGGTCTCCGGCGCGCTCACCGCGCTGGCGTTCGCGGACGCGCTCACCCCGGTGCTGCTGCTGGTGCTCACCTTCCTGCTGGGATGCGGCACCGCGTTGATGGGCCCAGCCTGGCAGGCGATCCAGCCGGAGCTGGTGGAACGCCGCCAGCTAGGGCAGGCTGCCGCGCTCGGCGGCGTGAACATGAATCTGGCCCGCGCCCTCGGGCCAGCCGTGGGCGGAGTGGTCGTGGCGGCGGCGGGCGCGGGGTGGGTATTCGCCTTCAACGCCGCCTCCTATCTCGGCATAGCCGCCGTCCTGCTGCTCTGGCGGCCTCCCCGGACGGCTGTCCCCGCCCCCAGCGGTGAGAAGCTGCTGACCGCACTCGACGCGGGCCGTCGCTACGTGTGGTACGCACCGGGCATCCGCCGGGTCCTCCTGCGCATGATGCTGTTCATCCCTGGTGGCGCCGCTCTGTGGGCGCTGCTGCCGCTCGTCGCGAGCCGCTCCCTGCACCTGGGCTCGGGCGGCTACGGGCTGCTCCTGGGCGCGGTCGGCGTCGGAGCGGTCGCGGGCGCCTTCGTACTGCCCCACAGCAACCGGGCGCTCGGCGCCAACGGCACTCTGGGCAGCGGTGCCCTGGTCTTCGCGGGCGTCCTGGTGGTACTGGCCACCGTACACATCCCGTGGCTGGTGACGGTGGCGCTGCTGTTCGCGGGTCTGGCGTGGATCGGGGTCCTGTCCACCCTCAACGCGGCCATGCTGACGCGGCTCCCCGGCTGGGTCCGGGCCCGTGGCCTCGCCGTCTATCTCCTTGTCTTCCAAGGCGGCCAGGCGCTGGTGGCGCCACTGTGGGGCGCCCTCGCCGACCGGCTGGGGCTCGCCGTCCCCCTCCTGGCCGGCAGCGCGTTGCTGCTGGTCAGTACCATCAGCCTGCGCCGCTGGCCGCTGTACGGGGCGGAGGGCGTCGACCCCTCCCTGTCCGAGCACTGGCCGGTCCCGCCCCTGGTGTTCGAGCCCGGGCCGGCCGCCGGCCCGGTGCTGGTCACCGTCTCCTACCGCGTCGCCCCCGGGAACGGATCCGCCTTCAGTGACTGCATGGATCACGTCGCCCGTTCCCGGCGGCGCACCGGAGCCCTCACATGGGGTCTGTACCAGGACGGACAGGATCCCGGGCACTTCATCGAGAACTACCTCGTCGCCTCCTGGTCCGAGCATCTCGCCCAGCACAGCGACAGGCTCACCCTCGCCGACCGCCGCTACGAGGAGCGGGCACGCCGTCTCCTCGTCCCCGGCACCCGGCCAGAGGTCACCCATGCCTTCGACACGTCCTCGGGACCCGTCGTCCCGGAAGACGGCGAAGGGATCCCGACGCCGAGCCTCCGTCGCACACCGGAGGAACAGGATTAGCAGGCAACGAACCAAGTCGTGGAAGGGAGGCGGTGCGTGGTGAGCAACGTCGAAACAGAGCAAACCGAGTCGTACTGCGGAACACCGGCCGACGGCGAACGGAGCGTGAGAGTCCCGCACGTCGACGTACTCGCCCCACGGGACGTTCCCCTCGGCGGCCCACGGGCGATGAAGGTACGGCGCACACTGCCGCAGCGCGACCGGACCCTGATCGGCGCCTGGTGCTTCGCCGATCACTACGGCCCCGACGACGTCGCCGTCACGGGTGGCATGGACGTCGCCCCGCATCCGCACACCGGGCTGCAGACGGTGAGCTGGCTGTTCAGCGGGAAGATCGAGCACCGGGACAGTCTCGGAAGCCACGCGCTGGTACGACCGGGCGAGCTGAACCTCATGACGGGCGGGTACGGCATCAGCCACTCGGAGGTCTCGACCGCGCACACCACGGTCCTGCACGGCGTCCAGCTGTGGGTGGCGTTGCCCGAACAGCACAGGTACGCGGAACGCGACTTCCAGCACTACGTACCCCGCCCCGTACGGATCGCCGGAGCCGAGGTCAGGGTGTTCCTGGGCTCCTTCGCCGGGGACGTCTCCCCCGTAGCGACCTTCACGCCCCAGCTCGGTGCCGAGATCGTCCTGGAGCCCCGCGCGGCCGTCACGTTCGCCGTCGACCCCGGCTTCGAGCACGGCCTTCTCGTCGACCACGGACCTGTCCGCATGGCCGACACGCTTCTGCGTCCTGCGGAGTTGGGATACACCGACACCGGAAACGACACGTTGACATTGACGAACGAGTCGGACGAGAGGGCCCGGACCGTCCTGCTCGGTGGAACGCCGTTCGACGAACAGATCGTGATGTGGTGGAACTTCATCGGCCGCAACCATGAAGAGATCGTCCGAGCTCGGGAGGACTGGCAGAACGCCTCCCAACGCTTCGGCGCGGTCGAGGGATACGACGGCGACCGCCTTCCCGCGCCGGTCCTGCCGAACGCCGTGATCGCACCGCGTGGAAATCCACCGCGCCACTGACCAGCACCAACCGAAAGGATCCCGATGAACCAGCCTTCCGCCACTCCGACCGTCGAGCGGGTGGACAACCGACACCGATACGAAATCCTCGTCGACGGACAGCGCGTCGGCCTGACCGCGTACCGCGACCGTGGTGAGCAGCGGGTCTTCTTCCACACGGAAGTCGACGACGCCTTCGCCGGACAGGGGCTGGCCGCGCAGCTGGTCCATGAGGCACTCGCCGATGTGCGCGGGTCGGGCAAGCGCATCGTGCCGGTCTGTCCCTATGTGGCCAAGTACCTGAACCGGCATGAGGAGTTCAACGACATCACCGACCCGGTGACCCCGGAGGTCCTGCAGTGGCTGGACACGGAGTTGGGCTGACGGCCGAGTCGGTCGGGAGAGGCCACCCGGCGGCGTCCTCCCGCCTCGCAGTTGGGACCTGCGGTGACCATCGGCATGTCACCGACGTATGGCATGGAGAGGGGACCGCCTCTCATTTGATGGCTCCGCTGGTGATGCCGGCGGCGACGTAGCGCTGAGCGACGACGAGCAGCACGGCCGCCGGGACGGATGCCAGAACGGCGGTGGCCATGATGGCGTTCCACTGGTCCGTGTGAGTGCCGATGTACTGGTAGATGCCCAGAGTGATCGGCCGTACGGTCTCCGTGGTGGTCAGCGTGAGGGCGAAGAGGAAGTCGCTCCACGTGAAAAGGAAGGTGAAGAGGGCGGTAGTGATCAACGCGTTCGCACTCACCGGAAGCACCACGGAGCGTAGGACGCGCAGCCTCCCCGCGCCGTCCACTCGCGCGGCGTCGATGATCTCCCTGGGAATGCCCTGCATGAACGAGCGCAGGATGATGATCGCGAAGGGGACCCCGGCGGTCGAGTCGGCGAGGATCAGTCCGAGGTAGGAGTTCAGGAGGCCCAGGTCGGTGTAGGTGCTGTAGAGCGCGTTGGCCACGACGATGCTCGGAACCATCTGTGTGATCAAAACGCCGAAGAGCACGAGGTTGGTTCCTCGGAGGCGGAACTGGGCCAGCGCGTGGGCCGCCGGGGCGGCGAGCGCCAGGCTGAGCGCAACACTGCCGAAGGCCACGACGAGGCTGGTGACGAGGTTGCGTCCCTGGTCGCGCAGTGCCGTGGCGTAACCGCTGAAGTCCGGGTGGAAGGGGAACCAGGCTCCGTGCAGTGTGTTGCCCGCCGGCTGCAGGGAGGCATTCACCGTCCAGTAGACGGGAAACAGCATCAGCGCGAGCAGGAAGATCCCGACGATCGTGGACGGCCAGCCCCGCTTCGGCGCGTGCTTCACGGGATCTCCTCTCAGGCGTTCTGGGCGCGCCGGTTGGCGCGCAGGTAGACGAGGGCAAAGACGAGCGAGATGACGATGAGCAAGTTGCTCATCGCGGCGCCGCGTCCGAACTCGAACTGCTGAAAGGACAGTTCGTAGGACTGGGTGGCGAGGGTCTCCGTGGCGTTCGCCGGTCCTCCGCCCGTCACCACGAGGATGATGTCCAGCACCTTGACCGTGTAGACGACGCCCAGCACCAGTACGACGCTGACCACGGGCCGCAGCAGTGGCCAGGTGACATGGCGAAACGAGTTCACCGGACCGGCGCCGTCCAGCCTCGCTGCCTCGTACAGATGTGCAGGGATGTCCTGTAGGCCGCCGTAGAGGATCGTGGCGTTGAAGGGGATTCCGACCCAGATGTTGATCAGGATCACCGACACGAGCGCCTGCGAGGTGCCGGTGAGCCAGGGGATGCCGGACGACAGCAGGTGGAGGTGACGGAGTGTGCTGTTGACGACTCCCGAGTCGGTGTCGAGCATCCACTTCCACGTCGTTCCGGAGACGACCAGTGGCAGCAGCCACGGCAGCAACAGGAGGGACCGCAGAACACCGCTGAGCGGGAAGCGCCGCTGAAAGAACAGGGCGAACGCCAGGCCGAGCACAAACTGCACGAACAGCGACCCGGCGGTAAACAGGACCGTGGTCAGCAAGACCTTGGGGAACAGGTCCGACGACAGGATCCTTGAGTAGTTCTCCAGCCCCACGAACGGCTTGGCACCGGTGTAGAACGTCGCGGGCGTGTACTGCTGGAAGCTCATCACGATGTTCTTGACGATCGGGTAGCCGAAGAAGACCAGCAGGTACGCCGCGGCGGGCACGATGAACATCCCCTGGGCGAGGGACTCCCACCTGCGTGCCCGGACCATGGCCCGCTCCCTGCCGCGCGCGTCCTCGTCCTGCGTCACACCAGTGCCGGGTGTCCCGGCGCCGACGGTGTCGGCTTCCTGCCCGGTGCCGGTCCGGGGGTCCCTGGACAGGTCAGGAACCCGTCGCGATCCGCTGCGCATCCTTGAGCGCTTCCTCCGGTGTCTGCTCGCCGGTCAGCGCGGATTGGATGGCGGTGTATATCCCGGTCGCCGCCTTCGGCCACTTGACGCCGAGCTCGCGGGTACGCCCCCGGGCCCCTTCAGCGCTTTTTACGAAGGCAGCCATCGACGGGACCTGTTCGGCGTACTGGGAGGCCACCGCAGTGCGGGAGGGCACGGTGAAATACTGCTCGGCCAGGGTGAGCATGTTCTTGGAATCGTTCAGGCAGGCCAGTACCCGGGCGGCCTTCTCCTTCCGGGCCTTGGAACCGGTCTGCGGGACCGTCCACACCTCACCCCCGAGCGGTGTGACGGGTACCTGCCCCGCTCGGGGGGCGGGGACGGGTGCCACCGCCCAGTGCAGGTTCTTTGCCTGGTTCAGGGCGGGGATCCGCCAGGGGCCGTTGACCATCATGGCTGCCTTGCCGGCGACGAACTGGTCGTGGACGTCGGCCTGGGTCCAGTTCAGCACCGACTTCGACATAGATCCGCTCTTCACCAGGTCGACCCACAGCTGGAGTGCCTGCGCGGCCTGCGGTGTGTCCAGCTTCTTCTCGTCTCCGCCGTTGGACCACAGGAAGGGCAGGAACTGCCAGGTGCCCTCGAAAGTGGCGTTCGCGTCGACCGCCATGCCGTAGCGTCCCGGGCGGGTCAGCTTGGCCGCCGCCGCCTTCAGCTCGTCCCAGGTCCTCGGCACGGCGACGCCGGCCTCGGCCAGCATGTCCTTGTTGTAGACGAGCGCGACCGTGCTGACGGTGGGTGCCAGCCCGTACACCTTTCGCTGGTAGGTGCCCGTCGACAGGATGCCCTCGGCGAAGCCGCTGTAGTCGATGCGGTACCCGTCCAGCGGGGTCAGCGCGCCGGTCTGTGCGATCTGCTGCAGGTCGGGGTTGTCCAGCATCAACAGGTCGGGAAGGGTCCGTGACGACGCCCGCTGCAGGACCTTCGGGACGAGCGACGCGCCTGGAACGCTGGTGTGCTCGACCTTTACGCCGACGCTCTTGCCGCAGGCGGTGAGCAGCTTGCCCCACTGGCTGTGTTCGGTTGCGTCGGTGTAATAGTCGAGCGCGGTGATGGAGGTGACCTTGCCCGTGGCGGATCCACCGCCGGTTCCGCCACCGCAGCCGGTGGCAGCCAGTACCAGGGCGACGGATGCGAAGAGGGCGGCAATCCGCCGCGCCGGCGGTCTGACCGGTGAAAACATGATGGTGCCTGTTCCCGAGTGACATCTGTGGCCGGAATGTCGGTCTCGGGAGGTGAAGGAGGCGCGAGGGTCCCGTGACGACTCGGTCAGCGTAAGCGTACGTGACGAGGCCAAGACGCCCGGGTCGGTTACAAAACGGTCTATAGCAGCGTCTTTCCGGTGATCATCGAGCCCAGCGTTCGCCCAGGTCAGGTGCGAGGACAGGGCTGCACCGGCGAGACTCTGCCGTCGCCTCTCATCCGCTCACCAGGTTCGTCGCAGCTCGTCGCCGCCTCCGCGACCAGTGCCCTGTTCGGCGGCTTCGCGGATCATCGCTGCCACGGCGCCGGGCTGCGACAGCACGACGGCGTGCGAACCGTCCAGCAGCTGTTCGGTGGCCGCCATGCGCTGTGCCATGAAGCGCTGAGCGGTGGGGTTGAGCATCCGGTCGGCGGTCGCAATGGCGTACCAGGACGGCTTGGAGGCCCAGGCCGGCGGGCCCGATCTTCCGGTCAGCCCCCTCCAGGCGACCGGGCGTTGCGCCACGGACAGGACGTCCGTGACGCGGGGCGGCAGGTCGGCGGCGTACACCTGCGGGAACCGTTCCTCACGGATGTACAGCTGGCTGTCCGGCTCGGCGGGAAACCAGCCGGGGAGAGCGACGGTAACGGTCGCGTCGGTCACCGGCATCGGGGCGAAACGGTTCGTGACGTCCACAACGCACTCTCCGGCGTCGAGGCCGAACGCCGCGACGTGGCACAACGCCACGATGTTGTCGGCGTCAGCAGCGGCCTGCGTGATGACCGCGCCACCGTAGCCGTGGCCGACCGGCACGACCGGGACGTCGAGGTGGCACACCACGCTCCTGATGTAGGCGGCGTCCTGCGCCAGTCCGCGCAGCGGGTTCGCCGGGGCGCGCACCGTCAGTCCGGCGGCGTGAAGAAGTCTGATGACCCCCGCCCAGGATGAGGCGTCGGTAAACGCCCCGTGCACAAGCACGATGGTCGGCAGTAAGGGGGTGGGTCCGTGGACGTCGGTGGCCTCCGAATGCGTTCGGTCCCAGCCAAGCGCGTCCAGGTGGGGCAGGCATCGCGTGAACGTACCAATGTGTCCGGTCAGTCGTCGCGCAAGGCCATGACGAGGTTGGCAAGTTGGACCCGGGAGTTGACCGACAGCTTGCGGAAGGCGGAGGTCAGGTGAGTGTTGACCGTGTGCGGGGAGGCGACGAGCAGGTCGGCGGCCGACCGGTTGGTGTGGCCCTCAGCAATTAGGCGGGCGATCTTCTTCTCCGAGGCCGTGAGGGCATCCCAACCCTGAACGGGGCGCTGCCTGGTCGCTGACCTGCGGCCGGCGGCCTCCGCACCACCCATGTCACGCTGCACGCGTGCCGCTGCCGCATGGGCGCCCGACTCGGCGAACGTGGCATGGGCGTGAGTCAGGGCGGCCGCTGCTTCGCCTTTCCGGCCCGCTGCCAGTAGTGCCCGTCCGAGGTCGGCGGAGGCGGCGGCCCGGACCAGCGGGCGAGGGCTCGCCTTGAGCAGTGCTACGGAACGTTCCAGCATGGCGAGATCCTTGTTCACAAGCCCGAGGGCCTGCGCCGCGATGCCGGTGGCGGTGGGCACGGCCGGGTTGCGTTCGGCGTGGGCTTGGGCCTGTGCGGCCAGGTCCTCGGCGAGCCCCTGGTCCGCGCCTCGCAGAGCCACGCGTATCGCGGAGTCGACCCAGGTGCGCAACAGCCGCCAGCGCATGAAGGGACCTTTCTCCTGCACCTGCCGAATCTTGTCGATCGCAAGCCCGATGTCCCCGTCGTCCTCGGCGAGGACCGCTTCCAGGAAGCGCACCGCGGCCGTGTTGCCCGGGTTCGGTTTGATCACCAGTCTTTCCCGCGCCGCGGTCAGGTGCTGGCGCGCGGCTTCCCGGTCGCCGCGCAGAAGTGCGATCTGGGAACGGATCACGCGAGAGTTCAGCTGCTGGACGGGTACGTGTACGTCCTCTTCCAGGCGCTCCATGGTCACGAAGTCGGCCTCGGCGTCGTCGAGCCTGCCGAGCCCCAGATGCTGCCGGGCCTGTGCCCACAGCAGCATCGCCTGACGGGGCGACCCGGCATTGTCCGCCGCCTGCAGCAGCCGCTGGCTGGACTCGAAGTCGTCCAAGTGCTGGTACGCGACGATCTCTTCGGGAAGGAAGGCGGAATCGACGGCGCTGAGCGCGGTGAAGCGCTCCAGCGCGATGGCGTTCTCTCCCGCGTTGAGCGCGATCTCGCCGAGCCCGAACAGCGCCAGGACGTGCGCCTCCCGGTCACCGATCGCGATGGCGTCGCGCAGCGTGTTCTCGCCGGCCTCACGTGCTGCGACAAGATCATGCCCTCGCGACAGGGCCAGCGCGCGCAGGGCGGCCAGCCTCGCCCCGACCTCCGGGGCGGCGCCCCCGACTGCGAGGGCCGTTTCGGCCCGGCGGCGCAATTCGTCGACGAGATCCATGTTCCACAGCGTCCCGCCGAGGGCGGCCTGCAACCGGCTGAACGCCTCCAGGGGCGGCCGGAAGGCCAGCAGCCGGTCGCCGGTCGACAGCGCCTCTCGATTCCGGCCGGCCCGTGTCAGGCAGACGATCGCCTGCTCACCCACCACGAAGCTCAACGGTCGTGCGGACGGCACCAGTTCCAGGGCGCGCGTCATCAGGTCGGCCGCGAGGCCCGGCGTGATGGGCAGTACGTCCTCAGCGGCTCGCCGCAGCAGCGTCACGGCCTCCTCGTCTCCGGGCAGGGCGCCCTTGAGGATGTGCGGCACCGTGTCAATCGGCTGGTTGCCCGCGGAGACGAGGTGTTTGGCAGCCTCTCGGTGCAGAGCCTTCCGGGCCGACGGCGGGATGTCGACGTAGACCGCCTGGCGCAGCAGATCATGCCGGAAGACCAGATGATCCCCGTCGTCGTCCAGGAGTCCGGCGCGCACGGCCTCCTCGAGCGCCGCGATCAACGTGGTGGGCGGTTGGCCGCAGAGCGCGGCGGCCTCGGGAAAGCCGAACCTGCGTCCCAACACCGCTCCCATCTGAAGGAAGCGCAGTGTGCTGGGTTGCAGGGATCCGAGTCTGCCGCGCACACCCACGACGAGCCCCGGGTGCACAGGCTCACCCGAGCCACCGGCGGTCCGCAGTCCCGCAAGCATCTCGACCGCCAGAAACGGGTTGCCGCCGGCTCCGTCGAGCAGGTCCCGTACCCGCTCGTCCACGGCCGCACCCAGTGTGTCGTCGGCCAGCTGGCCGATGGCTGCGCCGGACAGTGGCCCCAATGGCACAGTGACCGTCGGGAGTTCGCCCATTGCAGCTGCGACGATCTCCTGCGCCGGCCCAGCCGGCTCCTGCCGCCCGGTCAGCATCCAGAGAACCGGCGAGGTCCGCAAGCGTGTCGGAAGCCGTTTCAGGGCGAACCGGCTCAGCGGGTCGGCCCACTGCACGTCGTCCAGGGCGATCAGCACCGGCACGCTGCCGGCTCTGGCTTCGATCGCCTCCGCCAGGCGTTCCACCAGCCAGATCCGCTGATCGTGATGGCGCGCAAGATCGGCGAAGGCATCCCCGGACAGCAGCGGCTGATCACCGTGCAGGATGCAGGCTGCCAACGACGAGAGCGGCACGATGTGATGCAGTTCATCGGCCTTGCCGAGGCCGACTGAGAATCCCGCTGCTCCGGCCCTGGCGACGGCCTCGGCAAGCAGCGTGCTTTTGCCGATTCCCGGTTCCCCCCGGATCAGGGTCAGCGCACCGCTTCCGGTGCGGGCCACCGAGGCGACCAGTGTCCGCACCTCTTCGAGTTCGGCCTCCCGGCCGCGCAGACCGCTTCGGGACAGCGACCCGCCTGACCCCGCCACTCGCGCCCCTCCTGTCCGCACTCGCCGGCCGAAGCCGGGCTCAGCCCATACCGACCGGCGGCTCCGCCCTTCGGCGTCGGCTGCCGGTGCCGGAAGGCGGCACCGGCAGGCGCGAACGGCGCGCCGGGTGTCCACTATGGCAAGAGCAGCAGCTCAGTACACAACTCGGTACATACGGTGAGACGGCCGTGCGACTGGCGGAAGCCGTGGCAAGGCCGGGCGGAATGACGTCGCCGGCCCGCTGAGCGAAGCCGGACCGGACGTTTTGCAGGGACCGAGGCTGAGCTGGTCGAGGGCGTGTCCGTACTGGCTGTGCGCCCGGCAAGATCATGATCTGGTCCGGGAAACCTCCTTGCCTCAGGCCGCTGTGTCCCCGGCTGCACCGGCGAGGTGAACGTCGCTTCGGGCCGGGGGCAAAGGGGAACGCCGAGGCCGCAACGCCGACGCGGCCTCCGGCACCCTCGGCACGCCACTCGGCGACGGAGGGGTACGAGGCGCTCGCGCCGCGGAAGCTCGCCACTCGACGGGGGACATCCCATAGGTGACCCGGAACACCCGGCTGAAGTGGGCGGCGCTGGTGAAACCCCACTGGCGAGCCACAGCGGCGATGGTCCGGCCTGCCGCCTCCCGGCGGCCCAGGTCACGTCGGCACTCCTGCAGCCGGCGGCGCTGGATCCACCGGCTGACAGTGACGCCCTCGGTCTCGAAAAGCCTGTGCAGGTAGCGTACGGAGATCTGGTGGGCGCGGGCTATGACCTCCGGCGTCACGTCCGGATCAGCGAGGTGCCGGTCGATGAACACCTGGATCCGCGGCAGCAGCACTCGGGCTGCGCTCGGCGTGTCACCCGCCTCCTGGTGAAGTCGCTCCCCGGCCAGGACGGCGAGGAGGTCGACGATATGGCGGGCCAGTACCTCACCGGTAGCCGACGGGTACGTTTCCGCCGTGTCCACGACCTGGGTCAGAAAGGGTGACAGCAGTGAGCCCGACGTTGTGTCGGGGCTGATCGGCGTCGCCGTGAGTCGTTGCAGGTCGGACTCTCCAAGGTCCAGAAGCCGACGCGGCAGGACAAGGGATTTCGTCTGGAACGGATGGGGAAATTCCATCCGCATCGGGCGTGTCAAGTCGCAGAAGACAATCTCCCCGGGATGCAGGTGGACCTCACGGGCGTCCTGCTCGACCATGGCGACACCCCTGACCAAAAGCTTGACGACCAGATACTCGTCTTCACCTGGTGCGATCAGCTGCGGAGTCCGTCGCACCCACAGGGGCTCACCCTCCACCGTGGCGACCCGGAGACGGCCCAGCCGGGACGTTCGGATGGTTCCCGAGCAGACCTCGTCCGAGACGGCAATGTCGACCGCGGCGAACGTCTGGGACAGGGCCTCGCGCCAGTACGTCTGCCTTTGGTGGGTGGGCACCGAATCCGTGGTGTAGAGGGTGTCCGAGTGCTGCCTCTCCGCTTCCGGTATCGATGAATCCGGCGACATGATCTCCACCCTTCAGTCGGTGTGCTCTCCGGACACCGTGCCAGCGGGCGCGGGTCGGCACATCGCGTGAATCCGCTAGATCAGGGATGCGGGACTGAGACATGCCGCAGATGCGCGTGCTCATGGTGTGCGGTCGGCAGGCCGTGCTGCGGCGGCGCACGGCATCACAGCGCGGCGGACCCCACTCCCGAGGCATGCGTGCGGTGTCGACCGCAGAGGGCGGCTTCCCGCACATCGCTTCCCGAGGCCAAAAGAATCGTTTCGCGTGCAGGCGAGCTCGATACCGTACAGTTCAGCGGTGTTTGCCCCTAAGAACGCGACCGCCTCCGTAAAACGCTTTGCTTGCGTTCCACCGAGACCCAGGACACCATGGCCGGACCCGTGTGATCGCCCTCCAGGCCAGGCCGGACGCAGCATATGGGAGATACATATCACCTCCTGCAAGCGCTCAGGCGGGCGCGGTGGTGCATATGCGGCAAGGGGGAACAACGTGGCCGGACTGCTCGATGGCGCCTCCCGGATGCACTCCGCCGTGACCGAGACTCGCCATGGGGACTAAGCGCAGTACCACGCACCGCTCCCAACCCGTCATGGAGTTGGTGGGCCGGCAGGCCGAGATCGCTCAGATCCTGGACATCGTGGAGGAGGAGCACAGCGAACCGCGGATGCTGCTCCTGCTCGGCGAGGCCGGCACGGGCAAGACTGGTTTGCTGGCGGTCGCCGTCAACCATGCGCGGGACAACGGAACACTCGTGCTGGCGTCTCAGGGCAGCGAGGCGGAGTCGCGGCAGTCCTTCGCGTCCCTGCACCAGCTGCTGCTCCCCCTCCTGCCCGACGTCGGCAGATTGCCCGGCCATCTGCGGGGGGCACTCGAGACCGCGTTCGGCATCGCTCCCGCCGAGGGACCGCCCGACCCGATGCTGCTCCGTGTGGCGGTGCTGACCCTGCTGACCGAGGTCTCCCGCCGGCAGGGCATCCTGCTCGCCGCCGACGACGTCCAGCACTTCGATCGCGACTCCCTCGATGTGCTGGGCTTCGTGATGCGTCGTATCACCGCGGAAGCCGTGCCGGTCCTGCTGGCGTCCCGCGGGCAGACGCCCCCCAACGGTGTCGCCGCGGACCTGCCCACCCTGCTCCTGGCGCCGCTGACCGAACAGGCCGCGGCCGAACTCGTGGACGCCCAGCCGCACGCGCCCGCCGGCCGCACCCGGATCGATCTGCTGCGGCAGGCCGGCGGAAATCCGCTGGCCATCATCGAACTGTGCCGTGCGGTCACAACGGGCGGCGCGGGAGCACTGCCCCGCCGCGGGCTGCCGCAGACGGAGCGTATCCAGGCGCTGTACGCGGCCCGCCTGCGCGGCCTGCCGGAAATGACCCGGCGGCTGATCCTGTACGCCGCGGCGTCGGAATACGAAGACCTCGCCACGATCACGGCCGCCGCCGGCGCCGGGCGGGATCTCGAGGCATGGGGCCCGGCCGAGGAGGCCGGTCTGGTGACCGTCACGGACGGGCGGTTGGTCTTCCGGCATCCGCTGGCGCGCGCGGGTTCCTATCACGGAGCCCCGGCCTATCTCCGGCAGCAGGCCCACCGGGACCTGGCGGCTGCCCTCACGGCAGATCCGGCCCGCCGGGCCTGGCACCTGGCCGCGGCATGCGTCGGCTACGACGAGTCGGTGGCGGCGGCGCTGGAGGATACCGCCGAACTCGTCGAACGGCGCGGCGGCTTCTTCGCGGCGGCCCAGGCGCTGGAACGGTCAGCCGAGTGCACCCCCACGGCCGAGGACCGGGCGCGCCGATATGCCAAGGCGGTGAGAGCCGCCCAGAACGCCGGCGACCCCTCGTGGGTGCGTGAGCTGTATGACAAGGTCACCGCGCTCACCGAGGACCGGGAGCTGCTGGGAGTCGCGGCCTTCGGCGTCGGCCTTGCCCAGTCACTGTACGGCCACCAGCGGCAGGGGTTCCAGGTGGTCATGACCGCGCTGGAACCGGATCCACCCAAGGATGTCACGACCGTGCTCGCCTTGGGCGCCGCGCTCAACGTGATCGCCTTCCAGTCGGGCCTGCCCGAGATCAGGCTCCCGATGGCTCCCCTTCTCAACGGAGTTGAGGCCACGGACTACGACACGCCCTTCGGTGAGCTGTCGACGACCGGAGCCTTCGCCGCAGTACGGGCCGTGGCCCTGGCCGGGGCCGACCCGACCAGAGCCCCCGTCTTGCTGCGGCGGATCCGCCGCGGGCCGAATATGCCTGAGCCGCGGGCCCCCATCGCGGAGATGGCCCGGGTGCACGCGATCGGCGGGCTGGCCTGGCTCGCCGACGAGTCCGACCTTTGCGTGGAATCCCTTCGGCGGGCGTACGCCATGCTCAGGTCGTACGGCGCCATGGGCACCACCGCCGGCACGCTCGCGGTGCTGGGCTCGGCGCTGATCGACACCGGTCGCTGGGCGGAGGCCGACGGGCATCTGGAGGAGACCGCGGCACTGGCTGCGGTGCACAAGTGGAGGCATCACCCCAGCGACGTCGAGGCGCTGCGAGTGACCTTGCGGGCCCTCCGCGGCGAGTCCGCCGACGTGCCGGCGGACCCGGCCTGGACGGCAGTCAATCTGGAGGAGAACCGTGCCACCCACGCACGTCTCCTGCGGGCGGCCGGTACTGCCGCCGCGGCGGCCGGCGACTTCGACAGCGCGTTCCTGCACTTCCGGATGCTGTTCGGTGAGGACGGCACGCCTGTGCACTACTTCCTGTCACCCCGTTCGGTCGCCGATCTCGCCGCGGCCGCTCAGCGGACGGACCGGCAGAAGGAGGCTGCGCACATCGTGGAGGCGGTGCGCGCCGCACTCGGGCCGCAGCCGACGACCCGGATGACCCTCCTGCTGCACCACGCCGCCGCCCTGACCGGCGACCCCAAGGCCGCCGAGCACCACTTCCGGCTCGCCACAGTGAACCCGGCGGGCGAGCAGTGGCCGTTGGCCCGGGCGCAGGCAAGGCTCCACTACGCGCAGTGGCTGCGCAGGCGGCGGCGCCCCTTGGATGCTCGCCCGATCCTGACCGCGGCGATGGAGTCGTTCACCCGGGTCGGCGCGTCCGGCCTCGCCGAGGAGGCACGCGTGGAGCTGCGGGCCAGCGGCGTGGCCACCGCGCCCGCCCAGGCCGACCCGCTGGCGGAACTGACCGCCCAGCAGCGCGAGATCGTACGGCTGGCGGCACGGGGTCTGCGCAACCGGGATATCGCCCAGCAGTTGATGCTGTCCCCTCGCACGGTCAGCTCCCACCTCTACAACGTGTATCCGAAGCTGGGTGTCAGTAGCCGTAACCAGCTCCGCGATCTCTTCGACGATCTGTGACCCCCGCGTGCCGGGTTCACTCGCCGTCCGGGCCGAGGGCCAGAAGGCGGTGATGTCGGACATGCGGTTGATCGTTTCGATGGAAGGAACGTGAGCAGTTTGAGTTTCGAGCCCGGCATGGGCCCGGACGGGCCGGACCGCCCCGCCGTCGTCCTCGATCCCGTCGTGCAACGGCTCGTCGACGCCTCCGCCGCACCGCCTTACCTGCACCAGCTGGGTCCGGTCGACGGACGGCAGGCGCTGTTGGAGATCCAGGGCCACCCGCTCGACGACTTCGGCGTGGACGCCGAGTTCAGGGTGGCACCGGTGGGCCCTTCCGGGCTCGTCGGCTTCTGGATGTTCCGGCCTACACGGCCGACCGGCCCCCTTCCTACGGTCGTGTACATGCACGGTGGCCGGTGGATGCTGGGCGACGCCCGGACTCATGCGGGGATGATCAGCGAACTGGCGGCCGCCAGTGCCGCCGCCTTCGTGGTGCCCGAGTACACCCGCACTCCGGAGGCCCGCTATCCGGTCGCGCTGGAGGAGTCGTACGCGCTACTGACATGGGTGGTCGAGCAGGCCACCGAACTGGCCCTGGACGACCGGAGGCTCGCGGTGGCCGGCGACTGCGCCGGCGCGACCATGGCCACAGCGCTCACCATGATGGCCAAGCAGCGCGGCGGTCCCCGCATCCGCGCCCAGTTGCTCTACTACCCGATGACCGACCCGCACTGCGACACCCCCTCGCGAGAACAGTTCGCGTCCGGCCACCTCCTGACGCGCGCGGCTCTGGAGTGGTACTGGCGGCAGTACACCGACGACGAGCGTGAACTCGCCGAGCCGACGGCCTCACCACTGCGGGCGACCACGCCGGACCTCGCGGGACTTCCTCCCACCCTGGTCGTGACGGCGGAGGCAGACGTCGTACGGGATGAAGGGGAGCAGTATGCCCGCCTGCTGCGACAGGAGGGCGTGCCTGTGACCGCCGTCCGCTACCTGGGGACGGTGCACGACTTCGCCTCCCTGAGCCCCTTGCGGGACAGCCCGTCCACGGTGGCTGCGATCAGGCAGGGGGGCGGCTTCCTCAGGGACGCCTTGGCCGACCGGCACTGACGGTCGCCTCGACGGAGCGACGCGGGCGGTGGGACACGCGCTTGTCCGCGCTGCTGTCAGAGATGGACCGTCAACATACTGATGCCTGGAGGACAGGCTGCTTGCAGGGTGAGAAGCGTGAGGCCGCACGGCAGCACGTCATGCACACGAAAGAGGCAGCATGTCCACCGCCAAGCCGGTTCTCGAAGCGGCCGCGCAGGCTTTCGCCGCCGCGACGTCGAACCCTCCGTTCCTCTACGACCTCAGCCCGGTCGAGGGGCGAAGGGCCGTGGACCGGGTTCAGGAGGGCGACGTCGCCGCGCCGGATGCCGATGTGGAGGACCTGGTCGTCTCGGGAGGCCCGTCGGGCCAGGTGTCGATCCGCGTCGTACGGCCGGCCGGTACCCAGGGGTTCCTGCCCGTGGTCCTGTACATCCACGGCGCCGGCTGGGTGTTCGGCAACGCCCATACCCATGATCGGCTCGTGCGTGAACTCACCGTGCGCGCCCAGGCCGCGACGGTCTTCGTCAACTACAGCCTCTCCCCCGAAGCGAAGTACCCCACGGCGGTCGAGGAGATCTACGCCACGCTGCTGTGGATCTCGCGGGAGGGTGCCGCACACGGGCTCGACCCGGCCCGCGTCGCGGTGGCCGGCGACTCGGTCGGCGGCAACATGGCCGCGGCCACCACTCTCCTGGCCAAGCAGCGCAAGGGACCCGAGCTCGCAGCGCAGTTGCTGTTCTACCCCGTGACCGACGCGAACTTCGACACCCGTTCCTACGAGCAGTTCGCAAGCGGCTACTTCCTCAGCCGCGATGGGATGAAGTGGTTCTGGGACCAGTACACCAGCGATCCGGCCGAGCGCGCGAAGATCACCGCCTCGCCGCTGCGGGCGACCCTGGAGGAACTGGCCGGGCTGCCGCAGGCGTTGGTCATCGTCGCCGAGGCGGACGTCCTGCGCGACGAGGGCGAGGCATACGCCGGCAAACTGCGCGCCGCCGGCGTGCCGACCACGGCTGTGCTCTACCAGGGCATCATCCACGACTTCGTCATGCTCAACGCGCTGCGCAAAACGTGCGCCGCCCGGGCGGCGACCCGGCAGGGCGGCGAATTCCTCTACGGCGCGCTGCACGCCTGACGAGCCCGTGCCCCAAAGCGCACGCAACGGTTCACCTCACACATCGAGCCACGGCACGGTTGGAGCTCACATGGCCAAGTCCGCGACGTCTCACATTTCACAGACCAGCGTGGAACACATACTGACTCTCTCTCCACTCCATGATTCCGAACACATCCGCACCCTCCCCCGGTTGTCGGAGAAGAGAGATTCAGAATTCCTTCATCTGGGAATGCAAGTCCGCGGATCCTCTGCTGTCTCCCATCATGGAACGGAGGTTGTCCTGAAGCCGGGCGACCTGGTCTTCTGCGACCGGGGCCGACCTCATTTCACGCACCTCGGCAATGACTGCCAGGTGACGGTCTTCCGTATATCCCGGCACCATCTGGGAGTTTCCGAGTCGGATCTGCGCCGTATCGCCGGTGTGAGCGTACGGCGCGGTAAAGGCGTGGGCGCGATGGCGTCGATCTTCCTGTCCGCACTCGCCGCCGGGGCGGAGTTCCGCACGTCGAGGATCGGCGACCGGCTCATCCGCAGCGCCGTGGACCTCGTCACCGTACTGGTCATGGAACTCCTCGCGGAGGCGAGCAGGCCGAAGACATCCGACGCATCGAACGCCGGCAACGAGATGCTGACACGGATCAGGGAATTCATCGAAGTACACCTGATGGATCCCGACCTGTCACCCAAATCGATTGCGCTCGCGCACCATATTTCCGTCCGTTACCTGCACAAGCTCTTCCAGAACGACGGCACCACGGTGAGCCAATGGGTGCGGCAGCGACGACTCAGCGCCAGTCGGCAAGAGCTGGGTCGGACGTCGAACCGAAGACTGACCGTGGCGGCTGTGGCGCGTCGGTTGGGTTTCATCAGCCCGTCGCATTTCAGCCGGGTGTTCCGCGACGCCTACGGCATGTCCCCCAGTGAATGGCAGTCAAGCACGTGGTCGGCCCTGGAATCTCCGATCACAAAAGCACAGGCCCCGTTCCACCAAAAGAGCGTTTTGACCAGGGATGCCGCTTGATCCCGGCCGGTGCGCGTTCTCAGCTTCTCGCATCCCGACGGTCACCGCAAGATCGAGGATCTCGTCCGGTCGCGCTTTCCAGGATTCCGGTCGGCTCGTCTGCCAGCAGCAGCCCCGGCCTGTTGGTCAACTCCCGGGAGATCGCCACCGGTTGCTGTCAGCTGCCTGAGAGATCCGACGGCGGCGCGTCGGCGTGTACCACCAGGCAGGCAGCCTCCAGCAACTCCGACGCGCAAACGCGCTGGTCCCGAGCTGCGGAACTGGGCGACCAGTGCGTGGATACACGCGGGCGGGTTCCGTGACGAACTGCTCCTGGAACTGTTCGGCGCCTCCGCGCTCGCCTGCGACGCCCTGAGTGCCTTCGTCACGGCGCAGCGCCGTGTCTTTGGTGCTCCCACACCGGCGTCTTCTGGTGGCCCTCCTCATCGACGCAGCCATCGCCCGCACCAGGGCCGACCTGGGAGTCGGAAAAGACGCAACATGCAGGTACGGACGCAGATGTGGTGCGCGCGTGCGATCGACCTCGGTGACAAGTCCGGGTCCATCAGGTGGTCTTCGATTCAACGAAGGTCCGATTCCCCGGCAGCGTCCCGCTGCCGACCTCGACGTGTCGGAGGGCTCCTCCCCTGTCTCACCCTGAAGAAGTTCCATGACGCGAAAGACGAGGAAATCCCTGGCGCTGCGGGCAAACCGGTCACCGATCCACGACCGGTGGAACTTCGCCTCGGCGGCGAGTGCGTACCGAAAGTCCGACACCAGCGCGCCCAAGCGCTCAATCCGTCAACCGCCACGGACGGCCCCCGTCTCCTCCGCAAGCTAGTGCGACAACTGCGTGGAGCGCCTCACCGCCGACACGGGCCCGACGGCATGCTTTCCGAGCCGACCCGTCACTCGCTTCCCGCCATGAGTTCGGCCACGACGCGGTCCAGGTCGATGTGGAGGCCCTCCGCGCCCGGCGGTACGAACATGTCGGTCTGCTGCAAGAACGCCGTGACCGCCGAAGCCGCAATGTCCAGCACGGCGGCCCCCGCAGCGGACCTGACGACTATGCGCACCGAGTGCCGATGGCAGCGATGCCGGGGTATCACCAGGACATCTCCGACACCCACCGGTCGACTCAATCCCTCCGACAGGAGGCTGCGGGCGAACACCCAGTCGACCGTGCCGGTCGGCGTCCCTCCTAGGGAGAGGCACACGGCGTAGGGGTCTGTCCTGTCGTAGCGCAGCTCGGCGGGCAGCGACACCGGCGGTTCGTACGCGACGACGACATGCGCCACGACCTCGTGGGTGACCGAGGTGCCATCGGCGGCACCGGAAAACGGCTGAGTCATTTCGTACCTCGATCGGCAGCTCATCTTGGGGGGCAGCGTCTACGCAAATGACCCTAATGTCGTCGCTAGAAGTAGCTTGCCTAAGAACGTACGAAGCGTTGCCCGTCAGAGCCCCGAGCGCGGACTTCCACGGATCAATGAGCCCCAGAGGCGGCGCGACTACGGCCTGTGGGTGTCACGCCACTCGCTGGGGGGACACCCATAGGCGGCCCGGAACACCCGGCTGAAGTGAGCGGCACTGGTGAAACCCCACCCCTGTGCCACCGCGACGATGGAGAGACTCACGGCCTCGCCGTGAGCCAGATCCCGCCGACATGCTTCCAGGCGGCGGCTCTGGATCCAGCGACTGACCGTGGTGTCCTCGCCCTCTCTGAGATCCTGCCAAGTTGTTCATCAGCCAGAACGCTAAGCAGACCACGACATTGCGGGCGAGCAACTCACCTGTGTGCGGTCGATACGCTCCCGCGGTGTCCGCGAGCCGGGACAGCAGGGTCGACAGCAGTCCGCCGAGTCCCGTGTCGGAGGGAAGGGGAGATGCGGTGATCTGCCGCAGGTCCGACTCGCGCAGGCCCAGGACCTGCCGCGGCAGAACAAGAGCTTTCGTCTGGAAGCGCTCGGGAAGGATCAGCCGAACCGGCCGTGCCATGTCGTAGATGAAGAATTCCCCGGGCCGTACGCCCACGTCGCGGGCATCCTGCTCAAGTCTGGCAACGCCTTTGCTCAGAAGCTTCACGACCACGTACTGGTCCTCGTCGCCCTGTGCGATGAGCCGCCGCGTGCGCCGGGCCTCGAGGGGATCGTCGTCCACCGTGGTGACCTGGAGCCCGCTCAGCGGTGCCGTGCGGTTCGTACCGGAGTTCACCTCTTCGGGGACGGACATGTCCACCGCGCCGAAGGTCCGGGGCAGTGCCTCGCGCCAGTAGGCCCGCCGCTGGTGGGCAGGCACGGCAGGCCCCCGCTCAGTCGGTGAATCCGCGTGCCCGTTCTGTGACCCACGGGGTCACCTCAGTCCAAGCGCAGCAAGCGCGGATCGAAGAGCTGCCGTTCGAGCACGGTGCCGTCGTCCGCGGGCGTCTCCTCGGCCGGGTTGCCAGGCGGCCAGCTCGTCGGCCGGCCGCCGTATACGCGCGGGCAGGCCCTCGCTGTCGTCACCGCCGGATCCCCAGTTCTCGGACGCCGCGTACACCGCGGTGGGGACGACGAGGGCGCGGAGGTAGGCGAAAAGCGGGCGCAGGGCATGTCCTTGGCCGAGCCGGTGAGGAGGGGCGGCTGCTTCGCAGACCCTCGGCGCCGCCTGCCGGCGCCCGCCAGGCGGAACGGCTCTGCCGGGCCGCACCGAGCGGGAGCGGCTGCGCATGATCAGCCATGTGCCGTCACCGTGCGGTGGGGCCGCCCGCTCGGCGTTCAGAGGCCCAGTACAGCAGTGCCAGGAGCGGCAGAGCCCCACCAAGAAGCGTCACCGCCGTCCAGCCGCCGACGTGGTAGGTGAGCGAGCCCAGCTGGGAGCCGACGGCACCGCCCAGGAAGAAGGTGGCGATGAACGCGCTGTTGAGGCGGGCACCGGCATCGGGATCGAGCTGGTAGATGGTGTGCTGGCCGAGAATGAGAGTCGTCTGCACGGCCATGTCGATCAAGATCGCGGCCAGACCGATCAGGACGATGCTGCGCTGTCCGAAGCCGGCGAGCGCGAACGCCGCAGCAGCGACGGCGAAGGCCGCACCGGTCATGGGCCGTGTCAACTTGCGGTCGGCCCAGTGCCCGGCAAACGGGGCCACTGCCGCACCGGCCGCGCCGACGAGGGCGAAGATGCCGACCCCCACCTCGGAGTAGTGGAAGCGGGGCCCGGTGAGGACGTACGAGATGGTCGTCCAGAAAGCGCTGAACGAACCGAACATCGCCGCCTGGTACAGCCCGCGCCGCAGCAGCTCCGGGTGGGTGCGCACCAGCTGGACGGTGGAGCGCAGCACCTGGGCATAGGGGATGTTCGTGGTGGGCGCGTGCTGCGGCAGAGCGGCGTGCAGGGCCACGATCAGGACGGCCATGAGGGCGGCGGAGCCGAGGTAGACGACGCGCCAGCCCGCGAGGTCGGAGACCAGGCCACTGAGGGTCCGGGACAGCAGGATGCCGGTGAGCAGGCCACTCATCACCCGGCCGACGATGCGGCCGCGGGCGTGGTCGGGGGCGAGGCTCGCGGCGAAGGGCACGAGGATCTGCGCGACGACCGACGTGGCGCCGCTGATCAAGGACGCGGTAAGCAGCAGGGGGAAGTTCGTGGCGAGTCCGGCCGCGAGGAGGGCGAGCGTGGTGACCGCCAGCAGCACGGTGATCAGGCGGCGCTTCTCCAACCGGTCGCCGAGCGGGACCAGGAAGAGCATGCCGATCACGTAGCCGACCTGAGTGAGAGTGATCAGCCAACCTGCACCCGTCGTGCTGACGTGGAAGGCGTCACGCAGTGAGGAGAGCAGCGGCTGGGCGTAGTAAAGGTTGGCGACGGTCATGCCGGAGGCAATGGCAAGAAGCGCTATCAGCCATCCCGGCACGCCGTGCGTGGTCTTTCCTGTGGCGGGCAGGCGTGGGGCCTGGAGATCGGGTGACTCGGACATGGGTACCTTCTTGGTGAGAACCGGCAGCCCCGCCCGAGAGGCCGGCCGGGGCAGAACCTGCCGCGGCGAGCCCGGACCGGAACGCAACCGGATCACTGGACAGATGCTGCTTGAGGACGTGCCCGCTTCGGGACCCGCCGGGGTCGCCTCAGTCGAAGCGCAGGTCGGAGAGGTGCCGTTCGAGCGCGGTGATGTCGTCCTCGGGCGTCTCCTCGGCCGGACGGGCGGCCATGAGGGTGGCCAACTCGCCGCCCGCCCGCCGTATGCGCGCGGGCAGGCCCTCGGTGTACTCGTCGCCGCCGGATCCCCAGTCCTCGGACGCCGCGTACACCGCGGTGGGGAGGACTGCGGCGCGCAGGTAGGCGAAGAGCGGGCGCAGGGCGTGTTCAAGGACCAGGGAGTGGCGGGCCGTGCCGCCCGTCGCCGCGACGAGGACCGGCTTGCCGGTGAGGGCGTCCGGGTCGATCAGGTCGAAGAAGGACTTGAACAGCCCGCTGTAGGAGGCGCTGAACACGGGGGTCACGGTGATCAGGCCGTGGGCGCCCGTCACCGTGTCGATCGCGGCGGCCAGTGGGGGGGACGGGAAGCCGGTCACGAGGTTGTTGGCGACGGCGACGGCCAGTTCGCGCAGCTCGATGACCTCGGTGTCCACGTCGTGGCCCTGAGCGGCGAGTTCGCCGCGGGCCGACTCGGCGAGACGGTCGGCGAGCAGGCGTGTGGAGGACGGGGTGCTCAGCCCCGCGGACACGGCGACGAGCTTCATGCGGCGGACACCTCCTGAACGGCCCGCAGGGACTGGTGGGTGGGCGCGTCCGGCACTTTGGCGGAGCGGCCGATCGCGAACTCCTTCCGCAGGACGGGCACCACCTCTTCGCCGAGGATGTCGATCTGTTCCAGGACGGTCTTCAGGGGCAGACCCGCGTGGTCCATCAGGAACAGCTGCCGCTGGTAGTCACCGACGGTGGCCCGGAAGGACAGCGTCCGCTCGATGACCCGCTGGGGAGAGCCCACCGTCAGCGGAGTCTGCTCGGTGAACTCCTCCAGCGAGGGCCCGTGCCCGTAGACGGGCGCGTTGTCGAAGTAGGGGCGGAACTCCCGGACGGCGTCCTGGGAGTTCTTCCGCATGAACACCTGCCCGCCGAGGCCGACGATGGCTTCCTCAGGCCGCCCGTGACCGTGGTGGGCGTACCGCCGCCGGTAGAGCTGGACCATCTGCCTGGTGTGGTCGGCGGGCCAGAAGATGTTGTTGTGGAAGAAGCCGTCGCCGTAGAAGGCCGCCTGCTCGGCGACCTCGGGCGAGCGGATCGAGCCGTGCCACACGAACGGCGGTACGCCGTCCAGCGGCCGGGGCGTGGCCGTGAACCCCTGCAGCGGCGTACGGAACTTGCCCTCCCAGTTCACGACGTCCTCGCGCCACAGCCGACGCAGCAGCGCGTAGTTCTCCTTGGCGAGGTTGAGGCCCTGGCGGATGTCCTGGCCGAACCACGGATAGACCGGGCCGGTGTTGCCGCGGCCCATCATCAGGTCGACCCGGCCGTCGGCCAGGTGCTGGAGCATCGCGTAGTCCTCGGCGATCTTCACCGGGTCGTTGGTGGTGATCAGTGTCGTGGCGGTGGAAAGGATCAACTTCTCGGTACGGGCGGCGATATAGCCCAGCATTGTGGTCGGCGACGACGGCACGAACGGCGGGTTGTGGTGCTCACCGGTCGCGAAGACGTCCAGGCCGACCTCCTCGGCCTTCAGCGCGATGGCGACCATCGCCTTGATGCGTTCTTGCTCCGACGGGGTACGGCTATTGGTCGGGTCGGGGGTCACGTCCCCCACCGAGAAAATTCCGAACTGCACGGGTGCCTCTTCGTTCCGGTGACTGTGTGAGTACCGGAAATGTAGGCACCGGCCGGACGGTCGTCATGCCTGTGCGCGCAGGGGAGCTTGCCCGTCAGCGCCCTCTCCCGGCCCGCGTGGTGGGCCACTGCCCGTGCGACCGCAAGTGTGCAGCATCGGGCAAGTGCCGGGGCGCTCGTAGGCAATCGTCGTACCCGGTCAGCCGTCTAGCGTGTCGGTGCCACAGGGCGGCGATCGCATCCCCTCCCCCTGGCCGGCTCGGCCGCAGTGACGGTGGACCCGGCACGCGACAGTGGCCCCCACCGAACGACCCACTCGGGCAGCCCGTGCCTGATGCCTCGCCCCGCGCGGGCCGTGAACACGCGCGAGCCCCGCCAAGAACCGATGCCTACCCGGGAGTGCCCATGGCTTCGTCAACCGTCGTCGAACTGTCCCGATGGCAGTTCGCGATCACCGCGATCTTCCATATGACCTTCCCCGCGCTCACCGTCGGCCTCTCCGTTCTCCTCGCCGTCGTGTACACGGTCTACGTACGCACGGGGAACCCCCTGTACCTGCAGATCTTCCGGTTCTGGAAGAAGATCTTCGCCGTTGGCTTCGGCCTGGGCGTCGTCGCGGGCACGGTGATGACGTTCGAGTTCGGCCTCAACTGGGGCGTGTACGCCCACGCGGTGGGGCCGGTCATCGGGGTCACCATCGCCATGGAAGTGATCACCGCCTTCTTCCTGGAGGCGGGCTTCATCGGCCTGATGCTCTACGGGGACGGCCGGATCCGGCCGCGCACCATGGCCCTGGCCAGCTGGATGGTCGCCTTCGGAACGCTGCTGTCCACCACCTGGATCCTGTCGGCCAACAGCTGGATGCAGGACCCCGTCGGCTACCAGAAGGTCGACGGCCAGTTCCACGCCAGGGACTGGATCAGCATCCTGCTCAATCCCGCCTTCGCCCACCGCTTCCCGCACATGCTGCTGGCCGTGCTGATCAGCGCCGCCTGGTTCGTCGGCGGAATCTCCGCCTGGTACCTGGTGAAGAACCGGGTCCACGCCCAGCCCATGGCCCGCCGCTGCCTGTCCATCGCACTCGGCGTGCTGGGCGTGCTGATGCCGGTGCAGCTGTACGTGGGAGACGGCACGGCGGCCTTCATGGGCCGGCACCAACTCCCCAAGCTGGAGGCTTTCGAGGGCAACTGGAAGAGCGACAACAACGGCTACAACCTGCTCGTCGTCCCCGACACGGACAAGGGCGAGAACAGGCTGCACATGGAGATTCCCTATCTCGGCTCGGTCATCGCCCAGGACCTCAGCGGCAAGACGACGACGCCCGGGCTCTTGCAGACCCCGCCCGCCGAGCGCCCCAACATGTGGACCACCTTCTACGGTTTCCGCGCGATGTACTTCACCGCGCTGCTCATGTTCGGCACGGCCTTCACGGGCGTGGTCCTGCGCATGCGGCGCCGGCTGTTCGACTCCCCGCGCTTCCTGCGGTGGATGGTGTGGATGACCCCGGCCGGGATCATCGCCATCACCGGCGGCTGGATCGTCGCCGAGACGGGCCGCCAGCCCTGGGTCGTCTACGGCCAGCTGCGCACCGCCGACGCGGTCTCCCACCTCACCACATTCGAAGTCGCCGCGAGCCTGGCGGGTTTCATCCTGCTTTACGTCACCCTGCTGGCCATCTGGGCCCGCTACATCGTCCGCACCGTCAAGGCCGGCCCCGAAGCACTGCCCACCGGGCCCGCCTCGCCCGACGCATCGGAGGCCCTCGTTGCTTGAGTACGCCAGTTACACCCTGGTCCTCATCTCACTCGCCATGTACGTCGTCCTCGACGGTTACGACCTCGGGGTGGGCATGCTCAGCCTGACGGCCCGGCCGGAGCGTCGACGGGAGTACGGCGAGATCGTCGCGACCGCCTGGGACGCCAACGAAAGCTGGATCATCCTGGCCGGCGTCGTCCTCTGGGCCGGCCTGCCGGGCGCCTACGCCGTGATTCTGCCCAGTGTCTATCTGCCTTTGATCGGCATGCTGATCGCCATCATCCTGCGCGGGCTGGGCCTGGAGATGCAGAGTGCGGCCGCCGGCTACCGGCGAGTTTGGGCGCTGCTGTTCGGCGGGGCGTCGCTCGCGGCGACCGTGTGCCAAGGTCTCGTCCTCGGCGCCGTGCTCACCGGCCCGAACCAGCGCAACGGTACCTTCCAGGGCGGGGCCTTCGACTGGCTCAGCCTCTACAGCGTGCTGTGCTCGCTCGGCCTGGTCGTCGCCTACCTGCTGGCCGGGGCCGCCTGGCTGCAGGACAAGACCGCGGGCTGGTCGCGGTCGGGCTTCCGCCGCACGGGACGGTCGCTGCTGGTGGTCACCGCAGCCATGGCGGTCGCACTCGGCCTGCTGCTGCCGAGCGCCGACCCGCAGCAGTCGCAGCTGGGCCAGCCCCTGCGGGCCGTGCTGTTCTGGCTCGCGGTCGTCGCCGCTGTCGTGGCCGCTGTGACCGCCTGGTACGGCTTCGGCCGGCGCCCCGACTGGCGGCCGTTCGCCGCCGTGGCCACGATGACGGTCTGTGGGCTGCTGGGCCTGGCGGTGGTCTCCGTACCGGTCGTCGTGCCGCCCGGACTGACCGTCCAACAGGCTGCGAGCCCGCACTCCTCCCAGCTCTTCCTGGTCCTGGGCGTCGGGTTGTGCATGCCGTTCGTACTGGCCTACAACGCCTACGCCTGGCGGAGCTTCCGCGGCAAGTACACCGATCCGGTGGAGAGTCCGATCCCGCCGCTGCATGCCCGCACCTACCCCTTGGCGGTCTCCCCAGCACCCTCCGGCACCTTGCGGACGATCACGCGACGGAGCCTGCTGGTGGTGCTCGGCATTCTGGCGACTGCCCTGTCCCAGGACGTGTTCGGTGGTGTGGCCGACTGGATCGGCCCGGTCGGCGTCACCGTCCTGGGCTGTGCGGCGCTGGCCGCCTGGATCGTGGGCGACCGCCGGGACCGGCGCGCCGGGTACTTCCACGCGGACATCACGGATACCACGGGTATCGCCGACGTCGCGGGCATCGAGGCGGAGACCACCTCGTGAGCACCGCCGTGCTCCTGGACGAACTGGCCGCGGACAGGGCCGAAGACCCCGTGCCCGCAGCCCGGTTGAAGGAATGGGCGGACGTCGGACGGCGGGAGCTGCGCCGCGCGGGCCTGCTGCGCGGCGCGGCCCAGCTGGGCACGGTCATCTGGGCGGGAGGGCTCTCCTGGGGCGCCGAGCGCGGCCTGTCCGCACTCCACGGCGTCCCCGTGTCCGCCGTACTGCCACCCGCCCTGCTCATAGCGGCCGGCGTGGCCCTGCGCGCTGTACTGCTGGCTGCGGGCGACGCGGCAGCCGCGCGCGGCGCCCGCACCGTACGCGAGAGCCTGCGCGGCCGGCTCATCGAGACGGCGCTGCCCGCACACGGCCCGGCCCGCACCGACCTGGACGACGTGACACTCGTCCAAGCCGTCGACGGCGAGGTCGGTCAGCTGACCGACTGGCTCACCGACTACCTGCCCGCGCGGACCACCATGCTGCTCGGCAGCGGCCTCACCCTGGCCGCGATCGCCTCCCGCAGCTGGTTCGTCGCCCTGCTCGTGCTGGCCGCCACCCCGCTGCTGCCGGCCAACCTGAAGGTCATCGGCCTGGGCACGCAGACCGCTGTACGGGCCCAACTGACGGCGATCCGCACCCACCAGGCCCGACTGCTGGACCATCTGCGCGGCCTGCCCACCCTGGTCGGGCTCGGGGCACACGATCAGGCGGCCGGTTCGCTGTCCCGGCACGACCGGGACGTCGCCGGTCGCACCGAGAAGGTGCTGCGCATCGCCTTCCTGTCGACCGCGTGGGTCGAACTGCTCATCACCGGCACCCTCGCCGTGGTGGCGACCTACTGCGGACTGGTCCTGCTCGACTACCTGGACCTGCCCGTCGTACCGGACCACATGAGCCTGTCCGCCGCGCTGTTCGTCCTCGTCCTGGTGCCCGCCTACTTCGCGCCGGCCCGGGATCTGGCCGCCGGCTACCACGCCCGCGCCCGGGCGACCGCCGCCGCCGGTCTGCTGGCCCAGGTCCTGGACGCGTATCGCGAGGCCGTGGTGCCACCTGCCCGACATGCCCGACGGGCCGCGGCGCCACCCGGGGTGCGCCTGGAAGCCGTCACAGTCCATCACCCTGGACGGGAGGCACCAGCGCTGGAACGTGTCAGCGTGCACCTCGCACCGGGGCGGTGCCTCGCCGTCACCGGCGCCAGCGGGGCCGGCAAGTCCACGCTGCTCGCCGTCGCGGCCGGGCTGTACGCCCCGCACGGTGGACGCCCGCTCCACTTGCTGGACGGCCGGCCCGTCCCCGCGGACCCCAGCCGGGTCGCTTGGGTGGGCCAGCCCGCGCACCTGCTGCCCGGCACCCTGCGCGAGAACCTCCTGCTGGCCCGGCCCGCCGCGAACGACCACGACCTGCTGGACGCCGTCGCCTCCCTCGGCTTCGAAGACCTCCTCGCCACAATGCCGCAGGGACTGGACACCCCACTCGGCGAACGCGGCACCGGCCTGTCCTCCGGCCAGTCCCAACAGCTCGCCCTCATCCGGGCGTTGCTGCGGGACGCACCCCTGCTGTGCCTGGACGAACCCACCGCACACCTCGACCCGGAAGCGGAGCAACACGTCCTGTCGGCGCTGCGCACGCTGACCCGCGACCGTACGGTCCTGCTCGCCACCCACAGTCCCGCACTGCTGCCGCTGGCGGACCACGTCATCACGCTGGACCACGGGAGAGCCCGGTGAACCGGATCAGCGCCTGGCGGCTGCTGCGTACAGCGGCTCCGCGCCGCGCCCTCCTGACCGGCATGCTGTTCGCCGCGGCGGCAGAACTCAGCGGCGCCGCACTGCTCGGAGTGTCCGGCTGGTTCCTGACGACCTGCGCCGTGGTCACCCTCCAGGCCAACACCACCTGGTCCTGGATGTACCCCTCGGGCGCCGTCCGGGCACTGGCCCTGACCCGCACCGGCCTGCGCTACCTCGAACGCCTGGCCAACCACCGGAACCTGCTGGCCACCCAGGTGGCCTTGCGAGCTCGGCTGGCCCGTGGCGCTGCCGGCCTCACGCCCCGTCAGCTGCGCGGACAACGCGACGGGACGCTGCTCACCCTGCTCACCGCCGATGTGGAGACCGTCGCGGGCCTGCCCGCGAACGCCGTCGCACCACTGGTGGCAGCGGTCATGACGGCGTGCCTGGTCGATGCCCTGCTGCTGTGGGCCATGCCGGTCCTGGGAATCGCCGAACTCGTCGTCTGGGCAGTCGGCCTCGCCTGCGCCCGGTACGCCCACCACCGCGCGCGGACCCACCTCGCCGACGCCGCCGACGCAAGTGCCGCACTCCGTACCGTGCTGCTCGGTAGCCGTGCCGCCTTCAACGAACTGCGGTGCCTGGACGCCCTGCCGCAGGCTCAGCGGACGGCGACGAGCGTCATGGCCTCCGTCGAGTCCGCCGAATGGGCCGCTGCCCGGGCCGAGCGGCACGGCCGGCTGGCCCTGCGTCTCCTTGCCGCACTGGGGCAAGCGGCGGTACTGGTCATCGCCCTGCGCGCGGCCTCGGCCCAGCCGATCGCCGTCGTGGTGGGCGAGGTGCTGCTCGTTGCCGCCGGGTGGGAGCCACTGGAGAGGCTCCCCGGGCTGATGCAGCACCTGGCGCAGGCCAGGGACGCGGCCGGGCGCCTGGCCCCCCTCGCTGCCGAGGCACACCCGGCGGGCCAACGGCGGGAGGCCGTCCGCACCGTCAAGACGGATGGCCTCCCCCTCATCGGTTCGCCCGCGGAACTCACTATGACCGTGGGAGGCCCGGGACTGGTCCTGGTCACCGGCCCGAACGGCAGCGGCAAGTCGACGCTGCTCGGCCAACTGGCCGGGCGTGTACCAGCGCCTGCCGGCACGGTGCTCCTCGACGGCACGCCCGTGCACGAACTGCCTGCCTCGGCCGTCGCCGAGACAGTCACCCTCGTCGAGGCCGACGACTGGCTGGCCGACGACACGGTCGCGGCCAATCTGCGTCAGGCGGCACCGTCGGCCGACACCACCGCGCTACGGGACGCACTGGAACTCGTCGGCTTGTCGGCCTTGCCGCTCGCCACAGCGGTGGGCCCCGGCGGGCGCCTGCTGTCCCAAGGGCAGCGCAGGCGCCTCGCAACGGCACGCGCCGTACTGAGACGTCCACCGATCCTGCTGCTCGACGAGCCGGTGGCCGGCCTGGACCGCCCCACCGCCGAGGCGCTCCTGGCCGCACTGCCCGAGGCGCTGCCCGAGACCGCGTTGGTGATCGCCCTGCAGGAGCAGGACCTCGACCTGCTGGATGGCACACCGACCACCGTCGTACGGCTCGGCCGGACCGCCGAACGCCAGCACAACGGCAAGCGGACGGCCGAGCACGTACGGGGGTAGACCACGCCGGAGTCACAGCCCAGGCGATACGCGAACTGCCCGACCGGATTTCCGGACGGGCAGTCGGCGTTGGTGGGCCCTACGTGGTGCGGGACGGCGATCCCGCGGCGGGTCACTTCCCCAGGAAGGTGAGGAGCGCCGCGTTGACCTCCTCCGCGTGGGTCAACAGCAGGCCGTGCGGGGCGCCCTCGATCTCCACCTAGCCGGCGGACGGGAGGGCCTTGTGGGGAACGGCTGCGCGGTCCCCTCGACGGGCAGGATCCGGTCGTCCGTGCCGTGCAGGATCAGGGCCGGCACGTCGATGGCCGCGATGTCGGCTCGGAAGTCGGTGTACCAGGTCGACGGCGCGGCCGCGGCCGCGAAGAACCCACCGCCCGCAGCGACGTTCCAGCTGTTGCGGACCGCCTCCTCGCTGATCCTGGTCCCGAGGTTCTCGTCGAGGTTGTAGAACTCCAGCGTGTCGCCGCCTGATCCACGAGGCGGTCCGGGCCACCGCCCGGTGACCCGCCTCGGCTGCCGGGCGCCGCACCGTCCGGGACCGAACCGATGCCGGCTGCCATGGCCCCTGGCCGGCGCGCCGCTCACTGCTCACCCGTCCCCGCTGGGACGGCCCTCCTGGGCACCACCGTAGGAAGCGAACGGCGAACTCACCGATCTCACGCCGCACCGTCGCCGTTTCACTCCTGGCCGGCGTCGCCGCCCTCGGAACTACAGGCGCTGCGTTCGCTGCTCCGTCACCGGCAGCAAGACAGCCGGCGCACCGTCACCGGCATGAACTCCCCGCCATCGTCCTGATCCACGGCGTTCGCCGACTCCTCCAGTGAGTCTTGCCAACTTGAGGCGTGAGCAGGTCAGTTGGTTCGACATATGAGTGAAGCCCCTGGTAGACGGGTTCACGACCAAGATCACCCGGTACCCACCAGAGGCTTCACGTGCTTGTCCACCCGTGCGGGCTGGACGTGTCCAGTCGATCCCTGTCCTTCCTCGCCGCTCGTCCGCGAGAGCACCGTCGCCGGATCGGAAGCCGTTGGCGCCGGCTCCCGGTCGGGCGTCAAGCCCTGCTGGTGTTGGCGCATCTGCGTCATGGGGCCACGTACGCTCAGCTCGCAGCGGGTCTCGAGATCGGCACGAGCACGGTCCACCGCTACATCAGCGAGGCCGTCGACCTGCCGGCCGCACTCGCACCGACCCTCGCCGAGGCCGTCCGAGCTGCTTCGACGAAGGCTTACGTCCTGCTCGACGGGACGCTCCTGGACGCTCGGCCTGTCCCGTACCGGTAGAGGTGTTCCAGGAGGCGGGAGGCGTCATTGCCGGTGGCGATGATCCTGGTCTTGGGCTTGGTGGGGTTCTTGCCCAGGCGAACCGGTCGGCCGTAGCGATGCCCCCACTCCTCGTCGACCAGGCCGTCCAGCAAGTGGCCGGCGGAGCTGGCGACCTCTTCCAACGCGGCACATACCGCTTCGGTGATCAGTTCCAGGCGGGTCAGGTCGCGTACCGCGGCCAGGACATGGGTGGAGTCAGTGCGCTGCGTGGTGCGTTGGCCCACGAGACCGGCCTCCTTGAGGCGGGCCAGGGCGAGGTCGAGGAGGCGGTCTGCGCGGTCGGCCTCGGTGAGGCGGCCGCGGAAATCGGCCAGCACGCTGTGGTGGAATCCGGGGTCGTCCAGCTCCATAGCCATGGCGTACTTGAAGTCGATGCGGCAGCGGACCGCCTCGGCGGCCTGGCGGCCGACAGCCCAGCAGGAACTGCAGCACGCATACGGTGGCCAGCTGGGCGGGCGAGAGATCCGGTCGCCCGTCACGGGGGTACCAGTCGGCGAAGTCCTCGTCGTCCCACAGCCCGTCCAACCGGTCTCTCACCCACATCGCCGTGGTGCCACCCGGGTTGCTCGCCCGTGCAATCCGTGCGGTCAGAGAGGGGACTTGCTCACCGGAACGGGGGCGGAGCGACAACGGGCACCTCGACGATTCCATCGGTCACCGGAACAGCCCGAGCATGCCCGTTGATCACGCTGCCGCACTGAGAAACTCCAAGATCCCCGACAGAGTCAAGCTGAGCCCATAAGCGCTGCCAATGAACGCCTGCCCTTTCTCATCGGACTGGACGCCGTGCCGGCGATTGACTTCGGTCCCGGAGCGGCGCTCGGCCTCGGTTCGGCCGCCCCAGACGCCGAAGTTCTGATCGGATGTCATGGCGAACAGACCGCAGGGACCACTCACGGGGCGCGACGTCCGCGGCGAGTCCATCGCCCGGTGCGGGCACCTCTGCCGGGAGGAACGCCCCGACGTCGTCAACCGGGAACTCGTCGACTTCCTCACAGACTGGAATGGCTGACCAAGCACCTCATCCCGAACCCGGGGAACAGCGCAGTGCAACGTGGGCCGGGGCCGATAGCGGCTCCGGCCCAATTCCGTGCCAGGGCAACGCCGCCCAGCCGGAACCCGCCCGACGACGTGGGCACGTACAGGCCACAGCCAGGGCGCGGACAGGCAAACACGCCGCCCGGCAGTCCCTAGAGTCAACTACGTTCGACGGCCACCCGGTCAGTGCGCACCGCACACCAACCGATGCGAGGCCGGCCCGCGACATCCCACGGCAAACGGGCACACCAAGGCAGCCCCGACCCGGCCGACAGGCCGCGCGACAGCCGACCACCCATTGCCAATCGATGAAGGAGTTTCCCCATGTCCAGTTCCGACAAGCCGACCGTCGTCCTCGTCCACGGCGCCTTCGCCGACGCCTCCAGTTACGCCCAGGTCATCCCCCGGCTGATCGCCCGCGGCCTGGACGTGGTCGCCCCGGCCGTGCCCAACCGCAGTCTGATCGGGGACGCCGCCTACGTCGCCTCCGTCGTCCGGCAGATACCCGGTCCGGTCGTCCTGGTGGGCCACTCCTACGGTGGCGCCGTCATCACGGTCGCCGGCACTGAGGACAACGTCAAGGCTCTGGTGTACCTGGCCGGTTACGCCCTGGAGAAGGACGAGAGCCTCGGCGAACTGCAGGGCCGCTTCCCGGACAGTGACCTCGCCGCCGCACTGGTCTACACCCCCTTCCCGATCGAGGGTTCGACCACCCCCGGCACCGACGTGTCTGTGGAGGCCGAGAAGTTCCCGGCCATCTTCGCCGCCGACGTCGACCCGCGGCTCGCCGCCGTCCTCGCCGTTTCCCAGCGACCGCTGGCCGCGCAAGCCTTTGCCGACCCGGCCCCGGCCGCGGCCTGGAAGACGAAGCCCTCCTGGGGCCTGGTCGCCTCGTCCGACCACACCATCAACCCCGACGTGGAGCGCTACGGCTACCAGCGGGCCGGCATGACCACCGTCGAGGTCGACTCCTCCCACCTGGTGATGCTCGCCCACCCCGAGCGCGTCGTCGACCTGATCGAGGAAGCCGTACGGGCCACCTCCGACTGACCCCACGCGCACCCGCTCGCGCCCGTCCGAGCGGCCGTCGCACCACGGCCGCCTCCACCCCTTTTACAGAGAGCGAACGATGAACCCACCGATCTCACGCCGTACCGTGACGGTGTCCCTCCTGGCCGGCGCAGCCGCCCTGGGCACCGCAGGCGCCGCATACTCCGCGCCGGCAGCGACGGCCGACCGACCGGGCAATCCGCACGAGCGCCCGGACACACCCACCGTCGTCCTGATCCACGGCGCGTTCGCCGACGCCTCCAGTTGGAGCTCGGTCGTGGAGCGCCTGCAGCGGCAGGGCCACCGAGTACTGGCGCCGGCCCTGCCGCTGCGCGGACTGGCAAGCGACTCCGCCTACATCCGCAGCGTCCTCGACAGCGTCACCGGTCCGATCGTGCTGGTGGGGCACTCCTACGGCGGAGCGGTCATCAGCCAGGCCGCCGCCGGGACCCCGCAGGTCAAAGCGCTGGTCTACATAGCCGCCTTCATCCCCGACATCGGGGAGAGCGCACTCAAGCTCACCGACAAGTTCCCCGGCAGCACTCTGGGACAGGCCACCACCACCCAGTACTACCCGCTGCCCGACGGCAGTCAGGCGGAGGAGCTGGTCATCAAGAAGGACCTGTTCCGCAAGCAGTTCGCGGCTGGTGTCCCCACGCAGACCGCCCAGGTCATGGCTGCGGGACAGCGTCCGATCACCCTGGCGGCGCTCCAGGAGCCCGCCACCGCGGCCGCGTGGAAGAAGATCCCCAGCTGGGCCCTCGTGGCCACCGAGGACCGCAACATCCCGCCGGCCGCCGAGCGCTGGATGGCCGAGCGAGCCCGCGCCCACACCATCACCGTCCGAGCCCCGCACGCGGCGGCCGTGAGCGACCCGGGTCCGGTCACCGACCTGATCCTGCGGGCGGCCCGTTCCGTCCGCACCGGCCACTGACCGGCCACCTTCTCGCCCACACCGGCGACATCCCGCACGAGGACATGGGGCCGCGACCGTCGCCTTGCGGCCGAGGTCCCATCCTCGCTCCTCATGGCGGGCCTGACCTGGCGAAGCGCCGCACGCCTGGCCGACGGCGACGAACTCGTCAGCTCCGTCCAGAGCATCGGCGAACTGCGACAACGGTGCGTGGGCTGATCGCCCAGTCGTCCCGCGCCGCCCGGCAGCCGAGGTCTCAAGCGCCCGACGCACCCCGGTGGCCCCAACGGCGAGACCCGACCGAGCCCCACCACTTGCGATCAAAAAGAAAGATGAAGAGAGCCCACATGCCCAGATTCCTGACAGGAACGCGCACCGGCCTCCTGGCCTCGGCCGTCGCGGCGGCCCTCGCCATGACCGCGGCCGGCCCGGCGACCGCCGCCCCGAAGCCGGACGTGCGCTTCATGGCACACCTGGACATCGCCGAAGGACAGCGACCGGAGAACATCACCCTGGAGCCCGGCGGCAGTGCCGTCGTCACCTTCGCCTACAGCCGCCAGGTCGCACGCATCCACTCCGACGGCCGGGTGCACGTCCTCGCCACCCTGCCTCAGCCTCCGGTCGGCGCCAGCACCCCTGCCCTCTCCTCACCGTTCCTCGGCGGGATCGTCCGCGCCCACGACGGGACCCTGTACTTCCTGTACGCCACCGGCAGCAGCGACCTGACCGGCCTGTGGCGCCTGCGCCCCGGCGGCACCCCGCAGCGCATCGCCGCACTCCCCGCCGACGGCCTGCCCAACGGCCTGGCCCTTGACCGGCACGAAGGCCGGTTGTACGTAGCCGACTCGGTCCTCGGCACGGTCTGGCGGGTGCCCGTCACCGGGGGCGCGCCCACCCGGTGGGCCACCGCGCCCGAACTGGCCGCCGCCGGATTCCTCGGAGCCAACGGCATCAAGATCCACGACGGGGCGGTCTGGGTGTCCAACCTGGACAAGGGCACCGTGCTGCGCATCCCGGTCACCCGGTACGGCACCGCCGGCCGCGTCGAGACCCGGGCCACCGGCCTGGTCGACATCGACGACTTCGCCTTCACCGGCCGCGGCAACACCCTCCTGGCCGCGATCAACGCGGACAACGAGGTGGCTCTGGTCAGGCCGGGCGGCAGCCACACCGTCGTGCTGACCGGCGCCGACGGGCTGGAGAACCCGACCTCGCTCGCCGTACGGGGCAACACGGCCTACATCGCCAGCGGCGCCTACTTCACCAACGACGACCCCAACCTCCTGGCCGCCCGGATCAACACCGCCCGATAAGCCGGCCCCGCCCGATAAGCCGGCCCCGCCCGTGCCGCCGGCCCCGCCCGTGCCGCCGCACCTGCCCGGTGCGGCGGCGCGGTGCGGCGGCGCGGGGCCCTGGGCCATCAGATCCGCCGCACGACGAGCGGGCGGAGCTACCGCAGCACTCGGTAGCTCCCAACATCGAACGAGAGGAGAGAGTGATGGAGCATCAGGACACGCAGCAGGCGGCAGCCGCCGCATCGCCCGCGTTCGACCCCGACGCGTTTCTGGTCGTCCCGGCCAGGACCTTCGAGGACCTCCGCATCGGCGAGGTCTTCCGCGCCCCCAGCCGCACCCTGACGGACGCTCACGCCGCGGCCTTCCAGACGGTCTCCGCGGACAACCACCCGGTGCACTACGACGCCGAATGGGCGCTCAGGCATGGTCACTCGGCACCGGTGGTGCACGGGCTGCAGGTACTCGCCTTCACCGCGCCGGGGGCCACTCTGTTCCCCCACTTCATCGGTGAGGTGTTCATCAGCTTCCTCGAACTGTCCTGCACCTTCCTGGCCGAGGTGCACTCCGGGGACACCCTGTACCCGGCGCTCACGGTCACCGGCCTGGAGCCGCAGGGCGACAACGGTGTCGTGGTCACCGCGGCCACCATCCACAACCAACGCGGCGAACTGGTGCTGTCCGGTCAGCACAAGTACCTGCTGCGGCGTCAGTGAATACTTGAGGTAGCAACGTGACACACCGCAGAACCCTCCTTGCCGCACTAGCCTGTTGTGCCGCGCTGACCGGGTGCACGAGCCACACACCCGACGGCGGCCCGGCTGAGGTCGGCTCCACGTCCCCGACGCCGTCCGTCACCGGCCTGGGGTCCGTCACCGACGGCACCTCCGGTCCCTCCAGCGAGCCGACACCGACCGCGTCCGGCGGCACGGGGACGGCGGCGCCATCGCCGACCGTACCGACGGTGAGACGCTGTCATACCTCCGAGGTGAGGGCGTCCCTCGGCCCCAACCGTCCCGGAGCCGGGCAGTCGAACTTCGCTGTCGTTCTGACCAACGGATCTCGCCGCACCTGCACGCTGTACGGTTTCCCTGGTGTTGCGTTCGTCAACGGTGCCGGTGAGGCCGTCACCCCGAACCCCGAGCGGGCCACCGATCAGGCGGAACGGGCTGTGACGCTCAACCCGGGAGACAGCGCTTGGTCGACACTGTCATACACCAACCCAGCGATCACTGGCGTCACCACTGTCACACCGGCGGCCCTGCTCGTCACCCCGCCTGACGAGACTGACCCGATCACAGTCAGATGGACCGGGGACAAGGTCTCCAACACGGGGAAGGCGTCGGTGCCCCGGGTGAGCCCACTCATGCCAGGCAATGGCGCGTGACTCTGCCGAGCGCGGGAGCGGGATGCGGCAGGTGCGGGGGTGCGATGCCGGTCCGAAGCTGTGAGGCGTCCTCGGCGAAGGTGGTGTACGGACCGTCGAATCCCTCACCGACAGCCAGCAATTCGGTGCCGGGCGCACGAGCGCTAGACCCGGGAGCGGATCCTGGTGGCGCTGGGTAGTTGCCAGTGCACCTGGTCAGCCAGGCGGAGGACTTCAGCGAGGCCTGCCATGAGCGCGGACTCGTCGTTGCGGATCTTCTTGTTCCAGACCGTTGTTCCGGTGTCATCGACCGCGACCCACCAGTGGTGGCCTTGCTGGCGTCGATACCGACCCATAAACGTGGCAACCGCGTGGTCATGAGCGTCTCCTCGGCTTCGGGTAGCGTGCCGGTTCGGTCCGAGGACACCCCGCCGTCAGCTCCGTAAACAGCGACCGATTCGTACAACTCAATCAGCGGCCCGGGCGTCCCGAAGAGCGGGGCGGCCACTCCACCGGAGCCACCGGGGGCAAGCGACTTTAGAGCCACACCCCGCTCTTCCGGACCGCCAAACACCTTACGGAGCGATTTTGGGCGGGAGTTTCGATGGACCAGCCAAGCGCCGCCGTGTGGGGGTCCTGGAGCACCGGTTTGGAAGATCGCTACCCGGATGGCGCCTGGCCTGAGAAGCCGCTGACCTGCGGTGCCTTACAGGATTCCCCCGTGGTTCAAGGGGCGTTCCACTGCGTCAGTACCAGCGGACCTGGCCAGCCGCACCCTGCCCGGTACGGGCAGCATGGCGGAGAACGCGTAGTGGGCCGTCAAGGAGTTCATCGACGTCATGGTCCGGATCGTCGCCCAAGCCGGTCATCCAGGCATGGATTCGCTCGACCGCGTCCCGCCGCTGGGTTCCGGTCAAGGTGAGGGCTTCCTCCGCCGCGGGGAGTTGGGCGCGGACCTGTGCGGCGTCGAGTAGGAAGTCCCCAAACCAGCCCGGTAGTCGCAACACCGCATCGGGACCGAGCGCGTACGCCAAGGCCGAGAACGGGCTGGCCTTGCGTGCGACGGCCGCGAACAGGCCCTCGTCTCCCTCGGGCGGGAACTGGTCCATGACGGCGTCGCGTAGCGCCTCCACCGGATCGGAGCCGTCATAGCAGCTGTCGAAGAATGCGCTCAGCCGGAAGGCGTCCTCGTCAGCCACCCAACTGTCAGCAGTTGTCTTGGACGAGGTGAACAGAGACGCCCGTGCCTTGCTCCGCCACCAAGCCAACCCTCTAGTCACATCAGCGTGCGTTGACGTCGGTGCCGACGGCGAGGTCTGAACCGCGGCGGACAGTAGATTCTTTATCCGCTCGTCAGGCACCGCCCCGACGACCCACACACCCATGACACTCACACCACGCCCCCCGCCCTGGTCCGCCCCCAGCACCCGATCATGCACCACTCGACGCGCATCGATCCCGCATGGCCATTGCCGATGGCGAAGCCTGGGTCGGCGGAACGACCTTGGCCGCGAGTTTGACCGAGTCAAGGCCGTGGGGCACGCCTTCCACCAGTGATGGCGGCACCTCGACTCGGAGATCGTCTGTGCCTGAGCCGACGAAAGTCAGCCACGACGGCGGGCACGCCGACGGGGGCTTCATCACGCTGCCGGCTGTCACGGGCGAGTCACAAACCCCGTGGACACCCTCTCGGCACAGGATCTCGAAGCTGGACATATATGCCCGCACAGGACTGGATGGACGGCGCTGGACGGCTTCTACGGTATGTGCCATGTGGTACCCAGTGAGGGACCCAGGATCAGGACCGGAGCGTCTTCTGGCCCGTCAAAGCGGTATTGCAGGGTGTTCGGTGGTGTCTCACTCACCCGCCTGACCCTCTCATCTGTCACGACAGCCCCTATGAGCGGGGTGCTGGCGGTAGCTGTTCGACCAGTTCGGCACCACCGGCGGACCGCGCGTCCTCGAGCGGCGGGCACCGGCGAGTTGGCCGGCCAGGACGTAGGCCCCGGCGATCGCCAGGGACGCACCACCGGCCGTCCGGTGTCGACCCCCGGCACACGTTCGGCACTGCTCTGGGGGCCGCGCTGATCATGCGAAGGTTTTTTAGAACGGCCCTGGGACTGTCCCGCTGTCCCCTCATGCTGCGCGCGCTCCACCACCGAAACGCCCGGATCCCAGTGGTGCCTGCACCCGGCCGCGTCACCGGATCGCGGCCGGGTGCCGGGCAGGAGATCGACGGCTCGACCCGCATCGGGCACAAATCCTCAAAGCTCACGCCATGCCCAACCCAACCACGGTGCGGAGCGGTCTCTTGTCCGTACGATCAGGACCGCACAAGGGGAGATTTCGGGGAGATTCCGGGGAGGTTCCGGGGTGCCGTTCGACGCCGGCGAGTCTGAGTTAGGGGACGAGGCGTTCGCCTTGTGGATCCGGTCGCGCCGTGCGGCGGCCCTGCTCACACAGGAGGAACTCGCCGCACTGGCCGCCGTGTCGGTGCGCACGATACGCAACCTGGAGGCAGGGCGCGTCGGACGGGCACGCACCCGGCGCTTGGTCGTCACGGCGCTGGCCGTCCCGCCTCCCCAACCGCTGTCGGCACCGGCTCACGATGCGGTGCCCGCTCAGCTGCTGTCCGACGTGCCCGCGTTCACCGGTCGCGACACCGAACTACGGGCCCTGGACGACCACCTGGCCGCCGCCACCGCGATCTGCTTCCTGTCCGGCCCCGCCGGCGTCGGCAAGACCGCCCTGGCCGTGCACTGGGGCCACCGGGTACGCGACGCCTTCCCCGACGGACAGCTCTACGCCGACCTGCGTGGCTCCGTGCCTGGCGCAGCCCCGGCCACCACCGACATACTCGCCGCCTTTCTGCGCGCCCTGGGCGTACCCGGCAATGACATGCCCCAGGCGCCGGACGAGCGGGCTGCCCGCTACCGCACCCTGCTTTCCGGGCGCCGCATCCTGGTGGTGCTGGACGATATCGCGTCGGCCGACCAGATACGGCTGCTGCTCCCCGGTACCCCGCGCTGCCCCGTGCTCGCCACCGGCCGGGGCCGGCTCGCGGACCTGGTCGCCCGGCATGGAGCGCACCGCATCGGGCTCGGTCCGCTGCCGCCCGGCGACGCGCTGCGCCTGCTGCGCACCCTCGCCGGGGACCGGGTCGCCGCCGACGGCCATGGCGCCACCGTCCTCGCCGAACGGTGCGGCAGGTTGCCGCTCCCGCTGCGTGCCGCCGCCGAGGCCGCTCTGAGGCACCCGACGCTTCCGCTGTCCGCAATCGACATGGGCCCGGCGGCGGACGCCCGGGGGGCGGGACCGTGAGGGTAAAGTCCGTGCGCTCGGGCGGTCACAGCCGGAATCCCGGCGCGAGGAGCGCGCGGCGGGATCCAGGCGGGAACCGGACGCCCTGATCCGCCCCGGCTCGGCCGCCGGGCTGGGCGCCGCCGCCGAAGGCCCGCCATCCAGCCCCGGACCTGCGGCCCGTGAACGTACCGCGGCGGGTCAGCCCCGCAGGAAGGTGACCCGCTCACCCGTCTCCGTCATCTGCCGGGCCAACGCCCCCGCCGTGAACACCGCCGGGTCCGCGCCCAGCCGCCCCGCCATCGCGTCGGCCAGTCGCCGCACCGGCACCGTGCCGCGCGGACCGAGCGGCAAGGGCTCCAGCTCACCGGCGTCAGGGGCAGTGTCGGCCAGGCCCCGCAGCCGCTTGGTGAAGCTGCCCCCGGGCTGCGGCTCGACCCCGAAGTGCAGGGATTCCGGCTGCTGGTGGATGTCGAGACGGCCCAGGTCCCCCTGGTACAGGCACAGCAGCACGCTCGGCGCCAGGCGCTCCACCCGCACCGGTGTCAGCGGCTGCGTCCCGGCCGCGTCGGCGTAACCGTCCACCAGCAGCCCCGGATAGCCGGAGACCACGTCCGAGCGGATCAGCACACCGGTGACCAGGGGGTACTCCAACGGCAGCGGATGCGCGGCGTCGAGTTCGGCGTCGGCCGTGCCCACCCGGCCGAGGCTGTACGCGCCGTCCACCAGGTGGCGCATCCACTCCTGGTCGAGCTGGAAGAAGCGCACCGTCTCCACCGGCAGTAGCCGCTCGTCGGGGACGAGATACCCGAAGGGGACACCGTCGAGCCGGGCAAGACCCGTCAGCCACTCGGTGACGCCCGCCGGGAGCGCGTCGTCGATGTCCGCCACCGCCAAGGGGTGCGCGGCCGCCACCGTGCGCTTCACCGCCTGATCCCGGCGACGCTTCCACTCGTACAACGCCCCGGCGAAGCCCGTGCTGCGCAGCGCCAGCAGCCGCCCGACCTCCCAGGCCGCGGCATGGCTGACGTCGAACATGCCCACGCCCGGGTGGTAGCGCAGCAGTTCGTCGGAGGCCCGGGCCGGGCCCTGGTCCGGGTCGCCGGAGGTCGCCGGGCCGATCGCGAACGGGCCCCGGTACCAGGCCACCGACCGGCCGCCGCCGCGCAGCCGGTGCCGCACCGGGACATAGCCCTGCCGCAGAAACGTGTCGGCGTGCTGCTCGCCGCTGTCCGGCAGCCGCAGCGGGCTGCCGGCGTCGGTGAGCCCGGCCACCAGCCGGCCGAAGGTCTCCGCCTCGTCGAGGCACGCGAACCGCCAGTCGGCCAGCGAGACCAGACGGACCAGGGAGTCCGGCCCGCCGGGGCCGAGGTCGAAGTCGCCGTCTGCCGGAACCGCCGCGAACCGCCCCTCCAGCGAGACCAGGTGCACAGTGCTGGACGTGCCGGCCGGCGCCAGCCGCTTGCCGACCACCACCGCGCCGTCGGACACGTCCCCGTCACCGCGCCGCAGGTGTGCCAGCAGCGGCAGTTCGGCGCGGGTCGGCAGCAGGTCGGCCAGCAGCGCCCGAGGCACGTCGATGACCGTCACCTTGGGGTCGTCACCGGCCGGGAGCCCGGCGGGCGCCGGAAAGTACGCGTCAACGGTGCCCGTCGCCGCCGACAGGGACATGACCTGCGGCTCGGGCTGCTCCTCCCCGGCGAACAGCAGCAACGCCAGCCATGGCAGCGGCGCGCTCTGACCGTGTACCGCCTGCGGAGTGCGCTCCCAGGGCAGGCTGGAGCGGCCGAGCACCAGGTGCGGCAGCACATGGCTGTGGTCGCCGATGCTGCCGTCCGGCGGGAACACGGCCCGGACCAGCTCGGGCGGCAGCGCGAACCGCTCCCCGGCGACGGAGAAGGTCCGGGTCGCCGTGTACGCCTTGGGGTCGACGCCGATGGTCTGGGTGACCTTGATCGAGTAGTCCCCGGCGGCCAGCGAGGGCACCTGGTAGTCGACGAACAACGTCCGGTCGGACGGCGTTGTGTTCACTGCTCCACCCCCACCTGAGGAACGACCAGGAACCCGGCCGCGTCGAACCCTCCGAGGTCCAGCGGGTCGTCACCGGCTCCACCGGTCAGCACCGCCGCCGCCACCGCCGACCGCACCGCGGCCGTCTCCGGCGCGGTGGCGGAGTCCGCGATCACCTGGCGACGGGTCGCCGCGTCCCGCCCGTCCGGGACGAACGGCGGCCGGTCCAGCCAGCGGTAGGCATTCTGCTGGGTGTCCAGCGCCGTGGTGGCGCGCAGCACATCCCGTGGCAGGTACGGCGGCGTAGCCGGCTCGACCGGGGGCAGCGGCCGGATCGTGTAGCCCGTCAGCAGATCGTCGACCAGCGCCGGATCGGTCACGGACGGCAGCAGCCGGTCGCCCCACATGGCGGCCGGCAGGTTCTTGGTCACCGGCTCGTAGTGGAAGCCGTCGTCGGCGCGACTGCCATCGGCCCGGCGGATCTCGATGCGCTGGGTGGCCGCCACCGGGTTGTGGCGGTCCCGGCCCAGCGGCGCGATCCCGAACGCCGTCGCCACGCCCGTGGTGTCCAGCACCTGGCCGCCCTGCTCGGGGCCCCGACAGGCGTCATGGCTGGGGATGACCGAGTCGGTACCCAGCACCAGCTCCAGCGGGTTGACGCTGCCGAGGTCGCCCTTGACGGGCGCGCCACCGGTGCCGGCCGCCCCGCCCCGGAGCACCACGGTGACCACGGCGTCGTCGGCAGCCGGCAGGAACGCCTTTCGGAACGCGGCCCAGTCGATCGGCCGGGGCCCGGCCCGGTCCCCGGCCCCGAAGGCCAGGGTGAAGGAGCAGATACCGATGTCGATCGCGGCCCGCCCGCTGAACTCCGGTCCCCACAGGCTCACCTGGGCCCCGACCTGGGCCGAGACGGTGTGCGTACCGAAGAAGCTGAAGGTGTACGACGCCCCGATGCTCGCCAGGAAGTCCGCCTGGTAGTGGTACGGGCTCCAGCCGATCATGAAGTCCATCGACGCGCTGAACCACGCCTTGAGCGATCCGTCCTGCCAGGTCGCGCTGAAGCTGCCGCCCGCCATCAGGGCCGACGGGGTCAGCGCGAAGTACGCCGACCCCTTCATCGCCAGTTGCGGTGTGACCTGCCAGGTGAAACCCAGCCTGGGGACCACCGGATAGTGGGTGGGGACGGTGAGGCGCGGGTGGTAGCCGCCGACGCTGAGCACGAAGTCGCCGTTGTGGTCCTCGCCGAACCACACCTGGAACGCGAACCCGCCGGTGAGCCGGCAGTCCCGGGACAGCAGATAGGAGTTCTCGGTCAGTTGTGCGCGCAGCGCGAAGTACCCCTCGTCCGGCACGAAGGTGGCGCGTAGCGCCAACTGCACCTGCGCCAGCGGTGTCGCGCCGGCCTTGACCGCGTCGGGGGACGGCAGCACCAGGGTGGACAGACCCAGCAGGTCGACCTCGAAGCGGTGCCCGAAGCCCACCGAAAGGAGCAGCACCGAGTCGATCATCCGGAACGAGCTGAAGTGCACGCCGATCGCCAGGAAGAAGTCACCCGCCGACGGAGGCAGATAGTCCTGCAGCGCCCGCAGTTCGTCGGCGAGCGCCCCCGGCGGCTGCGTCCCGGCGGCCTCGGCGATCAGCGGGAAGGTCGCGACGTCGGCCACGTCCGGGGCGATGAAGCGCCGGTTGTAGCCGAATCCGGCGGCCAGTCCCTGCACGAAGAAGACCGGCGGCCCGCCGATCGGGTAGTCCAGGAACGCGTACACGAACAGCGAGGGGCCTTCGGGCAGTTGGACGTAGGAGCCCAGCGCGCCGAGGGAGAAGGTCTTGGTCCGCAGCACCGCCTTGCCGCTGTAGGCGGGCAGTTGGCGGCCTTGGTAGGTGAGGGTGTCGGCGAGGAACGCGCCGTTGATCTCCACCTCGCCCGAGCTGTACGACACCCCGAGCCCGCGCAGCGCGAACTGCGGCCCGCGGGCCGGGTCGCCCAGGTCGATGCCGATCGCGAGGCCGTCGAGGGTCAGCGCCAGCCCGGCCACGTTCAGCGCGGCGTCCAGCAGGAAGGCCAGTTGGGCGGAGCCGCCGGGCGGGCGCTGGTAGGCGAAGCCGACCCGCTGGAAGGTGACGGGTCCGAAGGTGCGCTGCACCTTGTACCAGACCACGTTGTCGTCGGTCGCCTTCGGCTGCCCGGGGGCTGCGGCAAGGGTCTTGGGCTGGTCGGTTCCGGGCGCCGGCAGGCTCAACGGCTGGGTGAGCTCGCCCAGTTTCAGCACCGCGTCGGCGGTGAATCCGGCCGCCAGGTCCTGGTCCGCGGGCAGCGGGGCGACCTCGGCCGGGAGCAGGGCGTTAAGCCCGGCCGTTTCGGCCGGGGCCAGCGACCCCGACACGGCCAGCAGTCGCAGCGGGTCCACCCCGAAGGTCCCGCCGGCGCCGGCGAACCGCTCGCCTACGAGGGGCAGGTTCGCCAGGTCGACGGTGACGGCAAGGTCGGCGCCGAGGACGTACACGCCGGTGAGCTGGGCCTTGTCGAAGGCGAGCAGGACGTCCTTGAGGTCGACGGTGACGCCGTCGGGTACGTACTGGGCGGCCGAGGCCGACAGCGCGCCGACCAGTCGTTTGAGGGTGGGTGCCGGTCCGCCGGGGGCGCTGTGGCGGTAGGTGGCGACGAACCGTTGAGCGTCGGGGCTGTCGGCGAACCGGACCGTGAAGGCGTAGGCGGTGCCGTCCACGGTGACCGTGAAGTCGCCGCTGTAGCGGCGTGCGGCGGTGTCGATGGTGACGGTGAGGTCGAGTGCGGTGGACTGGTCGACGGGGAGGGTGACTTCAGCGGTCAGGAGGAGCTTGTTCCGCCCGCTGGTGAAGGACGCGCCCAGGTTCTGCACGGTCAGCCCGGCAAGCGGTGCGGGCAGGCTTGTTCCGTACCGCCGGGCGACGTCGTCCGCCAGGTCACCGATGGGGATGCGTACGCCCGGCTCGGTGCTGCCGGCGAAGGTCCAGCCTTTGGCGGGGTCGGGGTCGTAGCCTGCCGTGAGGTAGACGGCCAGGCCGCCCACCAGGAAGTCCCCGGCGGCCGTGAACGTGGTGGCCGAGTCCGCGTGGTCCAAAGTGAAGGCGACCCCGGTGAGGGAGAAGGCGTCGGTGATCTGCCATTCGGTCGCGAGGTCCACGGTGCCGTTGTAGGCGAGTTGCCGGCCGTCTCCTGGCAGGGTGAGCAGGAAGTCGAACGTCTTGACGGTGATGTCGGGCAGGTGGCTCGGGTCGCCGCCCATGAAGTGCTGGTACACCTCGCGGATGTGCAGCGGACCGTCACCGTCCCGCAGGTTTCCGGACAGCGTCCGGGAGCCGAAATCGACGACGAGCTCAAGGGTGCCGTTGACACCGATGGCGAGCAGTCCGGTCAGAGTGCCGAGCACCACAGGGGCGGCCGACAGCGGCCGCTCGATCCGGAAGGAGGCATCGACCGCCTGAAGGGTCACCAGTCCTGGGACCACGGGCCACGAGTCCTGGGTCTCCACTACGACCCGGACCGAGGCCACCAGGTCCGGCGCGCCCGGGGTGAGCAGCAGCGCCAGGTCGGTGAGGCGCACCGGCGAGGTGATGTCGAAGTCGAAGCCGCCCGGTACGGCCAGCCCGGCGGAGCCGACCAAGGCCGCGGCGTCGGACAGCCGGATGGGCCCGACATCGCTGAAGTCGGCTTCCAGGAGCACCCGTTCGCCGGCGCCCACCACCTCCATCGACAGGACGACCTCGTTGCGTCCGGCGGCCGTGGTGAAGGGGATCACCCCGGTGATGCGGAGCGAGGCGAGCACATCGAAGTCGACCAGGTAGTAGCTGAAGCGCGGGTCGCTGTAGATCTCGTAGCGGAGTTGTTCGATGCCGAAGAGGCCGAGGTCGGCGCTGCCGCCGGTCGGCCCGTTGAGCACGAGGTCGGGGACGGTGCCTGTCACCGCGTCGGCCCCGGGCAGCCCGGAGACCATGCGCACGGTGCCGTCGATGGCGTGCTCGGTGCCGGCGAAGACCAGGTCGAGCAGGGCGAGCCGGGTGCCGATCACCAGGGTGCCGGTGAAGGAGGCCGAGCCGCTGCCCGGCTCGGTGCCCTCGGCCAGGGCGATGGCGGCCGTGTCGACGCGTAGTTTCGGCTGCCGGAAGGACATGCCGTCGAAGACGGTGCCCGCGAGGCCCGGGAGATTGCCCACGAACGACCACGACTCGTCGCCGTCGCCGTCGACGACCGCCGCCACCTGGCCGCTTCCGTCGGCGGTCAGGGCCGCGGTGACCACCATGCCTCGGAAGGGGGCGGCGTCTCCGGTGCCGGACACGGTCACGCCGTCGGAGGTGTCGGTACGGGAGGCTTCCCGCAGCACCAGCCGGCCGGCGGCCAGGAAGCGCCCGAGGAACACCGCCGCCGGCCCACCGACCAGCGTGTCGAGGGCGAGGTCGACACGGCCGTCCGTGACGGTGACCGCGCCGCGCAGTTCATCGGGTGTCATGGCCGGTCATCCCTTCCCGTCCGTGAGGAGAGCCCCGATCGGGGTCATGTACAGCGGGTAGGTGATCGTGATCTCGAAGCAGCCCGGATCCGGGCCCTCGATGTCTTTCAGCGCGGTGATCCCGAGCCGTTTCTGCTCCTCCTCGTCGGGAGGTTTCGGCCTGGCCTCCTCCTTGGTGGCCCAGCAGACGACGGTGTGCGGGGCGACGGGGGTGGTCTTCGCGGTGACGAAGTGCTCCAGATACCGCTTGACGGTCGCCCACCTGGGGTGGAAGTACTGGCTCAGCCGGCCGCCCGCGCTGATGACCGCGTTCTTCGGGTTCACCTGGGCGATGAAGTCCGGGGCGGAGGAGGAGGTGGCGCTGCCGTGGTGCGGCACCAGCAGGAGATCGACGTCCTTGATGGCGTCCGCGTGGGTGTCCAGCAGGTACTGCTCCGTACTGCGGGTCGTGTCACCGCAGATCAGTACCTTCTTGGTGTCCGCGCCGGAGAACGCCTGGAACAGTGTGACGACGCTGCCGGTGTTCTTGACGTTCTCCGCGCCCGAGCCGTCCTGGATCGACACGCCCTCGGCGTCCTGGATGGCGGTATAGGACTTGGGCTCCACACCAGCGGCGAGCACGGTCACCGTGCACTTCTCCTCGCGCCAGATGCGGATGCCGCCTGTGACGGGGAAGTCGATGCTGTCAGCGTCCGTTCCGTAGTTGGCGACCGGCTTGCTCTGCAGCAGGATCTGGGCTGTCTGCGTGCCCGCCTTGTGATCGTCCTTGTTCGTCCAGCAACAGACGATCTGTTTGATGGGCAGCTCCTCCTCGGTGGCGTTGGGGTCGATGGTCCCGTCGTCGACCGAAGGTTCGGGAGTGGTTGCGTCGATGACCAACTCCCGCGTCTTCCGCAGGTACTTGCCGTAGTTGCCGCTGTGGTAGACGTGGTAGATCGTGCACCCGACGAGGGCTTCCGCGATGCGCGAGTTGTGGTCCTTGTCGGCGTGGGTGAGGACCAGCGTGTGCAGGATCGCGGTGTCCTTCAGGAACCCGGCCGACCGGACGGCATCGTCGATCAGGCCGTTCTTGATCCCGTTGTACGTCTCTGCCTGGCCCGTACTGGTGCTCACGGGGTCGAATCCGCAGTCGATCAGAAAACGGCGCCCTGACGGTGTGACGACCAGTGTGCAGTCGCCCTGGCCCACGTTGACGAAGCTCACCGTCATGGATCCGAGCTTGACATCGGGCACCGTCGTGGCCGTCTTCTTCAAGTCCGCGATGTCGGTGGCCCAGTGCGCCATCTCCACGCGCATGGTCTCCTCGCGGTCCTCCAGGTCCTCCGCCCTGTCCATCTTGCGCTTCTTCTTCGCGGGTCCCTTGCGTTCCCGGGGACCGCCCTCGATGCCTCCGGTGTCAGTGGTCACTGCCCCACCAGCCTCAGCGTCCAGGTGCCCCCGCTGCGGCTGTGCGGGACGTCGTACAGCTCGACCTGGAGTTCGCCGGACGACAACTGGTTGAGGACCTCCGCGTCGTGCAGACGCAACAGCAGTCCGGCCAGGTTGAGTTGCTGGGCGTACACCGTGGATGCGTAGAGGTCCACGAGGGCGTCGCTGGTCAGGTCGCCGGTCTTGAGGTGGAAGCCCTCGGGGCGGGCCTCGATGCGGTGCCAGAAGGAGTTCGACTGGTGGAAGCGGATGCTGGGGTTGGTCTGGGTGGTCGACTGGGCCTGGAAGAGTTCCAGGAAGAGCAGGTTGCCGGCCGGCGCGTTCACGATGTCGCGGCGCAGCTGGAGGTGGGCGGAGGCGGCCGCGACGGTGAGCGGGTTGGGCGGCGCGGTGGTGCCGATGCCCACGTTGTTGCCGATGGGGTTGAGGGCCAGCGGCTTGATGCCGTGCGACTGGATCCAGCTGTAGGCGGTGTCGTAGCCCATCCGCAGGTTGGAGTTGGTGCCGTCGGTGGGGCCTAGGATGAGGCTGCCGCTGTTGGGGCCGTCGGGGGCGTCGATGATCTGCAGCTTGGCCTGCGGGGTCGTGGTGCCGAGTCCGGCGCGCTGGCCGGCGAAGAGCAGTGGCGACTTCTCCACGGAGACGGCGGTGGCGGCGTCGGCGTAGCCGGGTACGTTGACGTAGTTGACGTACACCTGGGACTGGCCCAGGGAGGCGGGCGCGACGATGCCGCCCAGGGTCAGTTCGAGCCAGCCCGTGGGCGGCACGGAAACCGTGCGGGGCACGGTCAGTTTCCACTGGAGGCTCTGGGCGCCGATCTCCCGGACGGGCTGGGGGAAAGCGGTGACGGGAAGCGCGACGGTATCCGAGGTGCCCGTGACGGCGAGGTTGGCGGCGGGTGCGGCGCCGGCCGTGAGGAGGGCCCAGTCCGTGGACTCTCCGGCGTGCTCGACGTCGAGGGCGACGACGATGGCGGAGGCGCCGTCCGCCCCGTCGGCGCTGTCGCCGGTGCCGGTGAGGGTGATGGGCTGGTCGTGGGAGGCGTTGGCGATGCGCACTCGCAGGGTGTTGGGTGTGGATCCGTCGCTGAGCACCCGGTTACCGCCGGAGCAGGCGGCGTGCAGCGGGATGTCGGTGCGGCCGAGGTGGTTGACGATGTCCAGGAACTGGAGCCGGGAGCCGGTGAGTTCGTCGGTCTCGCCGGTGAAGGTCAGCTGCTGGTACCCGAGTTCGACGCGGGTGCCGCGGGTGCCGCCGCGGCCGTCGGCGTTCATGCCCGTCAGGGGCAGGGTGAGGCGGGCGCCGGGGCGGAGCGGGACAGGGCCGGTGCACAGGAAGTAGAGGGTGTCGCCGCCGGAGCTGATGTCGGGGGCACGGAGCAGCTGCCAGCCGGGGGCGGTCAGTACCGGCTCGGGGGTGGCGGCGAGGGTCTGCGGGCGGAACCGCAGTGCCAGGTGGTGGTTGTCGGCCGAGACGGGACCGGTGAGCGGGCGGAGGGTGATCTCCTGCCGGGAGGTGTTGCTCACGGTCAGCGTCATCGGCTGGCCGGAGAGTCCGTCGTCGATGTACAGGACCGGGTGCTGGTCCACGTTGGCGAGTTCGAAGTCGACCGGGTGGCTACGGACGAACGCGGCCAGTTCCGCCTCGTCCTCGGCCATGTCGAGCCCGATCTCGGTCTCGGTGAGCGGGCCGTCGTAGAGCCTGATGTGGACGAGGCGCCCGTCGTAGTAACCGGTGGGGCCCTGGACGAGGCGCCCGGCGACCAGGGCGTCGGCGGTCGGCCCGGCGCCGGCCGTGGTGGGCAGCGGGCGTTCGGCGACGAGAGTGCCGTTGATGTACGTACGCGCCGCCTGCCCGTCGGAGGTGGCGGCCACGTGCGTCCACACGCCGGGCGGTACGGAGCCGGGCGGGGCGGTCACGGTGGCGGCTCCTGCGGCGCTGACGTGGTCGACGGAGCCGTCGGCGGCGAGGGCGAGGGCGAAGACCTGGGCGGAGGTCGCGGCGATCCCGGCCACGTTGGCGGGAAAGTGGCCGGGGTTGATCCAGGCCTCGACGGTGTAGCCCGCGGGCAGCGCCAATCTGGGGGTCGCGGCCAGGGTCAGGGCGTCCGCGGCACCGTCCAGGGCCAGGCAGCTGCCGAAGCGTTCGTCGGGGAGGCTCTTGGGGGCGCCCTCGGGGGTGCCGTTGAGGTGGTTGTCCGAGGCGTCGACGACGCCGTCTTCGGCGAGGACCTCGTCGAGGTGCCAGTGCAGGATGAGATCGGCGGTCGTCATGCCAGGGTCCCCCCGTCGGCCGGTTGGTTGGCGAGCTGCTTGTGGGCCTGCTCCTGGATGGCGGCGATGAGCTGGTAGACGCGGGCGAAAGGCAGCTGGCCCAGTGCTTCGAGGAGCAGGTTGGTCTCGTCCAGGCCGAGGGTGAGGGTGATGCGGGGGGCGGGGTCCGGGAGCGGCGGCGTCGCAGGCATGGGCGGTGTGCGTCCCTACTGTCGGTTGGCGTTCGTCGTCGGGCGGGGCCGCAGGGTCAGCCAGCCTTCCCGGGCGGTGGGCCGGGCGGCGAAGGAGGCGTCCTGGCGCGGTTGGGCCAGCGCGGGCCGTTCCAGGAGTGCGGTGAGCGCGTCGGCAAGGCCGGTCAGCGCGGCGGGCAGCGGGGGGCGCTGTTCGGCGGGGGTGACCAGGGCGGTGTCGTCGTCCAGCGGTGCCAGCCAGCCCGCGTCGGACAACTGCGGCCACAGGGCCGCCTCGTCGGGGAAGGCGGCCAGGACCGCCGCCCGGTCGATCAGCGGCTCGCTGCCGGTGCGCAGCCAGCCGGTGCCGGACGGGGCGTCCCGCTCCAGCCAGCACCAGACGAAGCCCGGCTCGTCCGGCAGCGGCAGGTCGGGGGCCGCGGCGATGCCGTCCCCGAGCACGGGTGCGGTGAGGAAGGCGATCTCCAGCGCGGCGAGCGCGTCCCGGTAGTGGGCGTCGGGGATACGCAGTGCCTTCGCGGGGAGGATGCCGCAGCAGGCGTGCACGGCGCCGCGCGGATCGACCAGCATGGTCAGCGCCTGGGCCGGGGCGTCGATGGCCTGGAACAACGCCGCGTCCACGGTCTCGTCCCCGTCGGTCACCGAGTGCAGCACCGGGCCGAGTCGTCCGTCGGGTTCCTCGGGCCAGTAGCCGACCAGCCCGTCGCCGAGCCGGCCGTGGTCGCCCAGCCGGACCGCGAACCGTACCCGGGTGAAGCCGTTGGACTCGCAGCCGCTGCGGCGCAGGTCCTGCCGGAAGACGTTCCAGTCCTGGTGCACCGCCGGGCGCCCGGCCAGTTCCAGGCTCACCGTGGCCCGGACCACCGCCACCGGGCGGCTGACCAGCAGGGCCCGGTTCCGGTGCAGGGCGTAGTCCTCCGGCTCGACGGCGGCCAGCGCCTGGTCCAGGGTGCCCAGGAAGGCGGCCACCCCGTCCGGCCCCGAGCCGCGCAGCCGGGCCACGACCGTCCTCAGATGCGGGTTGCCGATACCGTCGACCGGCACCGGGGCCCGGCCGGGGGCGGGCTGCCACAGGGCGGGGATGCCGGTGGGCTCCGGGTCGCCGGGCAGTGCGTAGACCGCCCCGAGCGCGCTCCCGTCGGCGGCGTGCACGGCCACGCTCCCGTCGAGATGGTTGGCGAGCAGCCAGCCGCACACCGGCGAGGTGGCGGGGACGTCGTTCATCTCGGCCAGGTCGCTGTCGGCGTCCAGCCAGCGCAGCGACAGCCGGGCCGGCTGGGCGAGCCGGGGCGGCAGGTCGACCCAGCCGGGATGCCCCTCGACCCGTAACTGGGTGGTCGTTCCGACGGTTTCGACGGGGACGTCCCGTACGGTGCCGAACGTGTCGACCATACGGAGCCGCAGCAGCCGCATCGCTCCGGCCCTGATGGGGTTGAAGTCGCTGAGCGGCTGCGGGGTGTACCGGCTCTCGCCTGCCACGGCAGGGGCGACCTCGGAATCGGTCACCGCGCGGTGGTCGGGGAAGCCCAGCGGGTCGGCGACCGGCAGCTGGCGGGCGAGCCGGCGCATCAGCAGCGCGTCGTCGAAGCCGCCGAGCGCCTGGGCGAGGTTGTTCTGTTCGTTGGCGGCCAGATGGCGGTGGACGGCGACCAGTGTGACCGCCCGCTGGTCGGCCTTGCCGGACGCCAGGAAACGCTCCAGGACCGGCTCCGGGTCGGCGGTGAACGCGTCCTCGGTGACGGTGCCGTCCAGCGCGGCCAGCACCGGCTTGGCCAGGTAGCGCAGGATCCGGGCGGCCAGCAGGGGACGGGCCGAGGGCGAGAGTACGGCGGCGCCGGTGTAGACGTTGGCGGCCTTGGCCAGCACCGCCCCGCCGGCCGCCCGGGGGCGCAGTTCGGCCTGGTCGGCGGGCAGTGTGTAGGCGGCGGTGATGAAGTCGGTGTGGAAGTCGCGGTCGGCCGGGTCGAGGTTGCCGTTCGGGCCCGCCGGGAAGAACTCCGCCTCCCACTGCATCAGGAGCGGATGCCAGGGCTGCGTCTCCCAGGCACGGGTGAGCGCGGCCAGGGCGGGGAGGGCGGTCACCGTGTCCCGCAAGGCCCGGACGGCGTCGGCGTCGGCGGGGATGTCGCCGTCGGTGACCTGGCACTCCAGCAGGCCGTCCTGCCCGAAGCGGTCGGAGGGGGTCGCGGCCGGGCCGGTGAGCAGCACCACAGGCTCGTTCGGCAGATAGTACTGGGGGGCCGGGCCCGGCAGCAGCCGATAGCCGTGGGGCAGGACGGCCTCGGCGGCGGCCCGGGCGGCGTCGCGGTGCCGGCCCAGGGCCTCGGCGCGGGCGACGCGGCGGGTGACGAGGGCGGCCTGGCGACTCAGGTGGAAGAGCACCTGGTCGGGGTTCGGGTAGCTGTCGCGAGTGGTGTCCGGCGGGTAGACGCACAGCATGTAGCGGTACCAGTCGGCGTACAACTCCTGGCGAAGTCCGGTGAGTTCGGCGCCCGCCCGGTCGCAGGCCGCCTGTGCGACGTTCAGGTTGTTCAGCGCGGTCCCGGCGGCCCGCGGCAGGCCGGTCAGGTCGGCGTCCGCGCCCTGGCCGGCCCGGTCGTCCGTCACGGTCCACAGGTTCCCGGACGGCACGGCTCGGAAGGTGTCGGCGTGCCGGGCCTCCAGCAGCTTCAGGCCGACGTCCAGCGGCGCCGACTCCAGTTCCTCGGCGAAGGCCAGCGCCTCCAACAGGTTCTCCAGGTCGTCAGGCGCCATCCCGGTGTCGCCGAGTACGGCGCCCAGATGGGCCGCCAGTGCCTCCGTCGGGGTGTTGCCGACCCACACCCCGGTGTCGTCACCCGTGGTGTCCTGAGGCTCTCCCGCTCCGGGCGCGAACGCGATGCGCCCCCAACACACCATCCGGTCCGGCGCGGCGCCGCTGTCCACCGGTGACGTCCAGCCGAAGGTGGCGCGCAGCACGTCGGGCCAGCCGGTCCCGGCATCTCGTGGCGCCCCGAGCGCGGCCGCCAGCTCGTCCTGGCCCGGGTCCTCGTACCAGCCCAGCACGTCGTACGTCACGTCCTGTGGCGGTACCCCCTGGAACTCCGGGTCGTGCAGCCCGAACACGCTGTGGCAGTGGGGATAGAACGACGCGAAGGTCGGCTCCCCGTAGCCCACCGCCGTCAGCGCCCGCAGATACCGTGCCCGTTCGGCCGGGTCGGCCGAGCCGGCCCGCCCCGCCGGCTGCCATGCGGTCAGCGGCATCCGGCGACCCAGCAGCCGGTACGGCAGTTGCTCGGGCCCGTCCATCTGGTCCGCAATGTACGGGTAGGGCACTCCGCCGGCGTTGTCCTCGGCCAGGAAGTCGCTCTCGACCACCCACTGCTGCGCCACGGCACCGCCTGCGCTGCGGGTCACCAGCCACCGGTTGGGCACCACCGGCGCCGCGCCCGCCGCATCCTGCGACGGTGCCAGCCGGGTCAGCGCGTCGGGCAGCGACCAGTGCAGATGGACACCCGCCTTCAGCCGGAAGCCCTGGTCCTGGAACGGCACCGACAACAGCGTCTCGCTGACGTACGGCATGTCCGCCTGATGGTCGTGCCCGTCGGCGGGGTCCCTGTACGGCAACCGCGTGAAGTCGGTGAAAGGCTCCGTGACCTGACGCTCCCCCGCCAGGCACAGCGCGTCCAGATGTACGGGTACGACAAGCAGCCTGCCCAACGCGATCCCCCCAGTCCGGCCTGCCGAAGTATGCGCACACGGCCCCGCCCGGCAACGAGGCAACAGACAGGCAAGAGAACGGCAATTCCGCGCGTGGCGCAGCGTCCTGCAGCGAAATTCCTGATCAGCCAATGAGGGTGTATCGCTTCTGGTCGGGGGTGGGCGGCGGCGATCGTGCCCGCGGCGGGTGCAGAAGGCCCAGTGGTTGCAGCAGTCGCCGTTGCCGACGCGGGGGCTGCGTCGTTATCGCGGTGCGTCCGGGATGATCAGGCGATGCCGAGGGTGGCCGGGGGCGTCGTGGGAGTGCGTGCGCAGGCCGCGGCGATGTTGCTGCACTCGGTCGACGGTGGGCGCCGATGGCCAGGCGTCCTCGGCCCGGTTTGCTCGGCCACACCGTTGCGCGCCCGTTGGCCGACCGGGCATCGATGGCCGCGCCCAGTGCGTCACCGTCGGTTCTCTGGGCACGCGCCGGATGGCGGCCCCGGCCGGGACGGCCGGACCTGTCCGGTTCACGGCACGGCCCGCCGAGTCGGACCAGCAGGTGGGCGGGGGCTTCGGCGGCCCGTTCGGCGGTCGCGGCCAGGGACTTCGCGCCGGCGAGGACCACACACGCTGCCGAGGCTACAACGAAGGGGGCGGCGTCCCCGGCCGCGGCGCGGGTCGGGCACCGCTGCCCAGTGGGCAAGCAGACGGGGGACTCCTTTGCCTTGGCAACTCAACTCACGGCCACGTCGCCGATGTCGTCATCCGGCCAAGCCCCACGGGGCAGGAGCTATGAGTGCTTCGCCCTGCGCTGATGGCCGCACCGGCAAGGCGTCACCCCCTGCCGCGCCGGCGGTGGTCTGCGGCCCCTTCCTCTCGCAGGTCAGGGTCTGTCACATCACGTATTCACGCGGCCGACCCCGATCGTGTGTGGAGCGAGCTGAGGTGGACGCGTTTTCGAGGGCCTGGGAGTGCCGGAGGCGAGGGAGTCGCCGGGAGAGGCCGCCCGGCGCAGACGATCCCCCTGCCAGGGCCCGGCCGACGGAGCGCGCGGCGTCCGGCGGCTCCTGCACGCCGGCCACCATGGAGGTGAAGCCGGTGCCCCGCGAACCGGCACACCGCGTCATTCCGAAGGAATGCAGAACTCGAATTCGGGACGGTCCCACGGCACGACGGGCGGGTTCGCCAACGCGGTCCCCGTCCGGACCGCACCGACCCGGTGGTAGAAGTTCTCCGCAGGAACGTGCGACACGACCTTGACACGGTCGAGCCCTGCGGCACGCGCCTCGGACTGCATGTGCGCGACGAGCAGCCGTCCAATACCCCGGCCTTGCGCTTCGTCGGCGACGAACAGCAGGTCGAGCTCCGGTGGAGCGAGGACGAGCGAGTAGAACCCGAGGACCCGGCCTCCGTGCTCGTCGGCACCGACGGCCACAAAGGTGCGGTGGGCCTCTATGTAATCAGGACCGACCCGGTAGCCCGCGACTGCGGCTGCGTACTTACCTTCGTAGGCGCCTGAGCCACGCACGAGCCGCGTGAGCCGTTTGGCATCCCGCGCGACGGCCCGCCGTATCGTGATCGGCTGGCTGACCGGGAAAGTACGTGAACCCATCGGGAGAGTATTTCGCACCGGGGAATGCCCTCGTGCGGCGGGTCGGCCGCTCGCGCAGGCGTACCTGCTCCGCTCCCGAGAACCGCTCGCCCGGGCCCGACCGGCCACGTCACCGCCGCCGAATCGGCCGCCCGCCGCCGGCGCCGGCCCCGAACCACTGCGCAGGAGCCGGCGAACGAGGCGGTCGACGGCTCCTCTCCCTGGGCCTGACGTGGCAAAGCCGAGCCGGTCCGGGATGATTTCGGGTTGGCCTCGTGAGACGGATCATCCTCGACCCGTTCGCCTGGCCCGGCGGCTGGAGCCACGCCCTCACCGTCCTCGGGCCCGGGACTCCGGCCTCGCCCTCGGCCGACGACAACGGACCGCGCAGGTCGACATCGTGTTCAACCTCGATGCTTCAGCGGCCGTGAGCACATGCCCGAGCCGTCGGTTCGCCCTGCATCCTCGCCGTGATCACGGGCGGGGTGCTCACCGTCTGCGCGACCCGCGAAGCCACCCTGGCGGTCGCTGCGGCCGCAACTGCCCTCTCGTCTCGGGGCCGGGGCAGCGGGCAGCGGGCAGCAGGCAGCAGGCAGCAGGCAGCAGGCAGCAGGCGGATGAGACGGAAGCCGACCTGAGCGCCAGTACGTCTTCGGCGGCCGATCATGTCGAGCGCTCGTTGGACCGCACAGGCAATGGATCACTCTGTCCCGCTCTCCGGGTACCGTCAGGGTATGAGTCATCCACACCCCGACCTCAAAGCCGCCCCTCCCCTGCCCGAAGGAGGGCTGCGGGTCGTCGCCCTGGGCGGCCTGGGTGAGATCGGCCGCAACATGACCGTCTTCGAGCACGCGGGCAAGCTGCTCGTCGTCGACTGCGGCGTGCTGTTCCCCGAGGAGACCCAGCCCGGCGTGGACGTGATCCTGCCGGACTTCACCTCGATCCGGGACCGGCTGGACGACATCGTGGCCATGGTCCTCACCCACGGCCACGAGGACCACATCGGCGGTGTGCCGTACCTGCTGCGCGAGCGGTCCGACATTCCCGTCGTCGGCTCCAAGCTGACTCTGGCATTCCTGGAGGCCAAACTCAAGGAACACGGAATCCGGCCGCGCACGGTTCGGGTGCGGGAGGGCGACCGGCGTGGCTTCGGGCCCTTCGACTGCGAGTTCGTGGCGGTCAACCACTCCATCCCCGACAGTCTCGCGGTCGCGATCCGCACCCGGGCCGGGATGGTGCTGCACACCGGCGACTTCAAGATGGACCAGTTCCCGCTCGACGACCGCATCACCGATCTGCGCGCCTTCGCCCGCCTCGGCGAGGAGGGCGTGGACCTGTTCCTCACCGATTCCACCAATGCCGAAGTACCCGGCTTCACCACGTCCGAGCGTGAGCTGAACCCGGCGATCGAGCAGGTGATGCGTACTGCGCCGCGCCGGGTCATCGTCTCCAGCTTCGCCAGCCACGTGCACCGCATCCAGCAGGTCCTGGACGCCGCCCACCAGCACGGCCGCAAGGTCGCCTTCGTCGGCCGGTCGATGGTCCGCAACATGGGCATCGCCCGTGACCTGGGATATCTGAAGGTCCCCTCCGGTCTGGTCGTGAACACGAAGGAGCTGGAGAAGCTCCCGGACCACAAGATCACTCTGGTGTGCACCGGCTCCCAGGGCGAGCCCATGGCCGCGCTGTCACGGATGGCCAACCGCGACCACCAGATCCGCATCGGCGAGGGCGACACCGTCCTGCTCGCCAGCTCCCTCATCCCCGGCAACGAGAACGCCATCTACCGGGTGATCAACGGACTCACCCGGTGGGGTGCCCACGTGGTCCACAAGGGCAACGCGAAGGTGCACGTCTCCGGGCATGCCAGCGCCGGCGAACTCGTCTACTGCTACAACATCGTCAAGCCCCGCAATGTCATGCCCGTGCACGGCGAATGGCGCCACCTGCGGGCCAACGCCGACCTCGCCATCCGTACCGGCGTCGACCCCGAACGGGTCGTCATCGCCGAGGACGGCGTCGTCGTCGACCTGGTGGACGGACGCGCATCCATCACAGGCAAGGTCCCCGCCGGCAACGTCTACGTGGACGGCATGGAAGTCGGCGGCGCCACCGAGGCGTCCCTCAAGGACCGACTCACCCTCGCGGAGGAAGGCGTGGTCACGGTGGTGGCGATCGTCGACGCGGACACCGGCGCCCTCGCCGAGGCCCCCGACTTCCTGGCCCGCGGCTTCGTCCACGACGACACCACCTTCGAGCCCGTCATTCCCGTCATCGAGAAGACCCTGGCCAACGCGGCCGAGGAAGGCGTCGGGGACGCGCGCCAACTCGAACAACTCGTCGCCCGCGCCGTGGCGAACTGGGCGTTCCGCACCCACCGCCGCAGGCCCCTCATCATTCCCGTCATCATCGACGCCTGAGCCCCGGCGCGGCAGCACCGTCCCCGGTGCCGGCCGCGGCCCCGCCGGCACCGGGGTCGGGCACGCCCGGACCGGTCGGTGGCGGAGCCGCCGGACTCGACGAGGCGGATCCCCTCGCCGTGGGCGGCCGGCAGGTCCGCGAGGGAGTCGGTGTTGCGGGCGACGGCCCTCTCGCCGCGCTGCAGGGCCGCCCGCGTGAACTCGCGGCCGAAGCCGCGGGAGGAACCGGTGACACAGCAGCCGTGCACCCCGCCCAGGTGTTGCACCAGATCGGACGGCGTCCACTCATGGCGCGAGTGCCGGTGAAGCGGTCAGATCGCGGGACTCATCGACTCAGCCGCCGCTCTTGCGCCTGAACGACCGCTGGCTCGCTGCCGGGCCGTGCGCCGAACGCACCTTCGACGCATCGGACTTGGCGGCCGTATCAGCGGCGTCCGCCTGCGCACCGCGCTTGCGCGCCAGGGCTTCGCGGAACTTGCGCTTGAGGTCGTAGTTGCCGTCGCTGTCCGGCTCCAGAGGGGACGTCTCGGGGGCGGCCGGCTCCGAACCTTCCGTAGCTACGGGCTCTGCGGTCATGGTGGCCTCCTGGGTTCGGGGGTGAGCAAGCACAGCTTGTCATGCTGGGCGCGGTGCGAGGCACCGGCAACGTCATCCTGCTCCGTTTCGGCGGGTATCCCTCTCGCCGCCAAAGGCGTCGACTCCGTAGGTGAGGCGCACAGGACGGCTTCGGTCCGGTCCGAGGGTTGTCGATCCCGTGGCCAGGGCGGGGCGGCGTCGACCACGAGATCGGGGTCGTCGACGTGCAGGCCACGGGCCGCGACACCGGTCGCCACCAGAACGGTGATCCGGCCGTTCTTGAACTGCGCCCACGAGCGTCGCGCCGCCGTCCGGGAGGCGTCCTGCAACGACGACGACGAGACGACCGCCCAGGCGGCGTTGTCGCCGCTGACCGCGGACGCGCCTGCCGGAGTCGCCTTCGAACCGGTCACGGTGACCGCCGAACGGTACGGTGCGATCCCGCACAGCAACGTCGTCTGCACGAGGGACAACGCGATACGGACCAGGTTGCAGCGGCTCATGGTCCAGGAGATCGATGCCCTGTCCGCCCGGCCGACGACGGTCGTGGAGATCGACCCCTCGCACTCACCGTTCCTCTCGCGACCGGGTCTCCTCGCGGACCACGTTCAGGCGGCGCACGCGTCGACGCACCGGCCCGGCCCCACCCGTACCGCCGGGGTCTGACACGGCCTGACGTCCTCCCGGCCTGCCGAGTGCGATCGGCGAAGTCCTCTCCTCCCATCCCGAAGGCACCTTCACCGCCGCCGTCACCGGGTCCGTCAACCTCCTGGTGACGGTCGCCTGCGGCACCGTGGACGGCGTCTGCTCCTGCGTCACCACCAGGGTCGGCGCAACTCGGCGCGGAGCGCCAGGTCGACGTCGTCCCCGTCCTGCACCGCGTCAAACAGGCGGGCACCCGCCTCCACGACGGCCCGCTCGTGCCGAGCTGACCGGCACCGACGGGCTCGGGAGGCCGGGCCGGCCGGTTCGGACCGGAGCCGCCAGAGGCCGGAGACCGGGCCGGCGCTCATGCGCACGCCCGCCGTGCCGCTCCCTCCGTGCGGGTGGCGCCGTGCGGCCGGCCGTCGGCCCTGCGGGCTGCGGCGACCGCCGCGGTGAGCCGCTTCTGGACGGGATCCGGCAGTGAAGCGCCGTGGACGGTCGTCAGCACGTCCCGGGCGAGGTCGTGCAGTTCGGTGTCGGTGTTCCGGGACGTGGCGACCAGTACCTCCCACGCCGCGTCCCGGCCGAGACCGAACGTCGCCATGAGGATGCCGCGCGCCAGGTCGATGTCCGGACAGCCGCGCGTCGCAGGGCGGAGGTGGACCACCCGGGCCCTGAGACGTCCGTCCTCCGCCGCGGGCGGATCGGTAGCGTCCGATGCGGCCGGTCCGTCAGGGGCGGAGAACAGGGCGTAGGTGTCCGTCAGGGTCAGCAGGCGCTCCACGGCCGGGCTGACGGCGGTCACGGTGATCGTCTTCCCCTCGGCGACCGCCCGGGCACGCGCGGTCAGCAGGATGTTGAGCGCGCTGCAGTCCGCGAACGTCATCCCGCCGAGATCCAGGTCCACGCCCTCGGCGGACCTCGCGAGGGCATCGTGCAGGGTGCGCCGGAGCTCATGGCTGTTGTCGAGACAGAACTCGCCGCTCACGCTGACGGTCACCCGGCCGCCGCCGTCGCTCGCGAACGGCACTTCCTCGGACGGTTCCAGCATGATCGCCTCCTCTCCTCGTGCCCCCATCAAGCCTCGTACGCTCCCCCAGACCCGTCAAGGTGTACGTGAACTTCAGTTCGTGTTTTTGCCTGCGTGAAAATACGGCCGTACGATGTGGGTCATGGTGGCAGTCGACGGAGTTCCCGAGCCGCATACCGGCTGGACGTTCGTGACGAGTCACGCGCGCGTCCTGGCCAGCATCGCCGACAATCGCAGCGCGCGGATCCGGGACATCGCGGCACGGTGCCGGCTCACCGAGCGCGCGGTCCAGAAGATCATCTCGGACCTGGAACGGGACGGTTACCTCTCCCACACCCGCAGCGGCCGCTCCAACCACTACCGGATCGACCCGAGCAGGGTGCTGCGCCATCCCGCCGAGGCGGGCCTGACGGTGGCCTCCCTGCTGTCGATGCTGGTCAGGGACGAGGCCGAGCGCCAGGGCGCGACCGCAGAGCCCGGGGCCGACGCACCGGAGACACCCGCGCGAGCGCTTCGCCCGCCCCAGGACGGGACGGCGGGGGACACCGGGGGCACGAGCCGCGCGGCGGGGACCGACGGCGACCGTCCAGCCGGGGCCGGGCGTTCACGGCCGAGGACGTCCGGAGTGGCCCAGTACGAGTCGCACGGGGCCCGGGTGTTCGTGGCCCACGGCACCTACGACGCCGCCTCGATCGCACCGCTGGCGGAGGCGTTGCGGACCGCCGCCGACACCTACGCCCGCGTGGTGGTGGACGCCCGCGGGGTCGGTTTCGCCGACTCGACCTTCCTGAACCTGCTGATCAGCGCCCACCGCACGACCGACCTGCGGGTGGTCGCGCCGTCGGCACGGCTGCGGCGCCTGCTGGAACTCACCGGGGCCGACAAGGCCCTCAAGGTGCAGGCGAGCCTGGCGGAGGCCACGGCGTGATCCGTTCCGCCCCGGCCCGGGGTTGATCGCCGTCTCCCTTCTCCCCGGCCGGCCGGTGGTCGAGCCCGTGGACACCTCCCCGGTCGGCGAGGACCGGCACGCCCTCCGGGCCCCGGCGGGCAGGACCGACCGCGCCGGGTCACTTCTTACGAGCGGGCCGAGACCGGCCGCGGCACTGAGCGGAGACGGTGATGATCCGCCGTCGCGCATGAATTGGGCGCGGCCGGACATCCGGGAAACGTGCTGCTCGACGACAAGGAGCCTCCTCGCATGATCACTCCCCATCCGCGGATACTGCGTGGGCTGCTGGCGCGCTACGCGGAAGCGTGTGTACGGGTACTCGAAGCCGACACGGCCGCGAGGCGGCGCGTCCTCAAGGACGTGGCGTACACGCTGTGCGTCACCACCGGGACATGCGAGATCGAGGACGCCCTCGCGGCGGCGGACCGTCTCCTCGCAGGAGAAGGGGGAGAAGGCGCGGACGCGACGGTCCTTCCGCACGGGGCGAGCCAGGGCCGGGCCGGGCAGACCCTGGTCGCCTGAACCCGGCGGTCAGCCCAGGTCGAAGGTGTTGGGCAGGCCCAGCCGGTAGCGGACCTCGTCGACGCGCTTCAGGGGCTCCAGCTCGGGTGGCCGGAACAGCTCCCAGACCCGGCACCGTTCCGCGCCCGAACCGTCGGCGTCCAGGAGCGCGTTGACGGCGCGCCGGGCGGACTCGTTGGCGCCCTCCATGGTCGCGAGGTCCACGTCGGTACGGATGTAGTCGCCCGCGAGGAAGAGGTTCGGCACCGCCGTCCTCGCCGACGGGCGGTGGTAGAGGGTGCCGGTGGGGTGGATGAGGAGTTGTTCGCGGTTGTGCGGGTCGGGTCCGCCGAGGCCCGTCACCGCCGGGTCCATGAACCAGCCGAGCCGGTCCTCGTCCCTGAGCGTCGTCCTGCCCGTGTCGTTCAGCCCGTCCTTCAGCTGGGCCCACAGTTCGGCGACGATCTCTTCCTTGGTGCACTCCCGGGCGGTCCTGCCGAACAGGATGCCGGGCTTGTCCCACTCGGAGATGATCGTGGACAGGCACTCGTGGGCCTGCCCGTCTCCGTAGTCGCGCGCGAAGTCCCGTCCGTCCCAGAACTGCGTCTGGCCGATTCCGGTGACCGCCCAGGGTGAGTCGAGGCAGTTGATGTGGCCGTGCACGACCGGGGTGGGCGTGCGCAGGTAGAACATCACGCCGGTCATCCAGTCCGTGCTCAGCGCGTCGCACCGCCCGAGTTGCGGGTCGGCGGCGCGCAGGGCCGCACCCCAGGTCGCGCGCGCGTGCTCGACCGGCAGGGCGCAGACGTAGTGGTCGGCGGTGACGGTACGCGGCCGGCTGCCGTCGCGGGCCGCCACCCGTACGCCGGTCACCCGGCCGCCGTCGTACACGATCTCCCTGGCCTCGGTGCCGAGCACGAACTCGACGCCCAGGGAACGCAGATGGGTCTCCCAGGGGTCGATCCAGGCCTCGCTGGTCGGGGCGTTCAGCACCCGGTCGACGTCCGCGTCGCCGTCCATGCCGCGGCCGAGCAGGCCCCACAGAATGAGGGCCTCGATGATGACGCGGCCGACGGTGCGGGTGGAGGCGACCTCGGCGCGGGTGGCGACGAGGTTGCGGGTCTGGCCGATGCCGAGGAGCACCTGGTACTCGCGGCTCATCTCGCCGGCCCGGATGAAGTCCCACCACGCGACCTTCTCCCACTGGTCCTCGCGGCGGGCGTCGCAGCTGGTGAGGTGGACCAGCAGGCGGTCGGCGAAGTAGGCGGCCTCGGGGGCGGGCAGGTGCGTGCCGAGGTCCAGCACCGACAGGACCTGGTCGCGGATCCAGGACGGGGTGAGGTCGCCGGGGGCGGGCGGGGTGGTGACCCGGCGGAGCGGGAAGTGCAGGTCCGGGCGGCCCGAGCCGCGTGCGAACAACTCCTCCGTGCCGCCCCGGAGGTTGCCGTGGACGCCGTTCGCGTTGCCGGGGAAGGGGATGCGGCGCATGGTGTCCGGCAGGTTCCGGTAGAAGCCGGGGAAGAAGCGGAAGCCGTGCTCGCCGGGTAGCGGCTTGCGGCCGCCCGTTCCGGTTCCGGGGACGTCCATCGAGCGGGCCTTGCCGCCGAGGGCGTCGTAGTACTCGTAGACCGTGACCTCGTAGCCGCGTTCGGCGAGTTCATGAGCGGCGCTGAGGCCGGAGACTCCGCCGCCGAGGACGGCGACACGCTTGCCGGAGGCGGCCACCGCGCGGCCGGCGGCCCCGAGGGCGCCGACCGCTCCGGCGACCACTCCCCCGCCCGCGGCCAGGAAACGCCTGCGGCTGTGCCCGCCGTGCCCCTGAGACTGCTGCGCGTGTTCTGTTGTCATGGGAACCGGAGCGTAGGGAGGGGCTCCGACGCCCGGAAGCCCTCCTCACCGTCGCCTACAGCATCCTCACAAACGCAAAGAGGCGGCGGCTCGGGCTCGGCCGGGTGGGGCGACGGCCGGGGCGGTCGGTGGATCGGTGCGGGGCTCGGGACAATCATCAGCATGAGCGACCGAATGTCCGACGCCGAGAGCCGGCTGGCCAGGATCGAGCGGCTGCTGGAGAGCGGCGAGCACGACGTGGTGCCCGCGTGGCGCCGGGCCACCCAGGGCGAGCCGCGGTGGGCGGTGACCGCCGTGATACTGGTGGCGATCACCCTGCAGGTGATGCTGCCGCACCGGCTCGCCTTCCAGCCGTACTGGGCCCTGCCGGTCCTGGAGGTGGTGCTGCTGGCCGGCATCATCGCCGGGAACCCCCGGCGGGTCGAGCCCCGCACCCGGTGGCTGCGGCTGCTGGGCCTGGTGCTGATGGGGGCGATCAGCCTGGCCAACGGCTGGGCGGCGGTCCGGCTGGTGGCGGGGCTCGTGAACGGCACCGAGGGCCGCGACGCCGGGCCGCTGCTGCTGACCGGCGGGGGCATCTGGCTGACGAACGTCATCGTGTTCGCCCTCTGGTACTGGGAGTGGGACCGGGGCGGGCCGATGGCGCGGGTCCTCGGCCGGGACCAGTACGCGGACTTCCTCTTCGTGCAGATGCAGAGTCCGGAGACGGCACCGCGGGACTGGGAGCCGGGGTTCCTCGACTACCTGTACCTGTCGTTCACCAACTCCACCGCGTTCAGCCCGACCGACGTGATGCCCTTGTCGCACTGGGCCAAGATGCTGATGATGCTGCAGTCCACCGTCTCCCTGGTGACGGTGGTCCTGGTGGTGGCGCGGGCCGTCAACATCCTGCGCTGACGGGCGGTGCCCTAGGTTCGTCCCCATGAGCTCCACGAACGAAGACTCCCTGCGCCTCGTCACGGTCGAGCGCACCGGCACCGGCCGTTTCACCGCCACGAACGCCCGCGGCGGCTCGATCGACTTCGGGACCGGCGACGGCACCGGATTCACCCCGGTCGAACTGCTGCTCGCCGCGATCGGCGGCTGTACGGCGGCGGACGTCGACGTGTCCACCAGCCGTCACGTCGAGCCGACCGCGTTCACCGTCACCGTCAGCGGCCACAAGGTGAGCGACGAGGACGGAAACCGGATGACGGACCTCTCGGTCGCCTTCTCCGTCGCCTTCCCGGAGGGCGCGGCCGGCGACCGCGCCCGCGCGATCCTGCCCCGGGCGGTCGCCGTCTCCCACGACCGGCTGTGCACGGTCAGCCGCACGATCGAGGCCGGGACGCCGGTCGCCGTGTCGGTCGAGGAGGTCTGACGCCCGCCGCCGTACGGGGCCGCCCGTGGCGTCCGCGCATCCGGCCGACGGGCCGGGCCGGTCGGCGGACGGCACCGCCCGGCGCTAGACGTCGTCCGACGCGCCCAGGCCCGTCAGCGCGCCCACCGGGTCCAGGTCGGGGGTGCCTCGGGGCCACCAGTCGTCGTGGCCCGGCTCCGACTCGTAGGCGTACCACAGGCTGTCGCGGCCGAAGCGGAGCTGGAGGTGGCCGGCGGGGTGGGTGAGGTGGTTGCGCCACGGCCGGAAGGCCGGGAGGTCGGCGGCGAGCAGCAGCGGCCGGGCCCGGTCGAAGCGGCCGGCCGGCGGGTCCCAGGGCTCTTCCAGTACGGCCAGCCCATCGAGGCCACCCTGCCGCCAGGCGGCGACCGCGCGGGCCAGGTCGCCCGGGGTCCGGCCCACGGCGTCCGCGAGGGTGGCGTAGAGGGCGCGGGTGGACGCGGTCAGGCCGGAACCGGGGCGGGCCGCGGCGAGCCGCACCGCGTCCTGCCAGAGGGTCAGGTCGCCGACCGGATCGTGCCCGGTGGTGAGCAGCGCGTGGGCGCGGGCTGCCGCGTCGGTGGCCAGCTGGTCCAGCGCGAACGGGTCCGGGCCGCCGGGCACCCCCGGATACACCGGTGGCTGCTCGGGATGTGCCGGTGCCGGCAACGGAGGCGGCAGCGGCGGGAGCCGGCGCGGTACGAGGGCCTCGGTGGCCCGGACGCCGGGCAGCGCGGCCGGCCGCCGCTCCCGGGCCGCCCGGGCGGCGCTGCGCCGGGACAGCGCGTCCAGCACCTCGCGCTCCCCGCGGCCACGCAGCAGGAGCAGCACGAACGGGTCGGCGTCCAGCAACCGCGCGGTCTGGTAGCAGAGAGCGGCCGCGTGCTTGCAGGGGTGACCGACGTCCGGGCAGCTGCAGCGGGGTTCGAGCTCGCCGGGCCCCGGCAGCAGCGGCACCCCGCTGTCGGCGAGGGTCTGCGGCAGCTCCTTGTCGAGCAGCGCGGCGATGTCGGCGGGCCGGTCGGCGGCGGACTCCAGCAGCCGCTCCCACTCGTCGTCGCCGAAGGTGCGCAGCCGCAGCTGCACGCGGTACGGCCGGGGCCGGCTGCCCTGCACGTACGCCAGGACCAGTCCCGGGGTCACGGTGATGGCGTCCACGTGCCCGCGCTCCGCGTAACTCCGCCCGCGGGCCAGCCGCTTCACGTCCAGTGCGCCTTCTTCGAGCGCCCGCACCCAGGCATTGCCCCACCAGGTCGCGGCGAAGCCGGAGTCGGCGGACGCACGGGACGGGAGGGAGGGGAAGGTGCGGCGCAGTTCGCTGTCGCGGTGCGGGGTGGCCATGGTGCGCGGGAGGCGGGGCGCCGGCTCGGAGCGGCCGACGGCAGCCGCGGCGGGCCGGGGACCGGGCCCGGGAGCCTCTGACTCCAACCCGAACCCGAACCCGAACTCGGGGTCGGGGTCGGGGTCGGGGTCGGGGTCGGGGTCGGGCCGAGTGGACTCGACCTCGGGACGAATCGGCTCGACTGCGGGACGCAACGGCTCACGCCCGGAGCGAACCGGCTCGACCTCAGAACGAATCGGCTCCCGCCCGGGACCAGTCGGCTCGACCTCAGAACGCAACGGCTCACGCCCGGAGCGCACCGGCTCGACCTCGGAACGAGTCGGCGCACGCCCGGAACGAGTCGGCTCGACCTCAGAACGCAACGGCTCACGCCCGGAGCGAACCGACTCGCCCTCAGAACGAATCGGCGCACGCTCGGAACGAGTCGGCTCGACCTCGGAACGAGTCGGCGCACGCCCGGAACGAGTCGGCTCATGCCCGGAACGAAAGGGCTCGGTCTCGTGAGCGGTCGGCTCGGCCGTCTCATGGGGCTCGGACGCGTCCCTCGGCATCCGGAAGGCGGTCGCCAGGAACTGCTTCAGGTCACGGGCGGTGCGCGCGGGGGCCGCCGAAGGCGAGGACGGGGACGGGGACGGCCGCCGTATCGGGCGGCCCAGTGACTCCTGTGCGGCTTCCGCCACGGCCGCCTCCTCGGCCCGCCTCGCCTCCGCGCGGGCGGCCCGCAACGCCGCCCGCGCGACGTCACCGGGGCGACCGCCCGGCCGGCCGGCGCCGGAGGCGCCGGTGTCGGCCCGGTCGGTTCGCGCGTCCGGCGCGGTGGCGGCACCCGGCTCGGACCCGGGGTCGGCGTCCGGCTGCTCCGCCTCCTTCGCGGCGGCGGCCCGCAGCGCCAGCCGCGCGGCGTCCCCCGGCCTGGGCGCCGGCTCTCCCGCGCCCTGGTCCGGGGCCACCCCGTCGCCCCCGGTCTCCGCCTCGCGCGCCCGCGCCGCCCGCAGCGCCCGCCGTGCCGCGTCCCCCGGCCGCTCCTCGCCCGCGCCGCTCACGACGTCCTCCGCAGCGAGACCAGGTCGGACAGCTCACGATCCGTCAGTTCGGTCAGGGCCGCCTCGCCGGAGCCGAGGATCGCGTCGGCGAGGGCGCGCTTCGCCTCCAGCATCTCCGCGATGCGGTCCTCGACGGTGCCCTCGGTGACCAGGCGGTGCACCTGGACCGGCTGGGTCTGGCCGATGCGGTACGCGCGGTCGGTGGCCTGTTCCTCCACCGCCGGGTTCCACCAGCGGTCGAAGTGGACGACATGACCGGCCCGGGTGAGGTTGAGGCCGGTGCCCGCGGCCTTGAGGGAGAGGACGAGGACCGGGGTGGCGCCGCTCTGGAAGCGGTCCACCATGCGCTCCCGCTCCGGCACCGGGGTGCCGCCGTGCAGCAGGTCGACCGGGACCGCGCGGGCCCGCAGGTGTGCGGTGATCATGCGGGCCATGCCGACGTACTGCGTGAAGACGAGCACCGACCCGTCCTCGGCGAGCACGGTGTCCAGCAGCTCGTCGAGCAGGGCGAGTTTCCCGGATCGGGTGGCCAGGCCCTCGATGCGGGACTGCTCCTCCTTGAGGTACAGGCCGGGGTGGTCGCAGATCTGCTTCAGCGCGCCGAGCAGCTTGAGCACCAGGCCGCGGCGCGCAATACCGTCGGCCGTCTCGATGGCGAGCAGTGATTCGCGCACCACGGCCTCGTAGAGCGCGGCCTGTTCGCGGGTGAGCGGGACGGGGTGGTCGGTCTCGGTCTTGGGCGGGAGTTCGGGGACGATCCCGGGGTCGGACTTGCGGCGGCGCAGGAGGAAGGGCCGGACCAGTCGGGCAAGGCGCGCCACGGCCTCGTCGTCCTCGCCGTTCTCCACGGCGCGCGCGTGCCGGGCGCGGAAGGACTTGAGCGGGCCGAGCAGGCCGGGGGTGGTCCAGTCGAGGAGGGCCCACAGCTCGGAGAGGTTGTTCTCCACGGGGGTGCCGGTGAGCGCGACGCGCGCGGAGGTGGGGATGGTGCGCAGGGCCTTCGCGGTGGCCGAGTAGGGGTTCTTGACGTGCTGTGCCTCGTCGGCCACGACCATGCCCCAGGGCTGTCCGGCGAGCCGGGGCGCGGTGGCGCGCATGGTGCCGTACGTGGTGAGGACGAAGCCGCCGTCGAGGCCGTCCAGGGTGCGGTCGGGCCCGTGGAAGCGGCGGACCGGGACGCCGGGCGCGAACCGGGCGATCTCCCGCTGCCAGTTGCCGAGCAGCGAGGCCGGGCAGACCACCAGGGTCGGCTCGGTGCGGGCCCGCTTGAGGTGCAGGGCGATGACGGTGATCGTCTTGCCGAGGCCCATGTCGTCGGCGAGGCAGCCGCCGAGGCCCAGGCCGGTCATCAGGTCGAGCCAGGCCAGGCCCCGCAGCTGGTAGTCGCGCAGGGTGGCGTGCAGGCCGGCGGGCGGCTCGGCCGGCCGGACGCCGGCGGTGAGGCGGTCGCGCAGGGCGGCGAGGGCGCCGACGGGGACCGCCTCGACCCGCTCGCCGTCCACCTCGGCCTCGCCGGTGAGCGCCACGGAGAGCGCGTCGACCGGATCGAGCACGCCCAGCTCGCGCCGGCGTGCCTTGCGGACGAGGGCGGGGTCGACGAGCACCCAGCGGTCCCGCAGCCGCACGACCGGGCGGTGGGCCTCGGCGAGGGCGTCCATCTCGGCGTCGCTGAGCGGGTCGCCGCCGAGCGCCAGCTGCCAGCGGAACTGGAGCAGTTCCTCGCTCTCGAAGAAGCCGGTGCCGTCGGTGGCCGAGCCGGGGGCGGGCCGGACCACCGCCGCGGCGGTCAGGTCCTGGGCCAGGTCCCGGGGCCAGTGCACGGCGACCCCGGCCGCCGCGAGTCTGGTCGCCGCCACCCCGAGCAGCTGCCCGAGCTCCTCCTCGAAGAGCGCGAGCACGTCCGGCACGTCCTGGTCCGCCAGGCGGGCCAGCGGTGGCCACACCCGCGCCGCGCGGCGCACGGCCAGCGCCGCGTCCACGCGCGCGCGGGGACCGAAGGCCGCGTCGGAGGCCCCGGACCACAGCGCCGCCGCGTCGGTCACCAGGGTCGGGTCGGCCAGGCTGTGCACCTGGACGATCGCGGCTCCCGCGCGGCGCGCGCCCTCGCCGTCGTCGAACAGGTCGTAGGCCGACAGGTCCAGGCGCAGCGAGATCCGCACGCCCGCGTCCATGCCGGCGGCGACCTCCGCGGCCCATTCCCGGGCGTCGGGCAGCCGCTGGGCTTCACGGGCGGCGAAGGGCCGGCCCGCGGTGTGCGGGGCGGCCGGGGTGCGGGGCAGGGTGTCGGCGACCGCGTCCAGGAAGGAACGGACCAGGGCTTCCGGCTGGGGAAGCAGCAGCGGGCCGGGGCCGGGCAGCGGGACGGGGTGGCCCTCGACGGGCAGGGCGGCGGCCACCGCGCGCAGGTGGGCGATGTCCGCGGGCTCCAGCGGGCCGGCCCGCCAGGCGTCGTGCCCCGCCGGGGTGAGGCCGGGCAGCAGCCGGCCGCGGGCGGTGAGCCGCAGGGCGTGCAGGGCGGCGGCGCCCCAGCAGGCGGTGGCGGGGTGGGCGGCCGGGTCGCGGCGGGCCCGGACGAGCAGCGGCAGGGCGGTGGCGAGCGGCAGGGTGAGCGCGGGCACCCGGCGGCGGCGGACCCCGGTGGCGCCGTGCGGTCGTACGACCGTGAGCTCCTCGGTCGCGGCGGCGGGCAGCGGGTCCCCGGCGGGGTCCCAGAAGGCCATCCGGCCGTGGCGCGGGAGGTCGGCGGGCAGGTAGACCGCCGCCAGGCGCACCGGTACGTCCGGGTCGGTCTCGGCCGTCGTGCCGCTCATACGTTCTGCCACCTCCCGCCCGCCTGTCGGATCAGACGTCTTCGACTGTACGGGCGGGGTCTGACAATCGGCCCCGGCGGCCTGCCGGGGGCACCGCTACGGGACGGTGCGGGAGACGACGTAGATCATCGGGTACTTCGGGTCGGCGGTGTTCACGACCACGTCCTGGGTGGGCGCCGGGTTCTTCTGCTCGTGCGTCAGGCCCGACCAGGTCCCGGGGCCGGTGAACTTCCAGCCGCTGATCTTCTGGTCGCGGGAGCTGATGCTGATGTCGTCCTTCTTCAGCGCGTCCCGGTTGACGCCCATGCCTTCCAGGAAGCTGTCCAGTCCGGCGCTGTTGGTGCGGAACTGGACGTAGAGACGGCTGGTCTTCCAGTTGTTCGTCTCGTAGTACGCGATCCGGTCGGCCGGATGCGGGACCGGCACCTGGTAGAGGCGCCGCTGCACCTTGGACGGCCAGCCCTCGGAGAGGCCGGTCGCCGAGTACTTGGACTCCTTGTCCTTGCCGCTGTTGCGGCTCTGGGCGGCGGAGATCACCAGATAGCCGGCCGGGACCCCGATCAGCAGCACGATGATCAGCAGCGTCAGCGCCCGGCGCCTGGCCTTGTGCCCCGGGGTCTCGGGCGGGCGCTGCGGTTCCTCCGGGGACGCGGCCTGACGGGGCAGCGAAGCGGTCATGCGGTGTCCCGGGTGCGGCGGGCCTCCGCGAACCGCTCGTAGCGCTCGTACCGCTCGACCCGGCGCCGCTTGGCGCGCCGGAACCGGCGGGCGACCAGGCGGGCGAGGTCGGCGGCGCCCACCATGCCGGCCTCGGGGCCCAGCTGGGCGCGGGCGATCCGGGCCTCGGGGCGGTAGCCGCGGCCGGTCAGCTGGCGCTTGAAGGCGTCGCGCGCGGGGCCGATCAGCAGGTCGTCGGCGGCGCTGACGCCACCGCCGATCACGAAGCAGGAGGGGTCGAGCGCGGCGGCCAGGTTGGCGATGCCGACGCCGAGCCACTGGCCGATGTCCTGGAGCAGTTCGACGCACATCGCGTCGCCCTCGCGGGCCAGCTCGGTGATCATCGGGCCGGAGATCTCGCCGATGTTGCCCTTGACGTGCTCGATGATCCCGTAGGCCACCGGGGAGTCGGCAGCGGCCAGCTCCTTGGCCTCGCGGACCAGCGCGTTGCCGGAGCTGTACTGCTCCCAGCAGCCGCGGTTGCCGCACGGGCAGCGGTGGCCGCCGGGCACCACCTGCATGTGCCCGAACTCGCCGGCGACGCCGAACTTGCCGCGCTTGACCTGGCCGTCCTCCAGGATCGCGCCGCCGATGCCGGTGCCGAGCGTGATCATGACGAGGTGGTCCTCGCCGCGGCCGGCGCCGAACCGCCACTCGGCCCAGGCGGCGGCGTTCGCGTCGTTGTCGACGAGGACGGGCACGGCGAGCCGGCCGGCGAGGCGGTCGCGCAGCGGTTCGTTACGCCAGGACAGGTGGGGGGCGAACAGCACGCGGTTGCGGTCGGCGTCGACCCAGCCGGCGGCGCCGATGCCCACGGCGTGCACGTCGTGCCGGTCGGACAGGTCCAGGACCAGTTCGACGATCGTGTCCTCGACGACCTTCGGGCTCTTGGACTTGTCCGGGGTCTCCGTGCGGAGTTTCTCCAGGATGTTGCCGTCGGCGTCCACGACGCCCGCCATGACCTTGGTGCCGCCGATGTCGATGCCGACCGTGGGCACGCGGGGGGCGGTCAGGTGGGACCGGCGCTCCCTGGTGCCGACGGTGCGCAGGACCGGGGCTCGGCGGGAGCCGATGGGGGCGGTGAGGTCGCGGTAGGTGCTCATCGGGCTCGATTCTGCCGTACGCGTGCGTGCGGTGCCGTTCGGGGGAGATAAGGAAGGGAACGGCGCCGTTGCCGGGTGCGGGTGCGTGGGGGGCCGGTCACACACATCGGTCACATTGTCCGGACATTACGACTTGTGTGAGCGTGCCTTCAGGACCGCACCAGCAGCTGGAACTCGAAGGAGTAGCGGGCCGGGCGGTAGATGTGGTCGCCGAACTCGACGGCGCGGCCGGTGTCGTCGTACGTGGTGCGCTGCATGGTGAGCAGTGGCGCGCCCTCCGGCTCGGTGAGCCGCTCCGCCTCCGCGGCGGTGGCGGCGCGCGCGCCGATGGACTGGCGGGCGCTGTGCAGGGTGATCCCCGCGGTCCGCATCAGGCGGTACAGGCCGGTCGCCTCCAGCTGGGCGGTGTCCAGGTCGAGCAGGCCGGGGGGCAGGTGGTTGGTCAGGTACGCCATGGGCTCGCCGTGTGCCAGCCGCAGCCGTTCGACCCGGTGCACCTCGGCGGCCTCCGCGACCCCGAGTGCGGCGGCGACCTCGGCGGAGGCCGGGACGACGGTGTTGACCAGCACCTTCGTCGCGGGACGCTGGCCGGCCGACTCCAGGTCGTCGTAGAGGCTGCTGAGTTCCAGCGGGCGCTTGACCTGGCTGTGCACGACCTGGGTGCCGACACCCCGGCGGCGGACGAGCAGGCCCTTGTCCACGAGGGACTGGATCGCCTGGCGGACCGTCGGACGGGACAGGCCGAGCCGTGCGGCGAGCTCGATCTCGTTGCCCAGCAGGCTGCCGGGGGTGAGCGAGCCGTGCTCGATCGCCGCTTCCAGCTGCTGGGCGAGCTGGAAGTACAACGGGACCGGGGAGCTCCGGTCCACACTGAGGTCGAGCGTCACGGTCGGGTCCACATCTGGTTTCGGCACGGGGCCGAGCGTATCTCCGTGACGGGTTGACGGGAAGTTGTGTAGTTCGATTGTCCGGACATACGGATTGACAGCGCGCGGGGTGCACCAGCACCTTGTTCCCATGCGCATCGGGGTCATCGGGACGGGCCGCATCGGCACCATTCACGCGAACACGCTCAGCCGTAACCGCGAGGTCGGATCGCTGATCCTCACGGACGTGGATCCCCAGCGGGCCCAGGATCTGGCGCACCGGCTCGGGGAGACGGCGGCACCCGGGACCGACGAGATCTTCAAGTGGGGCGTGGACGCCGTGGTGATCACCGCCGCGACCTCGGCCCACGCCGACCTGATCGGCCGGGCGGCCCGCTCCGGGCTGCCGGTCTTCTGCGAGAAGCCGATCGCCCTCGACCTGCCGGGCACGCTGCAGGCCCTGGCGGAGGTGGAGAAGGCCGGGACGGTGCTGCAGATGGGCTTCCAGCGGCGCTTCGACAAGGGCTACGCGGGGGCGCGCGAGGCGGTGCGCTCGGGTCGGCTCGGGCGGCTGCACACCGTACGGGCGCTGACCTCCGACCAGTCCCCGCCCCCGCCGGAGTGGCTGCCGCTGTCCGGCGGCCTGTTCCGGGACACGCTGATCCACGACTTCGACGTGCTGCGCTGGGTGACCGGCCGCGAGGTCGTGGACGTGTACGCGACCGGCTCGGACGCGGGGCCCGTGATGTTCCGGGAGGCCGGTGACATCGACACCGGCGCGGCGGTGCTCACCCTGGCCGACGGCACGCTGGCCACGGCGACCGCGACCCGGCTGAACGGCGCCGGGTACGACGTGCGGATGGAGCTGGCCGGCGAGCGGGACACCGTGGTGGTCGGTTTGGACGACCGTACGCCGGTGGCCTCGACCGAACCGACCGGCCCGCCGCCCGCGGACAAGCCGTGGCCCGGTTTCCTGGAGCGGTTCGGGCCCGCCTACGAGGCCGAACTGGGCGCCTTCGTCGACGTGGTGCGCGGTCAGCTGGCCAACCCCTGCGACGGGCGCGAGGCCCTGCAGGCGCTGCGGATCGCGGAGGCCTGCGAGATCTCCCGGCGCGAGCGCAGACCGGTGGCCCTCACGGAGATCCCGGACCGCCTGGCCTGACCGGCGGCGGCTACCGGCGCACCGGCAGCGGTCGGCGTCTCCCGGACCGCGCCGCCCAGCAGGCCCGTGCCGGCGTGCGGGGCCGCAGGTGCCCTACTCCTCCAGGAGTCCCGCGTCGTAGGCCAGCAGGGCGATCTGGACGCGGTTGTTCAGGCCGAGCTTGGCCAGGATGCGGGAGACGTGGGTCTTGACGGTGGCGACGCTCATGAAGAGGCCGGTGGCGATCTCGGCGTTGGCGAGGCCCCGGCCGACCGCGACGGCGACCTCGCGCTCGCGGTCGTTGAGGGCGGTGAGCCGGTCACGCGCGCGTGCCTGCCGGGTGTCGGCACGGGTGCCGGCCGCGTGCGCCATCAGCTGCCGGGTGACGGCGGGCGACAGCACCGGGTCGCCGGCCGCGACGCGGCGCACGGCGGCGACGATCTCGGCGGGCGGGGTGTCCTTGAGGACGAACCCGGCGGCTCCCGCGCGCAGGGCGTGCAGCACCTGTTCGTCGGCGTGGAACGTGGTCAGGACGACCACCTGCGGAGGGTCGGCACGCGCGCGCAGCCGCTCGGTGGCGGTGAGTCCGTCCACGGACGGCATCCGGATGTCCATCAGGACGACGTCCGGGCGCGTGCGGTCCACGAGCGACTCGACCTCGTCGCCGTCGGCGCCCTCCCCGACGATCTCGATGTCCCCGGCCCCGCCCATCATGAGGGCGAGTCCCGCCCGCACCAGCGGATCGTCGTCGACGAGCAGCAGTCTGATCGCGGTCATGGCTCCTACGTAATCACGCGGGTACGGCGGCATGTGCCCGGTCGCCCGGCCGCCCGGCCGTCACACGGCCGCGGCGGCGGCCCAGGGCAGCCAGGCCCGCACCTCGAAGCCGCCGCCGCCGACGGCCCGGTGCTCCAGCCGCCCGCCGGCCAGCGTGGCGCGTTCGGCCAGGCCGATCAGGCCCTGGCCGGAGCCGGGGACGTGCGGGGCCTCGGCCGCGGGGGCGGGGTTGTGCACGGTGATGTCCAGGCCGTCGCCGGGGGCACCCGTGACGCGGACGGTGACCTCGGCGCCGGGGGCGTGCTTGCGGGCGTTGGTGAGGCCCTCCTGTCCGATCCGGTAGGCGGTGCGGCCGACGGAGGCGGGGACGGCGGCCGGGTCGCCGACGTGGTTGTCCAGCACCACCTTCATGCCGGCTCCCCGTACTTCGGCGACCAGCGACTCCAGCGCGGCCAGGGTCGGCTGCGGCCGGCCGCCCGCCTCGTCGCCGTCGGCGGCACGCAGTACACCGATGATCTCGCGCAGGTCCTGGAGGGCCTCGTGGGCGCTCTCCCGGATGACCCCGGCGGCCCGGGTGATCTCCTCCCGGGGCGCGTCGGGCCGGAACTCCAGCGCTCCGGCGTGCACGCTGAGCAGGGTCAGCCGGTGGGCGAGGACATCGTGCATCTCGCGGGCGATGGCCTCCCGGGCCAGCCGCTGGGCCCGCTCGGCGCGCAGCCCGGCCTCGGTCTCGGCCCGCCGGGCCCGGTCGCGCAGGCTGACCATCAGCTGCCGCTTGGAGCGCACGAACATGCCGAGGCTGACCACCAGGAGGGTGAACAGCACGACGAGGATGACGACGGCCAGGTACGGCAGGTCGGGGTCCGGGCGCAGCCAGTAGAAGAGCGGGACCAGTACGAGGTTGGCGGCGGTGATCCAGGCGACGTGCCGGAACGGGCGGTGCACGGCGAGCGTGAACAGCGCGACCATGGAGGCGCCGCCCGCGGTGTCGGAGGCGAAACTGACCGGGATCATGGCGATGGCCAGGCCGGTCGGCCGGCGGCGGCGCAGCCAGACCGCGGCGCAGGCCAGACCGCCGATCAGCTGGTCGGCGACGGCGAGGCCGTGCGGGACGTTCGGGTCCTGGCGCATGGTGTTGGCGGCGGCCGCGCCGAGGAGGACGGCCAGCAGGAAGCAGCTGAAGTCGACGAGCCAGTCACGCGCGGTGCGCCGCGGCCGGCGGCCGGCCGGACCGGCGTCGGGGTCGAGTTCATGGATCACGGCGGAGGGGAACAGCCACCGCCGCCCCTCGAACGTCCGTATGGAGATGTCACCGCTCACGGTCGACAAATCTACGCAGGACCGTCCCATGACACCTACTCGTGCACGGAATCGTCGACCAAAGTTGTGCCCGCGTGGACTTTCGGTGCGCCACGCGCGCGTGCGGGGAGCCCTCCGGCGGGCACGGTTCGCCCCCGGCCGATGGTCCAGGGGGAGGCCGCGGGGCGAGGGTCGTGCCGTGAAACGGTTGCTGGAACTGCTCGGATTCCTCGCGCTGACCCGGGGTGTGCTGGGACTGCCGCACGAGTTCACCCCCTGGCGGGTGGGCCTCCTGCGGCGGATCGGCCTGTTCGACGCCTACGGCGTCCACGCGAGCGTCGCGCCGACCGTGCCGGCGTGCGCGCTGTTCGCCGCCGCGGGGAGCCGGAGGTCCGGCGGCGGGTGAGCCGCACCGAGGTACATGCAAGTGACAATAGTGAGCGGAAATAAAATACCCGCGCATGCAATTATGTCTCCCGTGCCACGCGTGCGGGCCGTCTCCGACGGGCCGGCCGCACGGCAGCCACCGACGGACCTCCCAAGGAGTCGCGCGTTGAACCCGCTCTTCACCCCCTTCGACCTCAAGTCGCTGACGATCCCCAACCGCATCTGGATGGCGGCGATGTGCCAGTACAGCGCGGAGCCGGACGGTGCGGCGGCCGGCGTCCCGACGGACTGGCACTTCAGCCACCTGGCCGCGCGTGCCGCCGGCGGCACCGGCCTGATCATCACCGAGGCCGCGGCCGTCAGCCCCGAGGGCCGGATCTCCCCGTACGACCTCGGCATCTGGAACGACGAGCAGGTCGCCGCCTTCCGGCGCATCACCGCCTTCCTCGAGTCGCAGGGCACGGTCCCGGGGATCCAGCTGGCACACGCGGGGCGCAAGGCGTCGACCGAGCGCACCTGGGTCGACCGCGGGCGCCCGATCGCCCCGGACGAGCCGCACGGCTGGACGCCGGTCGGCCCCAGCCCGGTCCCCTTCGACGAGACGTCGACGGTGCCCGAGGAGCTGACCAGGGACGGCATCCGCGAGATCGTCCAGCAGTTCGCCGACGCCGCCGTACGCGCTCGCGCGGCCGGTTTCCGGGTCGCCGAGATCCACGGCGCCCACGGCTACCTGATCCACCAGTTCCTGTCCCCGCAGAGCAACCGCCGCACCGACGAGTACGGCGGTTCCTTCGAGGGCCGGATCCGCTTCGCCCTGGAGGTCGTCGACGCCGTGCGCGCCGTGTGGCCCGAGGAGCTGCCGGTGTTCTTCCGCATCTCCGCGACCGACTGGCTGTCGGAGAACCCCGAGGACGGCCGGACGGGCTGGACCGCCGACGACACCGTCCGCCTCGCGAGGGAACTGCTGGCGCACGGCGTCGACCTGATGGACATCTCCACCGGCGGCATCGTCCCCGACGCGAAGATCACGAGCGGCCCCGGCTACCAGGTCCCCTTCGCCGACCGCGTCCGCAACGAGACCGGCATGCCCGTCGCCGCCGTGGGCCTGATCACCGAGCCCGCGCAGGCCGACAAGGTCGTCGCCTCCGGCAGCGCCGACGCGGTCCTGCTGGGCCGGGAACTCCTGCGCAACCCGTACTGGGCCCGGCACGCCGCGGACCAGCTCGGCGGCAGTGTCGGCTCGCCCGTCCAGTACCACCGGGCCTGACACCGGCCCGCCGGGGGCGGCCACGGCGACGGGGACGAGGGCGTCCCCGTTCGCCCGCCCCGCGCTCCGGCCGGACACTGGAAGGCGAGCGCACCGCTCACCCTTTCGCCGTTCCCCGTCGCGAACCGCATCCGAACCGCCGGCCCCGGGGCACCTCCGGGGCCGTGGTGCCACGCCCGCGGAACGCGGCCGACACTCCGGAAGCGATGCGATCGACATGATTGTCGCGATCACCTGTGCCGTGCTCGCCGCCGCCAGCAACGCCTGGGGCACCGTCCTGCAGCGACGTGCCGCCACGGCCACGCCCGAAGCACGCTCCCCTCTCGCCCTCGTCCGGAACCTGCTGCGCAATCCGGTCTGGCTCGGCGGAATCCTCGGGGTGATCGGCTCGGCCCTGTTCCAGGCACTCGCGCTCGACTTCGGGACCCTGGCCGCCGTCCAGCCGGTCTTCATCCTCGAACTGCCGCTCGCGCTCGTCTTCGGCAGCCTCGTGTTCCGGGTCCAGGTCTCCCGGAAGGCGTGGTGGTGCGTCGCGGCGATCTTCGCGGGACTGGCGATCAGCCTCTTCTCGGCCGCCCCCTCCGGCGGACGCGCCCAGGTTCCCGGCGTGTGGTGGGTGCCCACGTTCGCCACCACGGGCGCGGTCGGCGCCACCCTCGTCCTCGTCGGCCTGCGCCGCCCGCACGGTCTGGCACGCGCGGCCTGCCTGGCCGCGGCCGCCGCCGTCGGCAACGCGCTCACGGCAGCCCTGGTCAAGTCCGCGATGAACGTCATGTCCCGGCACGGAGCCACCGCGTTCTTCCTCGCGTGGCAGACCTACGGCTTCGCGCTCGTCGGCTCGCTCTCCATCATCCTGCTGGGCTACGCCATGCAGGGAGGCCCCCTCATCGCCTCCCAGCCGGCACTCACCCTCGGCGACGCCGTGGTCAGCTTCTGCCTCGGAGTCACCCTCTACGCGGAGTCACCCCGCAGCGGCATGTGGCTCCTGCCGGCCGTGTTCGGGGTCGCGCTCCTCTCCTACGGCGTCGTCACCCTCTCCCGCACCCGCTGCCTGGCCAAGTGCGTCGACCGGGACACGGAGCAGGACGCGCACCCGGCGGAACGCCGCACGGCCACGGCGATGTAGCCGGAGCGTACGGACGGGCCGAGGAGTTCCTGAAGTGCCGCAGCCCAGGTTAACTTCGCGAAAACGAAGGGGACTTGACGGGAAAATCTGCCAACTTGTCATTGACATGCCATACTCTACGCGCGTCATCATGGGCCCATGAGATTCCCCCCACGAATCACCCGCATCGGTGCCGCGGGCGCCCTGCTGTCCGCCCTCCTCGTGGGCGGCACCGTCTCCGCCGTCACGGCGGACGCCGCCGCCGGCTCGGTCGGCAGTATCTGCTACGGCGACCTGCCGTCGCAGGCCTACGACACGCTCGACCTGATCGCGTCGGGCGGGCCGTTCCCGTACTCCCAGGACGGGACCGTCTTCCGCAACCAGGAGGGCGTGCTGCCGAGCGAGCCCACCGGCTACTACCACGAGTACACGGTGAAGACCCCGGGCTCCGCCACCCGCGGTGCGCGCCGCATCATCACGGGCGAGGAGTACGAGGAGGACTACTACACCTCCGACCACTACGTGACGTTCGACCTCGTCGACTTCGGCTGCTGACCCACCCGTCGGCCGACTCCAGGAACGGTGCGCCCCTCAGGGATCCCGGCCCCTGTCCGGGCGGAGCCGTGCCCCTCACCCCCCACGGTGACGGGCACGGCTCCGCCCGCCCGTGCCGGGCGGTTCCCGTCGCCGCGGCTCGGGGCCGGTCCGGGTCTCCCCGCCGGGCCGGGCGCGCTGTCGTCGCGCCCACTCCGCGTCCGTGCTGTGCGCGGCGTGGTGTCACCCCGCGTGCGTGGAGAACAGTCCGCCGGTCGGGCCCTGCTTGTCGCCGCCCTGGGCCTTCTTCAGGGCGTTGGCGAGGCTCTCGATGGTGAGGGACTGCAGGATCACCCGACCGTTGCCCTCCAGGGTGGCCAGGGAGAGGCCCTCGCCGCCGAAGACGGCGTTCATGAGGCCCTGGCGGTTGAGGCCGCCGACGCGCTGGACGCCGTACTGGATGCCCTCCTCGAAGGCGACGACGCAGCCCGTGTCGACCTCGATGCGGCCGCCGAAGTCGGCGGGGTTCAGGTCGATGAAGTTGCCCGCGCCGGCGATGATCACCGTGCCGTGGCCGGTGAACTTCTCCAGGATGAAACCCTCGCCGCCGCTCATGCCGGTACGGCCGCCGGAGAAGGCGATGCCGAACTCGACGGTCGACTCGGCCGCGACGAAGGCGTCCTTCTCGGCGAACCACGCGCGCGTGCCGTTCAGCTCCAGTGCGCGCATCTCGCCGGGGAGCACGCCCGCGAAGCCGACGGTGCCCTCGCCGCCCTGCGAGGTGAAGTACTGGAACGCCAGCGACTCACCGGCGAGCATGCGCTGGCCGACCTGCATGGCGGTGCCCATGGCCTGGCGCAGCATGCCGCCCATACCGCCACCGCCGCCCTGCTGCTGACCGCCGCCGTTGGGGCCGCTCAGCCGGGTCTCCATGGTCACGTTCGTCGTCTTGAACAGGAACTTGCCGGCCTCGCAGTACACGGTCTGGCCGGGGTGCAGGTTGACGACGGCCATCTGCATGGCGTTGCCGACGATTTCTTGCTGAAGGGTCACGGGAGAAGAACGTAGCCGACGGCCCGGCGGTTCCCTCCGCCCGCCCGGCCCGGTTCCCCGCCCGGGACGGCGAGCCGGCGGGCGGGAAGGGGGTCAGGACAGTTCGCGGTGCCTGGCGGTCAGGGCCGCCGCCCCCGCTTCCGTCGGCGTGCCGAACAGGCGCAGACGGGAGATTCCGCCGTCCGGGAAGATGTCCACGCGCGCGTGCGTGCCCACGGCCGGGGAGGCCAGGACGAAGCGGTGGTCGGTGTCCGGCTGCAGGCGGGTGCGCGGGAGGACCTCGCGCCACTCGCCGTCCTCGCCGTCCCGTACGGACACGGACGCCCAGCCCGCGCTGTTGCCCTTCAGGTAGGCCGTGTCGATCTCGACCGCCCGGATCTGGGACTGGGTGACCAGGCGGTAGCGGATCCAGTCGTTGCCCTGGTCGCGGCGGCGGCGCGTCTCCCAGCCGTCGTCCATCTTGCGGGAGCGGCCGGGCTGGATGGTGTTGGTCGCGGGTGAGTAGAAGAGGTCGGAGGCGTCCTCCACCAGGCCGCCGTGCTCCAGGGCGGCCACGTCGAAGGTGCCGAGCACGGTGAGCCACTCGGGGTCGGGCACGACCTCGCCGTACACCCGCAGGCGGGCGATGCCGCCGTCGGGATGCTGGTTGACGCGCAGGTGGGTGAAGCGCTGTTCGACGGAGACGGTGAAGCCGTTCGCCGCGTGGCCGCCGACGGGGGTGCGGGGGACCAGGGTCGTCCACTTCACGTCGTCGCCGAGCAGTTCCGCAGGCGGCGGCGAGCCCGCGACCGACGCGCCCTCGACGGACACCGCCTGCGGGTAGTTGCCGCGGAAGTGGGCCGTGTCGACGACGATCCCGCGGACGACGCCGGCGGCGCCGAGCCGGACCAGGGCCCAGTCGTGGTCGTCGGCGGCGGGCCAGGGGTGGCCGGCCGAGACCCCGCGGCGGCGGCGCGTCTCCCAGCCGTCCATGATCTTGCCCTTGTGCCCGAAGTGCTCCGGGTCGAACTCGGCCGGCCCCGGGACCAGCAGGTTCTCCCGCTGGGCGAAGAACTCGTCGTTGGCGGCGATGACCCCGGCCCCGAGCTGCCGGTCGGCGAGGTCGACGTACCGGGTGAAGGGGAAGTCGGCGGTGCGGTAGTCCGCGTACGGGTCGCCGCCGGAGTAGGGGTGCGCGTCGCCGGTGAAGGTCGGGATCGCCGTCAAAGGTGTTCCTTTCGGTGTCGGCCGCCGCGGGTGCGGAAGGAAGGAAACGGGGTCGGGGCGGTCAGGGGGTGGGGTCAGGGGTTGCGGGTGAGGAGGTGACCCTTCGGGGGTGTGAACTCGCCGTCCGCGACGATGCGTTCGCCGCGCAGCCAGGTGGACCTCACCACGCCGTACAGGGTCTTGCCCGCGTACGCGGTGACCCGGTTGCGGTGCTGCAGACCCGCCGGGTCCACGGTGAAGGTCTCGTCGGGCGCGAGGACGGCGAAGTCGGCGTCGCGCCCGGCCGCGATGGCGCCCTTGCGGTCGTCGAGGCCGACGAGCGCGGCCGTGCGGGCCGACATCCAGCGGACCACGTCCTCGAGACCGTGGCCGCGCCTGCGGGCCTCGGTCCACACGGCGGCGAGGCTGAGCTGGAGGCCGGAGATGCCGCCCCAGGCGGTCGCGAAGTCGTCCGTCTTGAGGTCGGCCGTGGAGGGCGAGTGGTCGGTGACCACGCAGTCGACGGTGCCGTCGGCCAGCGCCTGCCAGAGCAGGTCCTGGTTGGCCGCCTCCCGGATGGGCGGGCAGCACTTGAACTCGCTGGCGCCGTCCGGGACCTCCTCCGCGGTGAGGGTCAGGTAGTGCGGACAGGTCTCGACGGTGAGGCGGACGCCGTCCGCCTTGGCCGCCGCGATCAGCGGCAGCGCGTCGGAGGAGGACAGGTGCAGGACGTGCACGCGCGCGTGCAGGCGTTCGGCCTGGGCGATCAGCCGGGCGATCGCCGTGTCCTCCGCGTCGCGCGGCCGGGAGGCGAGGAAGTCGGCGTACTTCGGGCCGCCCTGCTGCGGGGCGGCCGCCAGGTGGTGCGGGTCCTCGGCGTGCACGATCAGCAGACCGTCGAAGGAGCCGATCTCCGCCAGGGACCGGGCCAGCTGTTCCTGGTCGAGGTGCGGGAACTCGTCCACGCCTGAGGGCGACAGGAACGCCTTGAAGCCGAAGACGCCGGCCTCGTGCAGTGGGCGGAGGTCCTTGACGTTGCCGGGCAGCGCGCCGCCCCAGAAACCGACGTCGATGTGCGCCTTGTCGGCGGCGACCTGCTGCTTGACGCGGAGGTTCTCGACGGTCGTGGTCGGCGGGAGGGAGTTGAGCGGCATGTCGACCAGGGTGGTGATGCCGCCGGCCGCCGCCGCGCGGGTGGCGGTCCAGAAGCCCTCCCACTCCGTGCGGCCCGGGTCGTTCACGTGGACGTGGGTGTCGACCAGCCCGGGCAGCAGGACGTCGTCGCCGAGGTCCTCCAGGCGGGCGGCCGTCGGGACGGCGGCGTCGTACGGCAGTACAGCCGTGATGGTCCCGGCGGAGACGGCGACCGAGGCGGCCCGTGTCCCCTCCGGGGTGATGACGCGCGTCGAGCGCAGCACCAGTTCAGCGTCGGACACCCGGACCCCTCTCTCTGCCGCCGTTTTACTTCCGCGAAACGGGATTTACACCCACGCAACGGAATTCAACGTTCTGTTGAAGGAGTCTTCACTCCCACTCCCGCGCCGTCAAGGGCACACTGCACCCGAGGGCCACGACAGGCGTCCACTCTGGACGTTTCCACGAAGCGGAATTATACTTCCGACAGGCAGAACGTAACCAGGTACGACCAGGGAGTCAACCGACTGCCGGGTAGGCTTCTGCCCTTCCCGCCAGTCCGAAAGGAACGCGCCGTGCCGACGTCCAGCGCCAGCACCTCCGACTCCGCCAGGTCCGGCGGCGTCCAGTCCCTAGAGCGCGCCTTCGATCTGCTGGAGCGGATGGCGGACGCGGGCGGCGAGGTGGGCCTCAGCGAGCTGTCGGCGACCAGCGGGCTGCCGTTGCCGACGATCCACCGGCTGATGCGGACGCTGGTCGCCTGCGGCTACGTGCGGCAGCAGCCGAACCGTCGGTACGCGCTCGGCCCGCGGCTGATCCGGCTCGGCGAGTCGGCGTCCCGGCTGCTCGGCACCTGGGCGCGGCCCTACCTCGCGCGACTGGTAGAGGAGACCGGCGAGACGGCGAACATGGCGCTGCTCGACGGGGACGAGATCGTGTACGTGGCGCAGGTGCCGTCGAAGCATTCGATGCGGATGTTCACCGAGGTGGGGCGGCGGGTGCTGCCGCACTCCACGGGGGTGGGCAAGGCACTGCTGGCGAACGTGCCGGACGCCGAGGTGCGGGCGCTGCTGGGACGGACCGGGATGCCGGCGGCGACCGAGAAGACGATCATCACGCCGGACGGGTTCCTGGCCGCACTGGCACAGGTGCGGGAGCTCGGGTACGCCGTGGACGACAACGAGCAGGAGGTGGGGGTGCGGTGCCTGGCGGTGTCCGTGCCGGACTCGCCGACCGCGGCGGCCATCTCGATCTCCGGACCCGCGGGGCGGGTGACCGAGGCGGCGGTCGAGAAGATCGTGCCGGTGCTGCAGCAGGTGGCTGCCGAGTTGTCCGAGGCGTTGGTGAGTTCGGGAGCCTGAGGGCGGGGCCGACGGGAACGTCGGCGGGTGCGGGTGACGGGGGGGCTCGACCGACAGGAACGTCGGCGGGTGCGGGTGACCGGGGGCTGGGCGCGCGGTTCCCCGGACCCCTGGGTCGACGGACCCAGGGGCGTTTCAGCGGCTCGGTTCCCCGAACAGGTCCACCGCCTGGCGTACGTCCGACAGGCCCCTGGACAGGGCGCTCATCGAGCCGATCGCGCCGGCGATCAGTAACAGGGAGCGGCGCAGGCGGGGGATCTCCGGCATGCCGCCGGTCGCCATCGCGGCCAGGGCCGCGAGTTCGTCCTCGGCTATCGCGCGGTCCGGGAACTCGGCCGGGTGCGCGGCCAGTTCGCGGCGCAGCCGGGAGACCGCCGTGCGTAGTTCCGTCACCCTCGGATCCTCGTCACTGCCGGTCACTGGCCTCTGCCCCAAGCTCCGCAACACAGCTCTCCCCCCTCGCCAGGTGCCCCTCGACGGTGGCCGGGCGCCCGGGGACGCGGGTCAGTAAACGCCCTCCCGTGTGGAAAGCGCTACAGGACGGACCGAATTTCAGCCCTTGGGGGTCGGCCGCCGGTCCCGGCGTCGGGTATGCAGGACGCATGACGGACACGCATGACCAGATCGCCGGGCTGCTGCTCGCCGCCGGCGGCGGCAGACGGCTCGGCGGGCGGCCCAAGGCACTGCTGACGCACCGGGGGCGGCCGCTGGTGGAGTACGCGGCCGGGGTGCTGCGGGCGGGCGGCTGCGGACCGGTGCATGTGGTCCTGGGGGCCGGTGCGGACGAGGTGCGGGAGCAGGCCGAGCTCGGCGGCTGCGTGGTCGTGGACAACCCGGACTGGGCCGAGGGCATGGGGTCCTCGCTGCGGGTGGGGCTGGAGTCGCTCGCCGGGGCGGGGGTTCGGGCCGCCCTGGTGTCCCTGGTGGACCAGCCCGGCATCGGGGGCGCTGCGGTGGCCCGGGTGCTCGGCGGGTACCGGGACGAGGACTCGCTGGTGTCGGCCGCCTACGACGGGGTGCGTGGCCATCCCGTCCTGTTCGGCGCGGCCCACTGGGCGGGGATCGCCGCGAGCGCGACCGGGGACCGGGGCGCCCGCGCCTACCTCGGGGCACACCAGGAGGCGGTCAGGCTCGTCGAGTGCGGGGACGTGGCCGAGCCGTACGACATCGACACGGAAGCGGACCTGGGCCACCTTGAGTGAACGGGATGGCACTGAGCGCCACCCTTGCTCGACCCGGAGAATCTCGACATCAACAAACCATTGAACTTCCACGATGAGGAAACTAGTATCCACTGTTCAGAAGCGCCGGTCCCCTGATCAGGTCTGCTTCGCTCCACCCGGAACGACTGGCACCCGGTGCCACCGCTGAAGGAAGTGACAGCTCATGTCCGCACCAGCGCCGTCTCCGCTGGCCATCGTCGACGCCGAGCCCCTGCCCCGGCAGGAGGAGGTCCTCACCGACGCGGCGCTCGCCTTCGTGGCCGAGCTGCACCGGCGGTTCTCGCCGCGCCGCGGCGAACTCCTCGCCCGCCGTGCCGAGCGCCGCGCCGAGATCGCCCGCACCTCGTCCCTGGACTTCCTCCCGGAGACCGCCGCCGTCCGCGCGGACGACTCCTGGCGGGTGGCCCCCTCCCCCGCGGCCCTGGACGACCGCCGGGTCGAGATCACCGGTCCCACCGACCGCAAGATGACCATCAACGCCCTCAACTCGGGCGCCCGGATCTGGCTCGCCGACTTCGAGGACGCCTCGGCCCCGACCTGGGAGAACGTCGTCCTGGGCCAGCTGAACCTGATCGACGCCTACACCCGGAACATCGACTTCACGGACCCGGCGAGCGGCAAGTCGTACGCCCTGCGACCGGACGACGAGCTCGCGACGGTCGTCATGCGGCCGCGCGGGTGGCACCTGAACGAGCGGCACGTCGAGGTCGACGGCGAGCAGGTGCCGGGCGCCTTCGTCGACTTCGGCCTCTACTTCTTCCACAACGCGCAGCGGCTGCTCGACCTCGGCAAGGGACCGTACTTCTACCTCCCGAAGACCGAGTCGCACCTGGAGGCCCGGCTCTGGAACGACGTGTTCGTCTTCGCGCAGGACCACGTCGGCATCCCGCAGGGCACCGTCCGCGCCACCGTGCTGATCGAGACGATCACGGCCGCGTACGAGATGGAGGAGATCCTCTACGAATTGCGCGACCACGCCTCGGGGTTGAACGCCGGCCGCTGGGACTACCTGTTCTCCATCGTGAAGAACTTCCGTGACGGCGGGCCCCGGTTCGTCCTCCCGGACCGCAACGCGGTCACCATGACGGCCCCGTTCATGCGCGCCTACACCGAACTCCTCGTCCGCACCTGCCACAAGCGCGGCGCGCACGCGATCGGCGGCATGGCGGCCTTCATCCCGTCCCGCCGCGACCCCGAGGTCAACAAGGTCGCCTTCGAGAAGGTCCGCGCCGACAAGGACCGCGAGGCGAACGACGGGTTCGACGGCTCCTGGGTCGCCCACCCCGACCTGGTCCCGATCGCCATGGAGTCCTTCGACCGGGTCCTCGGCGACCGGCCGAACCAGAAGGACCGGCTGCGCGAGGACGTCCACGTCGAGGCCGCCGACCTGATCGCGGTCGACTCGCTGGAGGCGAAGCCGACCTACGCGGGTCTGGTCAACGCCGTCCAGGTGGGCATCCGTTACATCGAGGCGTGGCTGCGCGGGCTCGGCGCGGTGGCCATCTTCAACCTCATGGAGGACGCGGCCACCGCGGAGATCTCGCGCTCGCAGATCTGGCAGTGGATCAACGCCGGTGTCGAGTTCGAGAACGGCGAGAAGGCCACGCCGGAGCTGGCCCGCGAGATCGCCGCCGAGGAACTCGACGCCGTCCGCGCGGAGATCGGCGACGAGGCCTTCGCGGCCGGCCACTGGCAGCAGGCCCACGACCTGCTGCTCACCGTCGCCCTCGACGAGAACTACGCGGACTTCCTGACCCTGCCCGCGTACCGGCAGCTGCGCGGCTGACCTATTCCTGCGCGGCCCTGTCCGAGTGGCCCAGGGACTTCCCCGGGGCCATCCGGTCGCGTACGGCCTGCTTCACGGTCGTGGGCTCGGGGAACCCCTGTTCGCGCCGGTCCCAGACCACCTCGTCACCCACCCGTACGACGAAGACGCCGCCCTTGCCCGGCTTCAGCGCCAGCTCCGTCAGCTCGGTCTCGAAGGTGGTCAGCAGCTCCTGCGCCAGCCAGGCCGCCCGCGGCAGCCAGCGGCACTGGGTGCAGTACTCGATCTCGACCCGCCGGCTGTCATTCATCCGAGGTGCACCGACCAATCCTGTTGGGCCGCCGGCTTGCCGTGCAGGTCGGGGACCTGCTGCAGCCAGGCCGGACGGCCCCGCCGGGTTCTGGCCGCACGGGCGGCCTCCTCGGCCGCGAGCTGGTCGCGGCCCGGGAAATCGGTGGGGAGCCACTCGGCGGAGGCCCGCACCCGGGCCAGCAGATAGCCGACGTAGGCCTCGCGCATCTCCTCGGGCGTGCCGAAGTCGGTGAGCCAGGCGTCCGGGACCTCGGCGAGGACGTCCCGGAGCAGTTTCCCGGTCACCCTGGGCGCGAGCTCGGCGTCGGCGGCCCGGGTGTCGGGGCCGTACCGGCCGAGGGCGTGGTGCCGGAAGTCGTACGGCTTCCCGGGGGCCGAGGTGTCCCAGCGGTGGTGGAAGACGAGCGCGGCGCCGTGGTCGATGAGCCACAGGCGCGGGGGTGCGACGCCGAGGGTCGGCCAGACCATGAGGTTGGAGCTGTGCACCGTACGGTCGACGTTGACGGTGAGCGCGTCCAGCCAGACGATCCGGCCCGCCTCCAGCGGGTGGACCGGGAAGACCTCGGCGACCTCGGGGGTGAAGTCCGCCGCACCGGACAGGAAGTCCATCCCGAGGTTCACTCCGACGCTGGCCGCGTGCAGGTCGCGCACCTCCTGGTGCGGCTCGTCCCCGGCGATCGCCGGGTCGAAGTGCACCAGGACCAGCTCCGGGAAGCGCAGCCCGAGCGCCCGCGCCAACTCCCCCACGATCACCTCGGCGACCAGCGCCTTGTGCCCCTGCGCGGACCCGGTGAACTTGACGACGTACGTGCCGAGGTCGTCGGCCTCCACGACGCCGGGCACGGAGCCGCCGGAGTGGAGGGGGGCGACATAGCGGGTCGCGGTGACCTCCCTCAGCATGCTCGCCCCTCGTTCTCCGGTGCCTCGACGTGAAGTGACCAGCGTAACCGGGCGTGACGTCGCCCGGCTCAGCGACCGGCGTCCCGGCTCCGCCGGTCCCGGGCCAGGGGGTTCGGCAGCGGCAGATAGCGCGCGTCGGCCCCGTCCGCGCCGGTCCAGCGCAGCAGGAGGTTGGTCTTGCCGGGCAAAGTCGGGGAGGTCAGCAGGCCGGCCGCCTCCGGGAGCGGCTGCCGGGCCAGTTCCCGCCGGGCCGCGGGCCACGGGTCGAACCCGGGGTGCCGTTCGGCAAGGGCGGCGGCGACCTCGGTCAGGTGGTTGACGACGAGGCAGTACACCAGCCGCTCCCACCCGGCGGCCCGGTCCACGTCGGTCCGCAGCTTGACGCCTTCGGCGTCCCGGTACAGCGCCTGTACGGGCATGCCGTCGGCGTCGACCGCGACCAGGGTGTTCTGCAGATGCGCTTCGAGGACGACGCCGTGCTCGGCGAAGGCGGTCAGGGCCGGGGGTACGACCGCCCGCAGATACGCCTCCCACCAGGCGCCGGGGTCCGCCGCCGCGGCCAGCGGGTCACCGTCGAAGCCCTCCACCAGGCCGGCGGCGAGCAGCGGGGTGGCCCCCGGCAGCAGCGACCCGCGCAGCCCGTCGCGGACCAGTACGGCGAGTTCCTCGAAGGCGAAGCGCGCGGTGCGGTAGCCGCGGTCGCCGAGCCAGCCCGCGGGCCCGCCCATCGCCCGGAACGCGGCGCTGACGGCCGCGTTGGTACGGCCCAGTTTCCGCAGGTCGTGGGCCCAGAGGCGGCGGATGTCGTTGGTGATCCGGACGTCCAGGCTGAACTTCAGGAAGAGGTCCCGGTCCGGTTCGTACACCGTGCGGACCGCCGCCGTCGGCCAGGCCGTGAAGCCGGTCTCGCCGAGGCGCAGCAGCCGTCCGTCCGCGAAGGCCGGGGCGAGGTCGCGGCCGACCAGGTCGAGCTGCCAGGGGTGGGCGGGCAGCAGCCGGTAGCCGTCCGGTACGGCGGCCGGCCGGGTCAGTGCGTCCAGCGCGGCCGTGTCGCCCTCCTCCACCACCTCGTCCTCGCGGACCGCGAGCAGCACCAGCGGGAACCGGGCGTGTGCCTCGGGCGCGTACGGCAGCCAGGCGGTGACCGGGCCGCCGCCGCGCGCCTTGGGGGCGGGGTGGTAGGGATGGCCGGTGATGAGGGACTGCTCCGAACGCAGGTACGGGTCGTCGGGCGCCGTCGCCCGGGCGCGTGCCGTGAGCAGCGCGGCGACCGTGTCCCGGCTGTCGAGCATCTCGGCCGGCAGGTCACCGTTGGACAGCCCGGTGTGCCTGCGCAGCTCCTCGGCGACGAGTTTCACCAGTTCGGCGTGGCCGAGGCGGTGCCAGGTACCGTCGGCGTACACCTCGGGCGCGGTCGGCCGGCGGGCGCCGCGCACCCGCAGCAGCCGTTCGCAGCCAGGCAGCCGGTGGACCCGCCACGGCCCTTCCCCGGCGTCCGGGAGCGGCTGGGCCACCTCCCGCAGCAGGCAGTTGAGCAGGGGCGCGGCAGCATACGCGTCGGCGCGTTCGCCGACCGCGTCGCTGAGGGTCATGAAGTCCACGCGTTCCATTCGTTCGCTACGTCCACACAGTCCGATCCTGATCAGTATGTCTCTCGTCACCGGTCATCATGACCGTCGTACCCGCCCCCGAGGAGCCCTCCCGTGCAGCGTCCCTCCCCCATCGAGACCCGGCTGGCCACGGAGCTGGCCGAGGTGCGGCCGGACCTCGTCGACCGGTACACGGCCGAGCTGCCCGGTGCGCGGGCGGCGGTGCTGACCCGGCTGTGGCGGGCGCTGGCGCACGAGCCGCTGCCGTGGGTGGCGCGCCGGGTGCGCGGCGCGCACAGCCTCGCCCTGTGGCTGGCCGACGGGCGGGCGCTGCACGGGCCGCGGGCGGATCCGTACGCCACGGACGCGTACGTGACCGCCGTACGTCTGGACGGGGTGGCGTACCGGGATCCGGCGCGGCTGATGACGGAGCTGGGGTGGCCGCACTCGGCCGGGTTCGCGGCCGAGCTCGGGCACAGCGTGGCCTCGCTGGCGCTCTCCCGGGCGGACCGGGAGCTCCCGACCGAGGAAGCGGAGGAGTGGCCGGACCGCGACTGGGAGTGGGAGCAGCGGGTCGTCGACGGTCATCCCTTCCACCCCAACTGCCGTTCCCGGCCCGGCTTCTCGGCGGCCGAGCAGCTGGCGTACGGGCCCGAGCACCGGCAGGCCGTGCGGCTGGAGGCGGTCCCGGCCGCGACCGGGGACTGCCTGCTGACCGGCGACTGGCCGGCCGAACTCCGGGACGGGAAGGATCTGTTGATTCCCGTACACCCCTGGCAGCACTCCCACGTCCTCAAGGGCGGCTCGGCCGGGCCCTGGCGGGACGCGCACCCGCTGGTGTCCCTGCGCACGCTCGCCCTCGACGGCCAGACGCATGTGAAGACCGCGCTCAGTGCCCGGCTGACCTCGTCCGTGCGGGACATCTCGGCGTACTCGGTGGGCGCGGCCGTGACGTTGTCGTCGTTCGCCACCGACCTGGCGGCCCGCACGGACGGGCTCCTGCACATCACCCGCACGCTGGGCGCGGTGACCGCCGGCTCCCCCGATCTGGCGGCACTGCTGCGCGAATCCCCGCAGGCGTACGCGGCGCCGGGCGAGTACGTCCTTCCGGTGGCCGCGCTGGCCGCCACCACGCTCCCCGAATCGCCGTCCTGGCTGGCCGCGTTCACCCGGCTCGCGCTGACGGTGGGGCTGCGGCTGCTGGACCTGGGCGTGGCCCTGGAGGCGCACGGCCAGAACCTCCTGGTCGTGCTCTCCGGGACCGGTGCCCCGCTGCGCCTGGTCTACCGCGACCTGGCCGACATCCGGCTCAGCCCCGCCCGCCTCCGCCGCCACGGCATCACCCCGCCCGACCTGACCGGCCGCCTGGTCACGGACGACGGGACGACCCTGCGCCGCAAGCTGTTCGGCTCCCTGGTCGCGGGCGCCCTCGCCGGCACGGCGGGTTCGGGACCGGCCCTGGCGACGGCCCTGGAGGCGGCCGTACGGCACCTGCCGGCCACCCCCGACCTGACGGCGCTCCGCGAAGGCCCGCTGCCCACCAAGGCGTTGACCCTGATGCGGCTCTCCCCGGAAGTGCCCGGCGACCAGTGGACGTCCCTGCCGAACCCGCTCGCCGCTCTGCGTTGACCTGCCGGTCACTCTGTTCCGGCGGACCGGACCCCGTTTTGGAGCCCAGCACCTTTGATCAATAGGATCCGCCGATGATCAGAACACATCGGCCGGCGGCAGGAGTCTGTGCTCTGCTCGCCGCCCTGGCGGCCGGGATCGCGTTCCCCGGCCATGCGGTCGCCGACGAGACCGAACAGGCCGCCCCCAAGGTGGAGCTCGTGCTGGACGTCAGCGGTTCCATGCGGACGGCGGACATCGACGGCGGGACGCGCATGGCCGCGGCCAAGCAGGCGTTCAACGAGGTGCTGGACGCGACGCCCGAGGGGGTCCAGCTCGGCATCCGCACCCTGGGCGCCAACTACCACGGCAACGACCGCAAGGAGGGCTGCAAGGACACCGCGCAGCTGTACCCGGTCGGCACGCTGGACCGCACCGAGGCGAAGTCCGCCGTCGCCACGCTCTCGCCGACCGGCTGGACCCCGATCGGCCCCGCGCTGCTCAAGGCGGCCGACGACCTCCAGGGCGGTGACGGGACCCGCCGTATCGTCCTGATCAGCGACGGCGAGGACACCTGCCAGCCGCTGGACCCGTGCGAGGTGGCCCGCGAGATAGCCGCCAAGGGCGTCGGGCTGACCATCGACACCCTCGGCCTGGTGCCGGACGCCAAGACCCGCGACCAGCTCAGCTGCATCGCGGACGCGACCGGCGGCACCTACACCTCCGTCCAGCACAAGGAGGAACTGACGGACCGGGTCGGCCAGTTGGTGGACCGGGCGGCGGACCCCGTGGTCACACCGGTGGCCACCGAGGGGACGGACCAGTGCTCGTCCGCACCCGCGCTGAAGTCGGGGCTGTACACCGACCGTGAGGAGTTCGGTCAGCAGCGCTGGTACAAGGTCGACGTCGAGCCCGGCCAGGAGCTGCGCGCATCGGTGAGCGTCGCGGCCGACCGGGCCGTCAACCCCGACTACGGCGTGCTGCTGCGCGCGGTGACCGTGCACGGACGGGAGATCGTGCGCGGCGAGACGTCGGGCCTGGGCCGTACGGACGTCATCTCGACCGGGCTGCGGTACCCGAAGGCCGAGAACGACGACGACACCACCCCGGAGACCGTCTGTCTCCAGGTGACCAACTCCTTCTCGGCCGCGGCCGGGGTGAAGACCAGCCCCGGTCTGCCGGTCGAGCTGACGGTCGACGTGGTCGACGGCCCGTCGCAGGCGAGCGACGTCGCCTCCTTCGGTCTCGGCCGCGGCTGGTGGCTGCTCGGGGCGCTGGTGCTGACCGGCTTCCTGGCGGGTCTGGTGTGGGGCTGGGTGTCGCGCTGGCGGGTCGCGGTCTGGAGGACCAACTGATGTCGATCACACGTGTGTTGAGCGCCGCACTGCTGGCGGTGGGCCTGGCGGCCGGTCCGGCGGCCGCGGATTCCTCCCCCTCCCCCAGCGCCTCGGAGGACAGCGGCGCGCCCACCCAGGCGGGCACCTCCTTCCGTACCGCGGCCGAGATCGACCAGGGTCAGCAGGCGACGGCCGGCGGATCGACCGGCGACTACCTGTACTGGTCGTTCCCGGCCGACGCGGGACAGCGCCCCGACGTCAAGGCGACGGTGAAGCTGCCCGCCACGCACGCGGGACAGACCTGGCAGCTCGACGTGTACGACGGGCTGCGGCGCCGGCAGGCCTGCCAGTACGGCGCGCAGACCCGCACGGCCGCGCAGGGCGCCACGTCGGTGGAGTTGGCCTGCGTGATGCGTACCGTGCGCGCCTGGTCGGAGCCCTGGGCCGACGACCCGCTGCCCGGCACGTACTACATCCGGCTGACGGTGGTGGACCTGGCCTCGGCCGACCTCGGTCAGCCGGTGAGCGCCGAGGTGAAGGTGGACTCCAAGGACATCGGCGGCTCGGCGGCGGTGGACGGCTCGCTGGCCCAGCCACTGGTGCCGGGGATCGCGGTCAAGTCCGGTTCGGACGCGGACAGTTCCCCCTCCGACGACAGTTCCCCGACCACGAAGTCGGCGGTGCTGTCCAGCATCGAACCCGACGGCGGCTGGTCCTCCGGCTGGTGGAGCGACCGCTGGGTGTGGACCGGCATCGGCGGCGTGCTGGCCGCGCTGGCCGGGATCGGCGGGTACGCGCTGACGCGCGGGTCGGGCCGGCCGAGGCGAGTGCCGCCGGGCGCCTGATCCGCCGCTGAACCCCGCCACCGGGCCGCCATCACGGCGGCCCGGTCGCCGTTCCGGACCTGCCGCAGGCCCTGACCGGATCGGACCTCCCGCAGGTCCGTGGCCGGATCGGACCTCCCGCAGGTCCGTGGCCCGTTCAGGAGTCCCGCGAGTCCGTGACCCGTTCAGGAGTCCCGCGAGTCCGTGACCGGATCGAACCTCCCGCAGGTCCGTGGCCCGTTCAGGAGTCCCGCAGGTCCTGACCGGATGGGGCCGCCCGCAGGTCCGTGGCCCGTTCAGGAGTCCCGCAGTTCCTTGGCCAGGGTCCCGTCCCCCGTCACGGTGATCCGCCCGTCCCGTACCGCCTCCGCCAGCCCCAACTCGCCCCGCGCCAGGGCGGCACCCGTCCCGGCGTCGAGCACGAGCCGGGCGTCGGGCTCGGCCGGTGCCGGGCCGTCGCCGTACACCGGGCCGTCCTCCGCGCCGACGCACAGGTGGAAGTCCCCCTCCCCCAGCCGGACTTCGACGAGCCCCTCACCCGTCAGGGCCCGCAGCAGCGGCAGCGCGAACCAGTGGGCGCGTACCGCGTCGGTGGGCCGGCGCTCGCCCAGCTCGGGCTCGCCCCACTTGCCCAGCGCCTGGAGCACCGGCAGCAACTCCCGTCCCCGCGAGGTGAGTTCGTAGACGTACGCGGCGCCCGGTGGGGGCAGCCGCCGCCGGGTGGTGAGCCCGTCCCGCTCCATGTCCTTCAGCCGGGAGGCGAGGACGTCCGTGGAGACTCCCGGCAGATCCGCGTGCAGGTCCGTGTAGCGGCGCGGACCGGCGAGCAGTTCCCGGACGATCAGCAGGGTCCAGCGGTCGCCGACGACGTCGAGGGCGCGGGCCGCGGAACAGTACTGGTCGTAGCTTCGGCGAGGTGGCATGCGACGCAGTCTAGACAAGATGTTGGACTTTCCAAGCTCCCACTTGGTAAAACCAAGCAACACGAGTTCCCGGAGGGGCGTAATGGAGTTCCGGCAGTCCAACAAGCTCAGCGAGGTCTGTTACGAGATCCGCGGACCGGTGATCGAGCACGCCAACGCGCTGGAGGAGGCGGGCCACAGTGTGCTGCGCCTGAACACCGGCAATCCGGCACTCTTCGGCTTCGAGGCCCCCGAAGAGATCCTCCAGGACATGATCCGGATGCTCCCGCAGGCACACGGCTACACCGACTCGCGCGGCATCCTCTCCGCCCGCCGGGCGGTGGCCGGGCGCTACCAGACGCTGGGCCTCGAGGTGGGCGTCGACGACGTGTTCCTCGGCAACGGTGTCTCGGAGCTGGTCTCCATGGCCGTACAGGCGCTCGTCGAGGACGGCGACGAGATCCTCATCCCGGCCCCGGACTTCCCGCTCTGGACCGCGGTGACCACCCTCGCCGGCGGCAGGGCGGTGCACTACCTCTGCGACGAACAGGCCGACTGGTACCCGGACCTGGCCGACATGGAGTCCAAGATCACGGACCGCACCAAGGCCGTCGTGATCATCAACCCCAACAACCCGACCGGCGCGGTGTACCCCCGGGAGATCCTGGAGGGCATCCTCGACCTGGCCCGCCGGCACGGCCTGATGGTCTTCGCGGACGAGATCTACGACCAGATCCTGTACGACGACGCCGTCCACCACTCCACCGCGGCGCTCGCCCCCGACCTGGTGGTCCTCACCTTCTGCGGCCTGTCCAAGACCTACCGGGTGGCCGGCTTCCGCTCGGGCTGGCTGGTGGTCACCGGCCCGAAACAGCACGCCAAGGACTACCTGGAGGGCCTCACGATGCTGGCCTCCATGCGGCTGTGCGCCAACGCCCCCGCCCAGTACGCCATCCAGGCCGCGCTCGGCGGCCGCCAGTCCGTCCGCGAACTCGTCACCCCCGGCGGCAGGCTGTACGAGCAGCGCAACGTGGCCTGGGAGAAGCTCAACGAGATCCCCGGCGTCTCGTGCGTCAAACCGAAGGGTGCCCTCTACGCCTTCGCCCGCATCGACCCCAAGGTGCACCCCATCCACGACGACGAGCGGTTCGTCCTGGACCTGCTCCTCCAGGAGAAGATCCAGGTGGTCCAGGGCACCGGCTTCAACTGGCCCGCCACCGACCACTTCCGCATCCTCACCCTGCCCCACGCGGAGACCCTGGAGACGGCGATCGGCCGGATCGGGCGGTTCCTGAGCGGCTATCGGCAGTAGCCGTGCGGTGGTCATCGGTGGTCATCGGTGGTCGGCGGTGGTGGTCATCGGTAGTCAGTGGTCGTCGGCGGTGGTCATCGGGGGCCGTCCGGGTATGCCGTCCCCATGACCCAGCGGCCTCTGCTCCTCCTCGACGTCGACGGCCCCCTCAACCCCTTCCGGGCCCGGTTCCTGCGGCACCGCGGGTACGTGACCCGCAGGCTGCACCCCGTCAGCTGGTCCGCCCGCCAGCGGCCCGGCTCCCGCAGGCTGCGCCGGGGGCTGCGGGTGCGGCTGCACCCGGGGCACGGGGCCCGGCTGCTCGCGCTGCCGTACGAGCTGGCCTGGGCGACCACCTGGATGCACCAGGCCAACGAGATGATCGGGCCGGTCGTCGGGCTGCCCGAACTGCCCGTCATCGAGTTTCCCGAGCTGTTCGCGAAGGATCCGGACGGCCTGTACTGGAAGACGCGGACCGTCGTGGCGTGGGCGGCCGGGCGGCCGTTCGTGTGGGTGGACGACATGGTCACCGACCTCGACGTCCGCCACGTCGCCGCGCACCACGACGGGCCCGCGCTGCTCCTTCCGGTGGACCCGCGGCACGGTCTGCGGGCGCGTGACTTCGCCGAACTGGAGCGCTGGGCTCTTAGCCTCTGACGTATGGCTGATCTCTTTCTCGTCCGGCACGGTGAGACCGAGTGGTCGCGGTCCGGACGGCATACCGGGTGGACCGACGTGCCGCTCACCGAGCACGGCAGGGACGAGGCGCGCCGGCTGGAGCCGTTGATCCGCTCGCACCGCATCGGTGCCGCCTTCGTCAGCCCGCTCCAGCGGGCCCGCGAGACCGCCGAGCTGATCGGCGTGCCCGACGCCCGGGTCGACGCCGACCTGCGGGAGTGGGACTACGGCGGCTACGAGGGCGTGACCACCGTGGAGATCCAGCACACCCGGCCCGGCTGGTTCCTGTTCACGGACGGGGTCGCGCCCGGCCCGCCGGACCATCCCGGGGAGAGCCCGGAGCAGGTCGGGGAGCGCGCCGACCGGATGCTGTCCAAGGTCGAGGCGGCCCTCGCCACCACCGAGGGGGTCGTGCTGCTGGTCGCCCACGGGCACTTCCTGCGCGTCCTCACCGCCCGCCGGCTCGGCCTGCCGCCGTCCGCCGGGGCACTGTTCCAGCTCGCGACCGGGACGCTGTGCCGGCTGGGCACGGAGCACGACCGGCCGGTGATCGCGGGCTGGAACATCCGGTCCGGAGGGTAGCGGGACCGCGTTGTCAGTGCCCGGCCGTAGCCTTCGGAGAAGGGATCCGAAGGAGGGATCCACCGGCCGGATCCACCGGAGGGATCCGGAGCAGGAATCCGTACCGCGCCCGTCACCGGGGAGGTGTGCACCGTGACCCGACCGCCCACCGCCGCGCAGCGGCGGGTCGTCGACGCCGCCGACCCGGTCACCGGGCGGCTGCGGGGTACCGAGGCGCAGCTGGCGGCGCTGGTGAAGCGCGGTCTCGCCTTCCGGCACCCGCGCCCGCCGCACGACCACTTCCTGACGCCCGCCGGGCACCGGATACGGGAGGCCCCGGAGCCGCCGACCGCGCCGGAGCCCGGGGCCGCGGCGGCGCCCGAGCCGACGGGGGGCTTCGCCGCGCGCGTCGGCGGCGAGGGGTCGGCCGGGGGCGGGCCCACCCGGGCCCGCGAGGTGCACAGCGCCTGGCAGGGGTTGCTCGAACTGCGCCGGATGACCAATCCCGACGGCGCCACCGACCGGCCGTGCGGCTGGGAGCGGGCTCATCTGGTGCGGGCCGCCGCGCTCGCCCTGGAGGCGGGCGGACAGTCGCCCGAGGGCCCGGACACCCCCGGGTACCGGGTGCGGGCCACCCCGCAGCCGGAGGCGGTCGCCGTGTACGCGCCGGAGGCCGAGCGCTTGCGGGCGTGCGCGGCCACCCTGGAGCGGGCGGGCTGGCAGACCGGCGAGTACACGGAGCCCCGGACGAGAACGCGCTATCTGCTGGCATCGCCGCGCCGGGCGTGACGGGCGTGCCAGGATGCCGCCGAAGGATCAGTGCGTCGTACACGAGAAGGGCAAGTCGTGAGTGAACCGTATTCCGTCCGGGTGACCGTCCGTGGCTACGAGACCGACGTACAGGGGCACCTGAACCAGGCGGTGTACATCAACTACGCCGAGCACGCCCGCTGGTCGCTGCTCCAGGCGGCCGGGGTCAGCCAGGCCGGGCTGATAGGGCGGGGGGTGGGCCCGGTGTCGCTGGAGACGACGATCCGCTACCGGCGGGAGCTGCTCGCCGGTGACGAGGTCGACGTGACCTGCGCGTTCGAGTGGGGCACCGGCAAGACGTTCCGCATGGTGCAGAGGATCACCAAGGCGGACGGCACCCTGGCCGCGGAGGTCGACGCGGTCGGCGGGCTGCTGGACCTGAAGGCCCGGAAGCTGGTCGCCGACCCGCGCGAGGTCTTCGAGGAACTCACCTCAGCCCCGGAGCTGTTCGGGTTCTGACGCGGCCGGCGCGGCCGGCACGGCCGTCTACACGTCGAGCAGTTCCGGCTGGTGCTCGGCGTCGTAGACCGCCCGGGACTGCGCGATGTAGTGGCGGTTGTGCTCGGCCCAGTCGGTCAGCCGCTGCAGGGTCTCGTGCAACTCCAACGCCACCGCGGTGAGTTCGTACTCCACGCGCGGCGGCACCGTCGGATACACGGTCCGGGTCACCAGGCCGTCGCGCTCCAGGTTGCGCAGGGTGAGGGTCAGCATCCGGCGGCTGATGCCCTCGATGCCGCGCTCCAGTTCCGTGAAGCGGATGGGCCCGTGCGAGGCCGCCACCAGGATCTGCACGCTCCATTTGCCGGCCACCCTGTCAAGAACCTCGCGGACGGGGCAGGCCTGCGCGTTCACGACCTGGCTGGTAACACCGGTGTTCCTCTGGGACATCGAGCTGCCTCCTTACGCCGTCCTCTCATGGTCACTCACCATGAACCCCGTTACAAGTCGTGCACCTCGCGCACGATCGGTTCCTGTTGATACCCACGGCGAGCTACGGCGATTACGGAGGCCACGAGGCCATGTCGACCACGACCGGCACACCGGCCGCACCGGTGACTCCTTCCCGAACATACCCGCGGCGGGCCTCCCTCGCCGTCCTGTGCGCGGGCGCGCTGATGACGGTCCTGGACGGCAACATCGTCACCGTGGCGATGCCGGCCGTCCAACGCGACCTGGGCTTCAGCGCTCCGGGCCTGGCCTGGGTGGTGAACGCCTATCTGATCCCGTTCGGCGGACTGCTTCTGCTGTTCGGCCGTCTGGGGGATCTGGTGGGCCGCAAGCGGATGTTCACGGCCGGGCTCGCCCTGTTCACCGCGGCCTCCGTGGCGTGCGGGCTGGCGACGAGCCAGGGCGCGCTGATCGCGGCGCGGGCGGCGCAGGGCGCGGGCGGCGCGATGACCTCGGCCGTCGTGCTCGGCATGCTGGTGTCGCTCTTCCCCGAGCCACCCGAACAGGCGCGCGCCATCGCGGTGTTCAGCGCGGTAGGAGCGGTGGGCGCGACCCTGGGCACCTTCCTCGGCGGCGCGCTGACGCAGGCGCTGAGCTGGCACTGGATCTTCCTGATCAATCTGCCGATCGGGGCGGCGGCCTGGGCGGCCGCGGTACGGATCCTGGCCCGGGAGCCCGGCGCCGGGCTCCGCAGGGGCGCCGACGGCCCGGGGGCGGCCCTGGTCACCGGCGCGCTGATGCTCACCGTCTACGTCATCGTCGGCTCCGGCGACCGGGGCCCGGCCGCCACCCTGCTCCTGGCCGCGCTCGCCCTCGCGCTCCTGGTGGCCTTCACCGTCCGTCAGGCCCGGGCCGCGCACCCGCTGCTGCGGCTGCGGCTGCTGCGCTCCCGGACTCTGAGCGGCGCGAACGGCGTGCAGATCCTGATGATCGCGACGATGTACGGCTTCCAGTTCATCGGCGCGCTCTACCTGCAACGCGTGCTGGGCTTCGACGAGTTGCGCACCGGCTTGGCCTTCCTGCCGGCGCCGCTCGCGATCGGCGCCCTGATGCTGGGGCTGTCGGCGCGCGCGACCGGCCGTTTCGGCGCGTACCGGGTGCTCCTGGCCGGGCTGGTCCTCGTCACCGCCGGGATGGCCCTGCTGAGCCGGGCGCCCGCCGACGGCTCGTACGCGGCCGACGTGCTGCCCCCGATGCTGCTCATGGCGGGCGGTTTCGCCGCGGCGATGCCCCCGCTCACCGGTCTCGCCATGGCCGGCGCCCGCGAGGAGGACGCGGGGCTGGCCTCCGGGCTCTTCAACACCACCCAGGTGGTGGGTGGTTCGCTCGGTCTGGCCGCGCTGTCCACGCTCGCGGCGAGCCGTACCGGCGGCCTGCTGCACGCGGGCGCGGAGCTGGTCCCGGCCACGGCGGAGGGCTACCGGCTGGCGTTCCGGGTGGCCGCGGTGATCGCGGCGGGGGCGGCGGCGCTGGCGGCGGTCACGCTGCGGCCCGGGCGCGGCTGAGGTGGACAGGGCCGCCGCGCCCGCACCGGGCGGGGCCGGCTCTCAGGACGTCGCGAACGCGTCCCGGTGGTCCTCGGCCCACTCCCGGTAGGTCCGGGCCGGCCGTCCGAGCACCTCCCGGACGTCCTCGGTGACCACCGCGTTGCCACCGGAGCGGACGAACGCGAGGCCGGTCAGGACGCCCTCCGCCTGGGTCCCCGCCATGCCCCAGGCCGTGCGGAGGAAGTCCCGGGTCTCGTCCGGGGAGAGGTCCCGGGTCGGCACCGGGCGGCCCAGGACCTCGGCGAGCACGGCGGCCTGACCGGGGACTGTGACCGCCTCGGGACCGGTCAGGGTGTACGTCCGCCCCGAGTGCCCGGCGTCGAGCAGGGCCCGTACCGCCACCTCGGCGATGTCGCGGGGGTCGATCACGCCCGACGCGCCGTCCCCCGTCATGTTGGGCACCGGCTCGCCCGCCCGCAGTGCCTGACTCCATGTCAGCGTGTTGGAGGCGAACGACGACGGCCGCAGCACGGTCCAGGCGAGCCCGCTCTCCCGGACGGCCCGCTCGCCGGCCACGTGCCATTGCGCGGCGGGGCCGGAGCCGGCGTCGCCGGTGGTGATGGCGGAGAGCTTCACCAGCCGCGCCACGCCGGCGTCGCGGGCCGCGGCGACCAGTGCCGCGTCCTGTCCCGCGTCGGGGCCGGCCGGCCGGAGCAGGAACGCGGCCGTCGCACCGGCCAGCGCGGCCTCCAGGGAGGCGGGGTCGGTGTGGTCGCCGCGCACCACCTCCACCCCGGCGGGCACCGTCGCCCTGGCCGGGTCGCGGGTGAGCGCGCGCACCTTCGCGCCGCGCTCGGCGAGTTGTCGTACGACGTCACGTCCGATGGTGCCCGTGGCACCCGTCACCAGAATCATGCGGTCCACGGTGGACCCGCCGGGCTGCCCGGCTCTTGGAAATTCCGGCACGGCGGAGCCGCCCGGACGGCAGCGCGGTCCGCGTACGGTGGAGGGGTGCCGATGACCATCGCCGAGCCGCTCGCGACCATCCCCGACGCGCTGCGCCCGTGGCTCGCGGGGGTGCGGACCATGTCGTTCGCCGAGCCCCCCGAGGGGACGTTCGTCCAGCTGCCGGACGCGCTGACCAAGGTGGTGCTGCGGGTGACGGGGGACGGGCGGCATGACGTGCTGGCCGTCGGGCCGCGGGTGCGGGCGGCCTACCACGAGGGGAAGCCGCACATCTCGTGCGTGGAACTGCAGCTGGCGCCGGGCACCTCCCGGCCCCTGCTGGGCGTGCCGGCCGCCGAACTGGTCGGCCGGGTGGTGCCGCTGGACGCCCTGCCGGGCGGGGTGGCCCGCCGGTTCGCTCGGGAGGTGCGGTGGCTGGAGCCGGCGGCAGCACTGCCGCGGATCGCCGAGGTGCTGCCCGGGCTGCTGACGCAACGGACGGATCCGGGCCGGACCACGCTGCTGCGGGCGGGCGTCGACGCGCTGTCCGTGCGGCTGGACCGGGCCCCCGCGCAGGTACGGCACGTGGCCCGCGAACTCGCGGTCAGTGAGCGTCAGTTGCGCAACCTGTTCACCGACGGCGTCGGGGTCTCCCCGAAGCACTACGCCCGTATCGACCGGGTCCGCACGGTCGCCGCCCGGGCGGGCAGCGTCGCCTGGTCCGAACTGGCGGCCGCCACCGGCTACTTCGACCAGTCACACATGACCGCCGACTTCCGCGCCCTGATGGGCGTCCCGCCCCGCTCGTACTTCACGGGCCGGCTGCCGGCGACCACCCCCTGCCAGGCGATCCGGATCCCGCGGCCCTGAACCGGGATGGGCACGCTCCCGGGTGCCGCGCCAGGTCACCCGGGGCCGACGGGCGGCCCGGACCGGGCGGCGGGCCGAAGCCCCGGCATCACGTGATCGACTGGGAGGCGGCGAGCGGTACGGCGGCCTCCTTCGCCTCCCCCGCTTCCGCGCGCCGCCGGCCCAGGTGGTTGAAGACGAGGTTCAGCACCACCGCCGTCATGCATCCGGTCGAGATCCCCGAGTCGAGGACGATGCGGGCGGTCTCCGGGAAGGCGTGGTAGAAGTCCGGCTCGGTGACCGGGATGACGCCGACGGCGAGGGAGACGGCGACGACCAGGACGTTCTCGCCCTTCTCCAGGCCGGCCCCGACCAGGTTCTGGATGCCGCTTGCGGCCACCGAGCCGAACAGGACCACGCCCGCGCCGCCCAGGACCGGGCGCGGTACGACGGCGATCAGCGAGGCGGCCATCGGGCACAGCCCCATCAGCACCAGGAAGCCGCCGCCGGCCGCGACCACGAACCGGCTGCGGATCCGGGTCATTGCGACCAGGCCGATGTTCTGCGCGAACGCGCTGCACATGAACCCGTTGAAGAGCGGGCTGAGCGCCGAGCCGAGGGTGTCGGCGCGCAGCCCGGCCGCGATCGTCCGCTCGTCGGCGGGCCGTTCGACGATCTCGCCCAGCGCCAGCATGTCCGCGGTCGACTCGGTCATGGAGACCACCATCACCACGCACATGGAGAGGATCGCGGCGAGCTGGAACTGCGGGGCGCCGAAGTGGAAGGGCGTCGGGAAGCCGATCACGTCGGCGCCCGCGACCGGGCGGAAGTCGGTGATCCCGAGCGGAATCGCGACGAGCGTGCCGGCGACCAGGCCGATCAGCACGGCGACCTGCTTGACGAACCCGCGGGTGAAGCGGCGGAGCAGCAGGACGACGACGAGCGTCGCCGCGGCCAGCCCCAGGTACTCGGCCGAACCGTAGTCCTTCGCCGCCGGGTCGGGGCCCTGCGCCCAGCCGAAGGCGACCGGGAGCAGCGAGACGCCGATGAGCGTGATGACCGTGCCGGTGACGACGGGCGGGAAGAAGCGGATCGCCTTGCTGAAGAAGGGGGCGGCGAGGAAGCCGAGCAGGCCCGCGACGATCACCGCGCCGAAGATGACGGGCAGGGCGTCGGACTTGTCGTGGGTCGACGCGGCTATCGCGGTCATCGGGGCGACCCCGGCGAAGGTGACGCCGTTGACGAAGGGCAGCCGGGCGCCGATCTTCCAGACACCGAGGGTCTGGAGGAAGGTGGCGAGACCCGCGGTGAAGAGACAGGCGGCGGTCAGGAAGGTCAGTTCGGTGCCGGTGAGGCCGATGGCCGCGCCGACGATCAGGGGCGGGGCGACCACTCCCGCGTACATGGCGGCCACGTGCTGCAGGCCCGTGGTGGCCATTTTCAGGACGGGGAGTTTCTCGTCGACGGGGTGCACGGGATGCGCGGACGCTGCTGACACTGCGGCTCTCCTCCGGTCGGGTACGCATCGGCTCTGACGCGGGTTTCAGGGAGGTGGTGCGTCGGTCGTCGGGGCACCTCCCGCTCGGGCGAAGCCGGGAGTGGGGGAGGGACCGGGGGACGGTGACCGTTCCCGGGCGCGCGCAGGGCAGCGCGCACCCGGGAGACGGCCGCCGTGGGCCCGTGCGGGACCACGGCCACCGGCCGGGAGCCGTCCCTCCCGGCCGGAGCTCAAGTGGTGTGTGGAGTTAGGGGGTTACCGCCCGGTGATCTGCGCCAGCCGCTGCGCCTCGGCCCGCGTCGCGCGGGCGATCGCGTCCTCGTCGACGTGCAGCAGGCGGCCCGACTCGACGATCTGGCGGCCGTTCACGAAGGAGGCGGTGACCGGGGCGGCCGCGCCGAGGACCAGGGCGGTCACCGGGTCGGCGATGGAGGCGTGGGCGAGGGTGTCCAGCTTCCAGAGGACCAGGTCGGCGAGCTTGCCGGGTTCGAGGGAGCCGGTCTGGCTCGCCCGGCCGAGGACCTGGGCGCCGCCGTAGGTGCCCAGGCGCAGTGCCTGCCGGGCGTTCAGGGCCGCTTCCCGGTGGGCGCCGAGGCGGTTGATCAGGAGGGCGTTGCGCAGTTCGGTGTGGAGTTCGCCGGACTCGTTGGACGCGGTGCCGTCGACGCCGAGGCCGACCGGGACGCCGGCGGCGAGCATGTCGGGGACGCGCGCGATGCCGGCCGCGAGGCGGGCGTTGGAGGACGGGCAGTGGGCGACGCCGGTCCTCGTCCGGGCGAACGCGGCGATGTCGGAGTCGTTCATGTGGACGCAGTGCGCCATCCACACGTCCTCGCCGAGCCAGCCGGTGGACTCGAAGTAGTCGGTCGGGCCCATCCCGAACAGCTCCTTGCAGAACTGCTCCTCCTCGACGGTCTCCGAGCCGTGGGTGTGCAGACGCACTCCGAGTCGGCGCGCCAACGCCGCTCCCTGCTTCAGGAGTTCGGTGGAGACGGAGAACGGCGAGCAGGGTGCGACGGCCACCTGGATCATGGCGTCGAAGGAGGGGTCGTGGTGCTCCTTGACGGTCGCCTCGGTGGCGGTGAGGGCGCCTTCGAGGGTCTCGACGGCGAAGTCCGGGGGCAGTCCGCCGTCCTTCTCGCTGCGGTCCATGGAGCCGCGGGCGAGGGTGAAGCGGACGCCGGTCTCACGGGCGGCGCGGATGATCGCGCCGGACAGGTCGCCGGAGCCCTTCGGGTAGACGTAGTGGTGGTCCATCGCGGTGGTGACACCGCCGCGGGCCATCATGGCGAGCGAGCCCTGCGCGGCCGCGTACACCATCGGTTCGTCGATGCGCGCCCAGGTCGGGTACAGGGCGACCAGCCAGTTGAAGAGGTTGTGGTCGGTGGCCAGGCCCCGGGTGATCCACTGGTAGTAATGGTGGTGGGTGTTGACCAGGCCGGGGGTCACCAGGTGGCCGGTGGCGTCGATACGGCGCCCGACGTTCTCCAGTCCCTCGGGAGCACGGCCCGCGCCGAGCGACTCGATCCGGTTGCCGGCGATGACGACGTACCCGTTCGGGTACTCGGTGTCGTGGGCGTCGACGGTCGCGATCGAGCAGTTCTCGATGACGATGCGCTGGTCTGCTGCCATGATTCGTCCTTTTCGCTCAGTGGACTTGAGGTGAGGGCACGGCAGGACCCCGGGGATTTGAGTGCCGCGGCCGGGGAGCCGGCAAGGCCCGGTACCCCGGCCGAGGGTGCCGAAAAAGGGGACGGTCAGAGGTTGGTGAGGTCCACCGGGATCCTCGCCTCGCAGCCGTCCCGCAGGACGGTCGCCTCGATCAGGCCGTAGGGCCGGTCGGCCGCGTAGTAGACCTCGTTGTCGTTCTTGAGACCGAACGGCTCCAGGTCGACCAGGAAGTGGTGCTTGTTGGGGAGCGAGAAGCGGACCTCGTCGATCTCGCCGCGGTTGTTGATGATGCGCGAACCCATCTGGTACAGCGTCTGCTGCAGCGAGAGGGAGTACGTCTCGGCGAAGGCCTGGAGCATGTGCTTCTTCGTCTGCTCGTAGGACTTCTCCCAGTTGGGCATCTTCTGCTCGTCGTCGGTCCAGTTGAACCGCCAGCGGGCGGAGACCTGGGTGGCCAGGATGCGGTCGTACGCCTCGGGCAGGGTGGTGTACCCGTCCTTGACGTAGCCCCAGAACTCCGAGTTGGTGGAGTTCATCACGACGAGGTCCTTGAGGCCGGAGACGACCTCCCACTGCTCGCCGTCGTAGGTGATCTGGGTGAGCCGGGTCTCCTGGCCCTTGCGCACGAACGAGTGCTTGACCGCGTCCGCGCCGGTGAACTGCGAGTTGGCGTCCGAGGCCTCGATGCGCTCCCAGGCGTACTCCTCGATGCGGATCCGGGCCCGGTGGATCGGCTCCTGCGAGGTCACGAAGTGGCGGGCGAGGTGGATGCCGAACTGCTCGGCCGACTCGATGCCGTGCTCCTTGGCGAACGCGAACACCGTGTTCTTGGTGGTGTCGGTCGGCAGGACGTTGGCGTTGGAGCCGGAGTAGTGGACCTCCGCCATGTCGCCGGAGAGCGACACCGAGACGTTGAGGTCCTTGATGTGGTGGGTGGCACCGTCCCGCGTGATCTTGACGACCCGGTTCTCGGCCTTGCCGTACTGGTTCTGTCCAAGAATCGTAGGCATGTGTAGCTAGCTCCCTCGGTAAACGGAGTAGCCGAACGGGTTGAGCAGCAGCGGTACGTGGTAGTGCTCGCCCGGTACGACGGCGAACGTGATCGCCACCTCCGGGAAGAACACGGCCGGTCCGCTGTCCCGATTCGCGGGGGCGTCCTGCTGCGCATCGGCTTGCTTCTTCGCGGTCTTCTCTTCGAAATACGGCTCCACGGCGAAGTCGAGCCGTACGTGTGTGGTGCCCTGCGGCAGCGCCGGCAGGTCCCTGCACCGGCCGTCCGCGTCGGTCGCGGAACCGCCGAGCGCCTGCCAGTCCGCTTCCCGGCCGGGGCGGGCGGCGAGCTGGACGGCGACGCCCTCGGCGGGCCGGCCGGCGCTGGTGTCCAGGATGTGGGTGGACACGGAGGCGGTGGTGCTGGTGCTCATGGTCTCAGGCGTCCTCTTCGACGAGTCGGGCGAGCCGGATGCGGTTGATCCTGCCCAGTTCGGTGCGGACGATCTCCCGCTCCCGCTCCGGCGGGTTGCCGAGCCTCGCCCTGGCCGCGTCCCGCATCTCCTCGCCGGTGCGGCCGGTGGCGCAGATCAGGAAGACATGGCCGAACCGCTCCTGGTAGGCCAGGTTCAGTTCGAGCATCTCCGCCTTGAGGCCGTCCGCGGCGCCGGCCATGCCGGACTGCTCCCTGGCCGAGGTGGGGTCGCCCGGCCTGGGGCGGCCGATCGGCGGGTGCCCGGCCATGGCCTCGGCGAGGTCCGTCGCGTCCAGCCCGGCGGTGGCGGCGTCGCTGGCGGAGTAGAGGGCCTCGGGGGTGGCGTAGGGGCGGGCGGCGAGCAGCTGCCGGGCCCAGGCCGTGGAGGCGCACGCCTCGTGGAGGGCGGCGAGCGCCGCCGGCCCCTCCAGGTCGTTGAACCGGGCCAGGCCCGGGGGCGTGGAAGTCGACGTCACGGGAGCCTCCGTGGCCGTGTGCGGCCTTCGTGCTGAACGGGCTGCCCGTTAGCTAACGCCCTCCGGAACCCGTCGTCAACACTTTGTTGAAAATTCCGCGTAACAACCCCCGGGGGCACACCGGGAGGGTCAGTTCTCCTTCTCGCGGTTGAGGTAGTTGTAGACGGTGAAGCGGCTCACGCCGAGCGCGCTCGCCACGGTCTCCACGCCGTGCCGTACGGAGAAGGCGCCCCGCGCCTCCAGTATGCGCACCACCTCCTGCTTCGCCTTGCGGTCCAGGTCGGCCAGCGGCCTGCCCTGCTTGCGCTCCATGGCGGCCAGGATGTGGTCGAGGGAGTCGGCGAGCTGCGGCAGCCGTACGGCGACCACGTCGACGCCCGCCCAGGCGAGCACGACGTCGTCGGGGCCGGCCTCGTCGGGCGGGAGCATCTCCCCGCCCATGGCGTCGACCAGCGGCTTCACGGCGGTGATGAAGGGCTCGTCCGCGTTTCCGGTCACTTGTCGCCGCCCTCCCCCACCACGTTGACCTGGAGCGAGATCCGGGTGGCGCCGGCCTCCAGGGCCCTGCGCAGCAGCGCGTCCACGGCGGTGAGCACGGCGTCGGAGCCGCCCTCCGCCGTGTTCCCGAACGGCCCGACGTCCACCGCGTCCAGTTCGGCCGCCTCGATGACCTCACGGGCGACCAGCGCGTGCGCGGGGGCCTCGTCGAGGTCGAACGGCTCGGTCGTGAACTCCACTCTCAATCGCACGCGCTCAACCTAACGCGCGGCGCCGGTGTTCGGGCAGCCCTCCGGGATCACCGGCCCTTGCGCAGGAAGCTCCGCAGCCGCCGCTCGGGCCAGGCGTTGATCACGTCGTCGGCGGTGAGCCAGCCCCGCTGGGCGGTGCCGATGCCGTAGCGCATGTTGGCGAGGTGCGGCACGGCGTGCGCGTCGCTGTTCACGGCGAACCGCACGCCGTACCGGCGGGCCCGCAGGATGTCCTCGTCGCGCAGGTCGAGGCGGTCCGGGTGGGCGTTGACCTCCAGGGCCGTGCCGGTGCGGGCGCAGGCGGCGAAGACCGCGTCGAGGTCGGCGTCGATGCCGGGCCGCCTGCCGATGAGGCGGGTGGTGGGGTGGCCGATGACGTTGACGTACGGGTTCTCGCAGGCCCGCACGAGCCGCCGGGTCAGCTGCTCGCGGCTCTGCCTGAAGTGCGAGTGCACGGAGGCCACACACAGGTCGAACCCGGCGAGGAAGTCGTCCGGCCAGTCCACCTCGCCCTCGGGGCCGATGTTCAGCTCGGTGCCGTGCAGCAGCCGCAGCCCGCCGCGCCGGCCCTTGGTGGGGTAGGTGCCGTCCAGCTCGCGCACCCGTTCGCGCTGGGCCAGCATCCGCTCGTCGGTCATGCGCTGCATGGCCAGGTCGGGTGCGTGGTCGGTGATCGCGTAGTAGGCGTAGCCGCGCGCGGCGGCCGCCTCGGCCATCTCCTCCAGCGGGGCGAGCCCGTCGGTGAGGTCGGTGTGGGTGTGCAGGTCGCCGCGGAGGTCGGCCTCGATGACCAGCTCGGGCAGCTCGTCGCGGAGCCCGGCCTCGATCTCCCCGCGGTCCTCGCGCAGCGTCGGCGGGATCCAGGGCAGGCCGAGGCGCGCGTACACCTCCTCCTCGGTCCCGGAGACGATCCTCTCGCCGCTCCCGGCGTCGAAGAGGCCGTACTCGGAGAGCTTGAGCTTCTGGTGCACCGCGATCTCGCGGGTGCGGATGTTGTGGGCCTTCGACCCGGTGAAGTACTGCAGCGCGGCGCCCCACGAGTCCGGCGGCACGACCCGCAGGTCGACGTTGAGCCCCTTGCCGGTGCGCACGGACGTCTTGGTCCCGCCCTGCCCGATGACCTCGGTGACGTACGGCAGCCCGGTGAACGCCTTCATGAGCGGGGCGGAGTCCTGCGCCGCGGCGAGGATGTCGATGTCACCGATGGTCTCGCGCATCCGGCGCAGCGACCCCGCGTACGCGCACCGCTCGCAGCCGGGCACGGCGGAGAGCGCACCGACGATGTCCTCGGCCAGCTCCATGGCCGCGTCGATCCGCACCCGTCCGCCGGAGGACCGGAGCAGTTCGATGCCGTGCAGGATGTTCTCCTCGGTCCTCGGCCCGAAGCCCTTGAGGTCGCGCAGCCGTTCGTCGCGGATGGCGGCGGCGAGTTCGTCCACCGAAGAGACGCCCAGCTCCTCGTAGACCACCATGGCCTTCTTCGGGCCGAGGGTGGGAATGGCTGTCAGCCGCCGGACCCCGTCCGGGATCCTCGCCCGCAGCTCCTCGACGGCGGCCACCGCGCCGCTGTCGAGGTACTCGCGGACCTTCTGGGCGATGGACTTCCCGACGTTCGGGATCTCCTGCAGCCCCTTGAGGTCGAGCGTGGCGACGTCGGCGTGGTGGCCGCCGACGGACCGGGCGGCCTTCTCGTAGACACGCGCCTTGAACGCGTCGCCGCCGGTGATCGAGATCAGGTCCGCGTACTCCTGGAGCAGCGCCGCCACCTCGTCATTGGACCGAGCCATGCCTTCAGGGTAGGGCGCCCGTTCTGCGCGGGCGCTCTTGACAGCTCTCCCCGGTCACAGGCAGTCTTCCATTAAGCAGAAATTAACTTCCACAATGTGGAAACAGAGACAGTGGAAGGGAGCGCCCACCCCCATGGGATTTGCAGAGCAGCGCTTCACCGTCAACCTGTCGATCCTCTTCACGGAACTCCCGCTCCTGGAGCGTCCCGCGGCCGCCGCCGCGGCCGGCTTCACCGCGGTCGAGCTGTGGTGGCCCTGGGTCGACTCCCCCACCCCCGAGCGCGCCGAGCTCGACGCGCTGCGGAAGGCGATCGAGGGCGCCGGCGTCCGGCTGACCGGCCTGAACTTCTACGCCGGACAACTGCCCGGCCCCGACCGGGGCGCGCTGTCGGTCCCGGGCGCGGAGTCGGAGAGGTTCCGCGCCAACATCGACGTGGCGGCCGGCTTCGCCCGCACCCTGGGCTGCCGGTCGCTCAACGCCCTGTACGGCAACCGCGTGGACGGCGTGGACCCGGCCGAGCAGGACGCGCTGGCCCTGGAGAACCTGGTCCGGGCGGCGGAGGCGGCTGACCGCAACGGGGCGGCCCTGCTGATCGAGGCGCTCAACGAGCCGGAGTCGCCGCGGTATCCGCTGGTGTCGGCGCCGGCCGCGGTCGCGGTCGTCGACAAGGTGAACGAGACCTCGGGACTCGGCAACGCCCGCTTCCTGATGGACCTCTACCACCTGTCGATGAACGGCGAGGACCTGCCGTCGGTGATCGAGCGGTACGCCGCGAAGACCGGCCACGTCCAGATCGCCGACAACCCCGGCCGCGGCGCCCCGGGCACCGGGTCGCTGCCGCTGGAGGACCTCCTGGACCAGCTGCACAAGGCCGGTTACGACGGCTGGGTGGGCCTGGAGTACAAGGCGGGGGCTTCGCCGAGCGCCGAGGCCTTCGGCTGGCTGCCGGTGGAACAGCGCGCCGCCCGTTGAGGTGACCGCCCCCGGGGGCCGCCGCCCCCGGCCCCCCGCTTCGACCTGAACGGCCTCGTCCTCGATCGCCGGACGGGCTGCTTCTGGCGACGCACGCCGAGCAGCAGACGTATCACAGCAGCCAGAGAGGCACCCCTATGAGCAGCTCCCTCCCCAAGATCGCCTGGATAGGCCTCGGCATCATGGGTTCCCCGATGTCCGAGAACCTGGTCAAGGCGGGTTACGACGTCACCGGCTTCACGCTGGAGCAGGACAAGCTGGACCGGCTGACCGCCGCCGGCGGCACCGCGGCCGGCTCGATCGCCGAGGCGGTGCGGGACGCGGACGTGGTCATCACCATGGTTCCCGCGTCCCCGCAGGTCGAGGCCGTCGCGTACGGCCCGGACGGCATCCTGGAGAACGCGCGGTCCGGCGCGCTCCTCATCGACATGTCGTCCATCACCCCACAGACCTCCGTCGACCTGGCGGAGGCCGCCCGGGACAAGGGCATCCGCGCCCTCGACGCGCCCGTGTCCGGCGGTGAGGCCGGGGCAGTCGAGGCCGTGCTGTCCATCATGGTCGGCGGCGAGCAGGCCGACTTCGACGCCGCGAGGCCGATCTTCGAGGCGCTGGGCAGGACCATCGTGCTGTGCGGTCCGCACGGCTCCGGCCAGACCGTGAAGGCCGCCAACCAGCTGATCGTCGCCGTGAACATCCAGGCGTGCGCCGAGGCCGTGGTCTTCCTGGAGAAGTCCGGCGTGGACCTGGCGGCCGCACTGGACGTGCTGAACGGCGGCCTGGCCGGCTCGACCGTGCTGACGCGGAAGAAGGACAACTTCCTCAGCCGCGACTTCAGGCCGGGCTTCCGGATCGACCTGCACCACAAGGACATGGGCATCGTCACGGACGCGGCCCGCAACGTCGGCGCCGCCCTGCCCGTCGGCGCCGTGGTGGCCCAACTGGTCGCGTCCCTGCGGGCGCAGGGCGACGGAGGCCTCGACCACTCCGCGCTGCTGCGCGCGGTGGAACGCCTGTCCGGCGCGCAGGTCTGAGCCGGACCCCATGACTTCCGGGCGGTGCCGGCGCCGACACCTGTCCTGTCGCGCCCAGGCTCCGGCACCGCCCGGAAATAACTTCAACAAACTGTTGACGCCCTGGCCGACCCGATCCTAGGCTCCACGAAGCGGAAATGAATTTCCGCTGACATTTGCACGGAAGGCCCACGATGTCGAAGCGCGTGCTCGCGCCCTGCAACCGCGAGCGGATTGTGGTGGGAGCACCTCCCCCGCCCTCAAGGCAGTGGGAGAGTGCGGTGCACGCCCGCGGCGGCGGCGCGTACGGCCACTTCGAGGTGACCGACGACGTCACCGGCTTCCCCCACGCCGACTTCCCGCGTACGGTCGGCCGGCGCACCGAGGTCCTCCTGCGGTTCTCGACGGTCGCCGACTCCCTCGGCGGCGCCGACACCGTTCGCGACCCGCGCGGCTTCGCCGTCAAGTTCTGTACGGAGGACGGCAGTCACGACCTCATCGGGAAAAACACCCCGGCGTTCTTCATCAAGGACCCGATCAAATTCCCCGACGTCATCCACTCGCGGAAGCGCGACCCGTTCACGGGCCGTCAGGAGCCGGACAACGCCAGGAACTACGAGCCGACCTCCTACGACGGCCCTGCGCAGACCGGCCGCCCCCTGTCGGCACCCCTCGCCGTGACCGGCCACCCGGGCACCCACGAGGCCCCGCTCCACACCAAGGACGACGACTTCTCCCAGGCGGGTGAGCTGTACCGCCTGATGTCCGCGGAGGAGCAGCGGCGGCTGGTGGCGAACATCGCCGGCAGCCTCTCGCAGGTCTCCCGCGACGACGTGATCGAGAAGAACCTGGCCCACTTCCGCGCCGCCGACCCGGAATACGGCAGGCGCGTGGCGGAGGCGGTCCGCGCCCTGCGCGAGGACTGACCCCACAGGCGGCCCGCGGCGGCCGACCGGCCCGGATGAGGGGTGGCCGGTCGGTGTCGGCGCGCGGGCGGGGCGAGGACCGCGGCGGCGTGCGAGCCAGTGCGGTGGTGAAGGACCCGAGCGCTCTTCCCGACCAGAGGGAGGAACGCCCCGGACTCCGTCGCACCCGCCGCGGTCCCAGCCATACCCCTGAACCCCGTCCGGCGGCGCGAACGTCCTGTCGCGCCCAGCCTCGCGCCGCCGGACGGCCACAGCGGCACAGAACCCCACGGGCTCCCCGAGCGCCGGATGCGGAACCGCCCGCGTCCGGCGCTTCGGCGTGCGTTTCCGGCCCCGCCGCAGGAGCCTTGTGGCATGACTGCACATCCACCGACCGAGTTCCCGCACATCGTCGTGCACGCCCCCGCCCTGGACGGCTCCCGGCGGGTCACCGAGGGCGACGTGACCCTGGGGATCGCCTCGCACCTCGACGACGTGATCGAGATCCTGCGACTGGCCGACCTGGACCGGATCGAGGTCGAGGAGAGCGACCTCATCGAGTGGCAGGGCGGCGGCCCGGACGACTGGCCGGGCCTGAGCGAGCACCCCGAAAGCTGAGGTACCGGGACGAAGAGACCGGCCGATCCTCAAATCAAGCTCTGAACTCTGTTCAACATGCTTCAACCGCCCGAGTCAGAGGGCATATTCACCTCACAAGGTGCCCGCCGGCACGGGGGCGGCGGGCACCGAGTCGTCCGCCACGCGAAACGGGCGGCCCATCCCCCGGATGGGCCGCCCGCTCTCGTCCGCGCCGGCTCAGACCTTCAGCGTCCTGACGGACGTGGGCGCGTGGCCGGGCTCGGTCGCGATCTCCTCGAACTCCACGACGTTCGAGATGTCGTTGGTGGTCGACATGGAGATGTTGGTGACGCGCTCCAGGATCGCCTCCACGACGACCGGCACGCGGTGCTCGGCGGCCAGTTTCTTGGCCTCCTCGAAGGCCGCGCCCAGCTCCGCCGGGTCGGTCACCCGGATCGCCTTGCAGCCCAGGCCCTCGGCGACCTTGACGTGGTCGACGCCGTAGACGCCCAGTTCGGGCGAGTTGATGTTCTCGAACTCCAGCTTGACCTGGAAGTCGATGTCGAACGCCCGCTGCGCCTGCCGGATCAGGCCCAGGTAGGAGTTGTTGACCAGGACGTGGACGTAGGGGATCTTGTGCTGCGCGCCGACCGCCAGTTCCTCCAGCATGAACTGGAAGTCGTAGTCGCCGGAGAGGGCGACGACGGACGCCTCCGGGTCGGCCTTGGCGACGCCCAGCGCGGCCGGGACCGTCCAGCCGAGCGGGCCGGCCTGGCCGCAGTTGATCCAGTGCCGGGGCCGGAAGACGTGCAGCATCTGGGCGCCGGCGATCTGTGAGAGGCCGATCGTGGAGACGTACCGGGTCTCCGGACCGAAGGCCTTGTTCATCTCCTCGTAGACACGCTGCGGCTTGATCGGGATGTCGTCGAAGTGGGTACGGCGCTGGAGGGTCGCCCGCTTCTCCTGTGCCGCGGCCGCCCACCGCGAACGGTCCGGGAGGCCGTCCGAGGCCTTCAACTCCCGCGCCACCGCGACGAAGAGCTCCAGGGCTGCCTTCGCGTCGGAGGCGATGCCGTAGTCGGGGGCGAAGATCCTGCCGATCTGGGTGGGCTCGATGTCGACGTGGACGAAGGTGCGGCCGGCCGTGTAGACGTCCAGTCTGCCGGTGTGGCGGTTGGCCCAGCGGTTGCCGATGCCGAGGACGAAGTCGGACTCCAGGAACGTCGCGTTGCCGTAGCGGTGCGAGGTCTGCAGGCCCACCATGCCGGCGTTGAGCTCGTGGTCGTCGGGCAGGACGCCCCAGCCCATCAGGGTCGGGACGACCGGGGTGCCGGTCAGCTCGGCGAACTCCACGAGGAGTCCGGCCGCGTCGGCGTTGACGACCCCGCCGCCCGCGACGATCAGCGGACGCTCGGACGCGTTCAGCATCCCGATCGCCTTCTCGATCTGGGCGCGGGTGGCGGCCGGCCTGTAGACCGGGAGCGGCTCGTACGTCTCCGGGTCGAACTCGATCTCGGTGAGCTGCACGTCGATCGGCAGGTCGACCAGGACCGGGCCCGGACGGCCGGAGCGCATCAGGTGGAAGGCCTGCTGGAAGACGCCCGGGACCTGCGCGGCCTCCAGCACGGTGACCGCCATCTTCGTGACCGGCCTGGCGATCGAGGCGATGTCGACGGCCTGGAAGTCCTCCTTGTGGATCACCGCGGTCGGGGCCTGGCCGGTGATGCACAGGATCGGGACGGAGTCGCCGGTGGCCGAGTAGAGGCCGGTGATCATGTCGGTGCCGGCCGGCCCCGAGGTGCCGATGCAGACCCCGATGTTGCCGGCCTGCGTACGGGTGTAGCCCTCGGCCATGTGCGAGGCGCCCTCGACATGGCGGGCGAGGGTGTGGTGGATGCCGCCGGAGGCCTTGAGCGCCGCGTAGAAGGGGTTGATCGCCGCGCCGGGCACACCGAACGCGTCGGTGACGCCCTCGCGCTTGAGAATCTCAACTGCCGCGCGGGCAGCGGTCATACGAGCCATCGAGAACTCCTGCTTTCGGCTGTCGGATGCCTGCTCCCGGCGCGCCCCGCGGTGAGCATCGTTTCCAGTGGTTCGAGTTATTCCGCATCATGGAAACTAACTTCTACTATCTGAAATCAATGTAGGTGCGGTGACGAACGTCGTCAAGGGACGGACAACCGGGCCCCGGCGGGAGCACCATGGGACGGCTGAAGCGACGCAACGCCTGAGGTGGGGCCATGTCCGAGAGCGTGCCGGTGCGCTGTCCGGCCTGTCGGCGCGAGCACGTCTACACCGCGCCCTCGTACCCGTGCGCCTGCGGCGCGCCGGTCACCCCGGACCTCGACGGCACCGCCGGGCCGACGCCGGTGGCGCACCGCGCCTGGGACGCGGACTGGGTGACGGTGAGCTGCGGGTCCTGCGGGCGGCGGGACCAGTGGCCGCAGCCGGAGCTGGGCTGCCCGTGCGGCGCGGTGCTGCGCATCGCGGTCGCCGGCGCCGCCTCCGCGCCGCCGGCGGGGCCCGAGCCGGAGCCCGGGATGCGGACCGCCTTCCGTCCCGTGACGATCCGCACCGCCCGGGACGCGGTCACCGCGGCCGCGCTGTACCTGCGCTGGCTCGGCTACCGGGACATACGGCGGGCCGACCAGCGGCCGCCGTCCGGCATCGGGCTGGCCGCCCGGGGGCTGGCGGCCCAGGTGGACCCGACCGTGCAGCCGGCTTCGCCGCGGGACGTGGAGTGCCTGTGGCTGACGGCGATGACGGAGGACGCGGAGTGCGCGTACTTCTCCCTCGCGGGGTACGCCGAGGAGGCCCTCGAGCGGGCCGACTCGCTGGGGGTGGCGCTGTTCGTGCTGGACTTCACGGGGACGCCTCAGCCGGTGAACGGGTGCGCCGACGACCTGCGCGGTCCAGGTGCCTGATCCGGCTGCCGGCCGGTGGGGGCCGGCCGCGCCCCCGCGCCCCTTACCGGGCGCTGACCCCTACGAGGCGCTATAGGTCTCCCTCAGTTCGATCTTGCGGACCTTGCCCGAGACCGTCATCGGGAAGTCGGCCAGGATCTGGATGCGGGTCGGCACCTTGTAGTGGGCGAGGCGGCCCTCACAGAAGGCGCGGAGGTCGTCCAGGGTGGGCGGGGCGGCCGGGTCGTGCGGGATGACGCAGGCGAGCACCTCCTCGCCGTACCTCTCGTGCGGCACCCCGACCACCTGGACGTCCCGGATCTTGGGGTGGGCGTAGAGGAACTCCTCGATCTCGCGCGGATAGATGTTCTCGCCACCCCGGATGATCATGTCCTTGATGCGGCCGACGATCTCGACGTACCCGTCCTCGCGCATCAGCGCCAGGTCGCCGGTGTGCATCCAGCGCCCGGGGTCGACGGCCTCGGCCGTCTTCTCGGGTTCGTTCCAGTAGCCGAGCATCACGCTGTAGCCCCGGGTGCACAACTCGCCCGACACGCCCCGGTCCTGCGTGACCCCGGTGGCCGGGTCGACGACCTTGACCTCCAGGTGCGGCAGCACCCGGCCCACGGTGCCGGTGCGGTGTTCCAGGTCGTCCTCGATCCGGGTCTGGAGCGAGACCGGTGACGTCTCCGTCATGCCGTAGCAGATGGAGACCTCCGCCATGTGCATCTCGGCGACCACCCGCTTCATCACCTCGACCGGGCAGGGCGAGCCCGCCATGATGCCGGTGCGCAGGGTGGAGAGGTCGTACCCGGCGAAGCCGGGCAGGTTCAGCTCCGCGATGAACATGGTCGGGACGCCGTACAGCGAGGTGCAGCGCTCCCGCTGGACCGCCTCCAGGGTGGCCTGCGGGTCGAAGGACGGGGCCGGGATCACCATGCACGCGCCGTGCGAGGTGGCGGCCAGGTTGCCCATCACCATGCCGAAGCAGTGGTAGAAGGGCACCGGGATGCAGATCCGGTCCTGCTCGGTGTAGGCGATCGACTCACCGACGAAGTAACCGTTGTTGAGGATGTTGTGGTGGGAGAGGGTGGCCCCCTTCGGGAAGCCGGTGGTGCCCGAGGTGTACTGGATGTTGATGGGGTCGTCGCAGGACAACTCGGCGCTGCGGGCCGCCAGTTCGGCGGCCCCGTCGGCTGATCCGCGCGCGGTCAGCGCATCCCAGCTCGGGTCCCCGATGTACACCGTCTCCCGCAGCTCGGGGCACCTGCCCCGCACTTCCTCCACCATCGCCCGGTAGTCGCTGGTCCTGTGCCGGAGCGAGGCGAACAGCAGGGAGATCCCCGCCTGGTTGAGGACGTACTCGGCCTCGTGGGTGCGGTACGCCGGGTTGATGTTCACCATGATCGCGCCGATCCGGGCGGTGGCGTACTGCACCAGCACCCACTCGGCGCAGTTGACCGCCCAGATGCCCACCCGGTCGCCCTTGGCGACCCCGCTCGCCAGCAGCGCGTACGCCAGCCGGTCGACGTCGGCGGAGAACCGGGCGTAGGTCCAGCGCCGGCCGGTCGGTACGTCCACCAGCGCCTCGCGGTCCGGCCAGGCGGCGACGGCCCGGTCCAGGTTGGCCCCGATGGTGTCGCCGAGCAGCGTGGTGGCGCTCGTGCCGTGGGTGTACGACGAGCTCACCGGAAGTCCTCCTCGCGGTACTCGTCGGCCGAGCCGGCGGCCGTGGCCTCGCGCAGCTCGATCCGGCGGATCTTCCCGGACACGGTCTTGGGCAGCGGGGCGAACTCCAGCCGCCGGACCCGCTTGTAGGGCGCCAGGACCTGCCGGGAGTGCTCGAAGAGCACCTTCGCGGTGTCCGGGCCCGGCTCCCAGCCCGCCGCGAGCACGATGTAGGCCTTGGGTACGGCGAGCCGCAGCTGGTCCGGTGCGGGCACGACGGCCGCCTCGGCCACCGCCTCGTGTTCGAGGAGCGCGCTCTCCAGCTCGAACGGGCTGATCTTGTAGTCGGACGCCTTGAACACGTCGTCGGCGCGGCCGACGTAGGTGATGTAGCCGTCCGCGTCCCGGGAGCCGATGTCCCCGGTGCGGTAGTAGCCGCCGGCCATCGCCTCCGCCGTGCGGTCCGCGTCCCCGTGGTAGCCGGTCATCAGGCCGACCGGCAGCGCCGACAGGTCGAGCGCGATCTCGCCCTCCGCCACGCCGGGGGCGCCGCTGACCGGGTCCAGGAGTTCCACCCGGTACCCCGGGCTGGGCCGGCCCATCGAACCGGTCTTCAGCGGCTGCCCGGGGCTGTTGGAGACCTGCACGGCCGTCTCGGTCTGCCCGAACCCGTCCCGGACGGTGACGCCCCAGGCCCGCCGCACCTGCTCGATCACCTCGGGGTTGAGCGGCTCGCCGGCCGCCACCACCTCACGGGGCGGGGTCGCCAGCCGGCTCAGATCCGCCTGGACGAGCATCCGCCACACCGTCGGCGGCGCGCAGAAGGACGTCACGCCGTTCCGGTCCATCTCGGCCATCAGCCGGCCCGCGTCGAAGCGCGCGTAGTTGTGGATGAAGACCGTCGCCTCGGCGTTCCAGGGGGCGAAGAGGTTCGACCAGGCGTGCTTGGCCCAGCCCGGCGAGGAGATGTTCAGGTGCACGTCACCGGGCTTGAGGCCGATCCAGTACATGGTGGCCAGGTGCCCGATGGGGTACGAGGTGTGGGTGTGCTCGACCAGCTTGGGGCGGGCGGTGGTGCCCGAGGTGAAGTAGAGCATCAGCGGGTCGTCCGCGAGGGTCGGGCCGTCGGGGACGAACCCGGCCGCGGCGGTGTACGCGTCCTCGTACGGCTCCCAGGGCCCCGTCTCCGACGGCGGCAGCCCGCCCACCGCGATCCGGGTGTACGCGCCCGGCACCTCGCTGAACTTGGCGGCGTCCGCGGCGCGCACGACCACGTGCCTCACCCGGCCCCGGCCCACGCGGTCGCGCAGGTCGGCCGGGCCGAGCAGCGGGGTGGCCGGGATGACCACGGCCCGCAGCTTCATCGCGGCCAGCGCGGTCTCCCACAGCTCGGCCTGGTTCCCGAGCATGACCAGGATGCGGTCCTCCGGTTCGACGCCCCGCGCGCGCAGGTGGTTCGCGACGCGGTCGGAGCGCTCGGACAGCTCGGCGAAGGACAGCCTCGTCTCCGAGCCGTCCTCCTCGACGATGTGCAGGGCGGTGCGGTCGTTGCCCGCGGCGATGACGTCGAACCAGTCCAGCGCCCAGTTGAAGTGGTCCGGACGCGGCCAGGTGAAGCCCTCGTAGGCGGTGGCGTAGTCCGCACGGTGTGCCAGCAGGAAGTCCCGTGCCCTGCGGAAGTCCTCCGTCGCACTCGTCATACGCGTCTCCTTCAGTACCGGACCATTGCCGGGCAGCTCTCTGGCATCGTGTAATCCGTGATGCAGGTCTCACTACCCCCGAACGGGGGTGTGGACCGCACCGGGCCGGGGTCGAAGGGGCAGGACAGGTGGCAGCAGAGGTCGCGGGGGCGGTGGAGATACGTGGTGCGCTGTCCAGACTCCGGCGCACCACCGGGCTTCCGACCGCCTTCGGCGGGCTGGTCGAGGCGGGCCGGACCCAGGTCCGGATCAGCGAGCTGACCGGCACCAACACGGCTTCACTGCGCTCGCTCGCGGTCAGCTCGGGCAACGGCCTGGGCGGCAGGGCGGTCGCCCTGGCCCGCCCCTGCGCGGTCGTCGACTACTCGGCCTCGCAGCAGATCAGCCACGAGTACGACATCCCGGTGGCGGCCGAGGGCCTCCGCTCGGTGCTCGCGGTACCGGTGGTGGTGAGGCGCCGGGTGCGGGGCGTGCTGTACGGCGCGCTGCGCACCGCCCAGCCGCTGGGCGACCGCACGCTGGGCGCGGCGGTGGCGGCGGCCCGGGACGTGGAGCAGGCGCTGGTCGTGCAGGACGAGGCCAGGGGGCTGCTGGCGGCGGCGCGGCCGGCACCGGGCGCCGTACCGGATCCGGGGGCCGTCTGGGAGCAGGTGCGGGAGGCGCATGCCGCGCTGCGGGCCCTGGCGCCGCGGATCACCGACCCGGAGCTGCGCGCCGAACTGCTGGCCGCCTGCGGGCTGCTGGCCTCACCGGCACCGGCTGCGGAGGCCGAGGCGGTGCTGGCGCCCCGCGAGGTGGACGTGCTGGCGTGGGTGGCGGCCGGGGCGACCAACGCGACGGTGGCCGAGCGGCTGGGGCTGCGGCCCGAGACGGTCAAGGGCTACCTGCGCTCGGCGATGCGGAAGCTGGGCGCGCACACCCGGGGGGAGGCGGTGTCGGCGGCTCGTCGGACGGGGGTGTTGCCATAGCCGGAGGGGACCCATTCCATTCATGCGGACGCGCACTGAATTGCCATATGCGAAGCCCCTGTTATTTCCCTCACCACGCCGTTCGGCCGGATTTCGGGGTTCATTGCCTAGAATTTGGCCCGGACACGACACACGAGGGGAGCGGTGACCGTGCGACGGGACTTCCAGGAGCCTGCCCGATGCCGCCCCGACCTGGTCATCGGCCGGGCGGAGCTGTTCGCGGCCGCCCGGGAGCAGCTCTCCTCGGGGGGCAGCGTCCTCCTGCACGGGCCCGCCGGAATAGGCAAATCGACCGTCCTGCGGGCGCTCGACGCGGAATACGCCGGCACCGCCCGCACCGTGTTGCGCTGCTCGGCCACCGAGTCCGAATCCCATCTTCCGTTTCTCGCCCTCGCCGACCTCTTCGGCCTGGTCCTCGACGACGTCGCCGCCCACCTGCCCGGCGCCCAGCGCACCGCCCTGGAGTCGGCGCTCACCGGCCGCGGCGAGTCCACCCTCCAGCGCGACGGCCTCGCCCTGCGCCTCGCCGTGCTGTCCACGCTGCGCGTGCTGGCCGCCGAGGGGCCCGTACTGATCGTCGCCGACGACCTCCAGTGGCTGGATCCGGCCAGCGCCGAACTCCTCGGCTTCGCCGCCCGCCGCCTCGGCGGCACCCCGGTCCAACTGCTCAGCGCGGTCCGCACGGAGGGCCAGGAGTACGACCGCCACCTACGCGCGTCGCCCCCGGACACCGTCGCCGTCCGTCTCGGCGCGCTCAACCGCAGGCAGGTCTCCGAACTCCTCGACCACCGCGGCCACGCCGGGCTGAGCCGGTCCACGGTCCGGGAGATCCACCGCACCAGCGGCGGCAACCCGCTGTTCGCCCTCGAACTCGGCCGCGCCCTCGCCGAGAACCCGACGCCGCCCCGCCCCGGCGAACCGCTGCCGGTGCCGACCTCGCTGCGCGCCCTGGTGCTCAGCCGCCTCGACATGCTCTCCGTCGAGGCCCGCCGCACCCTGCTGGTGGCCAGCGCCGGCGCCCGGCCCACCCAGGCCCTGCTGCACGCGGCCGGCCGGGAGAACGCCGAGGCCGAATGCGCCCAGGCGGCCGAACTCGGGCTGCTCGCCACCGAGCCCGAGGGTCCCGCCGTACGGTTCGCGCACCCCCTCATCTCCGCCGCGCTGTACGCGGAGGCACCCGCCCAGGAGCGCCGGGCCGCGCACGCGGCGCTGTCCACGGCCGCCTCCGACCCGATCGAGCGGGCCCGGCACCTGGCGCTGGCCACCACCGGCACCGACCCGGAGGTCGCCGACCGGCTCGCCGAGGCCGCGACCGAGGCCCGGGACCGGGGCGCCCCCTCGGTGGCCGCGCAGATCGGCCTGCTCGCCGCCCGGCACACCCCCGGCGACAACACGCCCACCCCGGTCGAACGCCGGCTCCAGGCGGCCGAGGACGCGACCAGCGCGGGCGAGATCGACCTCGCCCAGGACATCGCCCGCGAGGTGCTCACCCACGCCACCCGCCCGGCGGACCGGGTGCGGGCCTGGATCCTGGTGATCGACTCCGCCGGCCACACCATGACCGAGGTGGACGCGGCCTTCCCGCACGCCCTCGCCGACGCCGGCGACGACCCGCGGCTGCTCGGCAAGGTCCACTACCAGCTGGCCTGGCGAGCGCTGATCGTGGGCGGCGACTTCACCGAGGCCCGGCAGGCGGCGGCGCACTCCGCCTGCCTCGCGGCCGAGGGCGGCGACCGGCGCACCGAACTCCTCGCGCTCTCCCTGCAGGCCCAGGTCGAGACCCTGATGGGCCACCCGGCGGCGCCCGCCACCATCAAGCGTGCCCTGAAGGAGCCCCAGGACCCGAACGTGGCCTGCCACCACAACGGGGCGGGCAGCGCCAGGTTCCGCTGGCTGGTGATGGGCGACCAGCTGGCCGAGGCGCGCACCACCGTCACCGCCCTGCTGCGCGAGGTCCGCAGGCGCGGACAGGTGGAGAGCGAGGTGCACTTCCTGCGCGGGCTCGCCGAGACCGAGCTGCGCTCCGGGCACTGCGGCCGCGCCCTCGACCTGGCCCGGGAGGGCCTGCACCTCGCCCACGACTCCGGGATCGGCGAGACCGCCTCCGCGATGCTCACCTCGCTGGCCGAGGCGTCCGGCGGCGACGTGGACCGGGGCCTGGCACTGGCCAGGGAGGCGGTGGAGCACGCCGAGCAGGACGGCGACACGATGTACCTGTCCCGGGCCCTGGGCGCCCTCGGATACGCCCAGTTGGTGGCCGGCGACCCGGCCGGCACGGTCCGCTCGCTGCGCCGGGTGCGGGAGCTGGAGCAGAGCCTCGGCATCACCGACCCGGCCCGTGGCCGCTGGCAGGGCGACCTCGCCGAGGCACTCGTCCGGGTGGGTGAACCCGCCGAGGCGCAGGACGTCATCGACGTCACCCGTCAGCACGCGCTCAGGCTCGGCCGGGAGAGTGTCCTCGCCGCGCTGGACCGGGCCGAGGCGCTGGTCCGGGCCGCGCACGGGGAGCGCGACACCGCCGTCACCCTGCTGACCTCGGCTCAGGACCGGTTCGCCAAACTGGGCTACGGCCTGGAGGAGGCGCGGGCCGCGTTCGCGCTGGCCGCACTGCGCGAGCGGCGCTCCCCGACGGCGTTCGACGAGGCCACCCGGCTGTTCCGGCGGTGCCGGGCGCTGCCGTGGCTGCGGCAGGTGGACGAGGCCGTCTCGGCGCCGGAGCCGCCGGTCGAGGCGCCCGCCGCGCTCGACGCCCTGGACGGGCTGGCCGCGATGGAGCGTCAGGTCGCCGCGCTGGTGATGGAGGGCGCCACCAACCGGGAGATCGCCGCCCGGCTGTTCATCAGCGTCAAGACGGTGGAGGCCACGCTCACCCGGGTCTACCGCAAGCTGGGCATCCGATCGCGCGTGGACATAGTCCGTTTGGCCGCGGGGCGACGCGCGAAGTGAGAGCCCTCCCGGTTAACTGAGGCGGACCGAGGGTTTTCCCTCCCCCATCCCCCTAGGGGGTTCCCTCATTGGGAGGGTGGGGTTCCGGGTCCTAGCTTATGGATGTGCCGCTCGCCCGGGCATACGGGGGTCGGTCCCGCGACCCCCGTGCTGCACCCCCCACACCCGCGCGACCCCCACCGGCAACCCCCACTGAGGAGACTCATGTTCGGGCACCACCGCGCAAGAAGGTCCGCCGCAGTCCTGGTGGCCACCGCCGCCGCCGCGGCGACCGCGCTGATCGCGTCCCCCACCGCGTCAGCCGCCCCCCAGCCGATCGTCGGCGGCACCACGACGACCACCACCGCGTACCCGTTCATGATGCAGATCACGGACGCGTCCGGCAGCCAGTTCTGCGGCGGCACCCTGGTGTCGGCGACCAAGGTGGTGACCGCCGCGCACTGCATGGAGGGCGAGTCCACGAGCAGCGTCCGCGTGGTCGGCGGCCGCACGTACCTCAACGGCACCAACGGCACGGTCAGCAAGGTCAGCAAGATCTGGATCAACCCGGACTACACGGACGCCACCAACGGTGACGACGTGGCCGTCCTGACGCTGTCGACGGCGATGTCGTACACCCCGGCGTCGTACGTGACGTCCTCCCAGACGAGCGTGTACGCGGCCGGCACCACGGCCCGCATCCTCGGCTGGGGCACCACCTCGGAGAACGGCAGCTCCTCCAACCAGCTGCGGACCGCGACCGTCCCGATCGTGTCCGACTCCAGCTGCAAGAGCTCCTACGGTTCGGACTTCGTCCAGACCGACATGGTTTGCGCCGGAAACACGTCCGGCGGCGTAGACACCTGCCAGGGCGACAGCGGCGGTCCCCTGCTCATCGGGGGCGTCCTGGCAGGGATCACATCCTGGGGAGAGGGGTGCGCGGAGGCGGGTTACCCGGGTGTCTACACCCGGCTGACCACCTTCTCGAACCTGGTGACCGCACAGGTCAACTCGTAACCAGAAGGTCTCCCGAGGATCTCTCGGGTGAGTGACCGGGGGGCGTTGCGGGCTACCACGAGCAGCCCGCAGCGCCCCCTATCCATACGGGTGCCCACCGGTCCGCGGCGAGCTTCCCCGCGGTGCCCCAGCTGTCGGCAGGGACCTCGTGGATCCAGACCTGCACGGTCTCGGCGGGGATCTTGTACGCGTCGACGAACGCGTCGGTGACGCGCCGGACGAGGTCCCGCTCGAGTTCGGGGTCGCGGGGCCCTGCTGGACGGTGACGATCGGCATCGCTGAACTCCTCCGCGTGGGTGGTCCGTTCGGGGTCCTGTCCGGAGTCCGGCCCGGAGCGGGAGGTCCGCCGCGGTTGGCGGCGCCCCCGAAGCGGCGCCGGGGGTGCCCCCGGTCTTCGGCCGGGCGGAGGAACTGTGCGACCAGCCCCGACGGGGCCGCAGTCGGCGGACGGCATGTCGCGGCATCTCCGGCGCAGCGCCGGGCGGTCGGGCGGTCTCGCCGACACTCATCGCCCTGCTGGGGCCACGACGGTCCCGAACCGGATGTCGTAGCGCTCGCCGGGGTGCAGGGCGGTCAGCATCCGCTCGCCCTCCTCCAGGATCGCGGCCCGCTCGGCCGCCGTGCCGCCCGGCGGTGCGAACGTCTCGACGACCAGGGCGTCCTCCGTCAGCTTCCACACACCGGCCAGGAAGCCGTCCACGAGCAGGGTGCGGTGGGCCTGGTTGCCCCGCCAGGCGCGGCCCCGGTGCTCGGGGGGCACGACACGGGTGCGGTCGGCGTGGGAGAGGAGGAGGTTGTCGAACTCGGGCAGGAAGCGGGGCGGGGCCGGGGTCGCGGGGTCGGGGCGGGGCGCGTCGGGGAGGTCGAAGACCTCGGTGCCGGTCTCGTCCCGGAAGGTGAGCAGGCGGGGCCGCAGTCGTTCGAAGGCCGTGCCGAGCCGGGTCAGTCCGGCCCAGGTCTGCATGTCCCTGACGGAGGCCGGGCCGAAGGCGGCGAGGTACCGCAGAACCGCGGCGTCCGTGGCCTCGGCGGCCGGCGCCTGCTCGGCGGGGCGGCCGAGCCAGTGCTCGGCGGTGGTGAGGGCGACCTGCCCGGACCGGCCCCACAGCCCGCGCGGGGTGACCTGGACGAGGGGCAGGGTGCAGCGGGCGGCGACGGCGAGGGACTGCGGGTCGGCGTCCGGCCACTCGGCGCGCAGCGCCTCGCGCAGCCCGGCCATGGTGCGCGGCTCGGCCTCGACCAGGTCCCGGGCGAGCGCGGCGAGCCGGTCCAGGTCGACACCGGCGAGCCCCTTGCGGAACGCGGTCAGCTCCCGGCTCCGGGCGGGCTGGACCAGCGGGCGCAGGGTCAGCGCGTCGGCGGCGGTGTGGGTGTGGATGGTCGACCGCAGGGTGACGATCCGGACCACTTCCCGGTCGGCCATCAGCCGGGAGAGCTGCTCGGGGGCGAAGCCGTCGAGGCGGGCGGCGAGGGCGTAGTACGGCGGCTTGACGTTCTGCGCCTGGAGGCCGACGAGGTGCGCCACGGCCTCCCGCGCCGACCGGGGTGAGCGGCGCAGCAGGAGCTGGCGGTCGAGGGTGGCGCGGTTGAGGGCGCGGGTGCCGAGGACCGGGCCGGACGGCTGGTTCTTCATACCGGCACGCTAACGTCGAACGAGGACAGATCCTGTCCGCTGTCCTCGCCGCATCTCTCACCGAATCCCGTCCTCGATTCCCTCCGCCGGGCCCGTATGCCCCGTATATCCTGCGACGAGACTCACCGATCACGTGTGATCACTCCGACCACGCGGATCACACCGTCCACGCCGATGCAGGCTCCACCGAGAGGCGGCCGCGATGTCCGAGCGACGCCCCAGCCCCGTGTCGAAGAACGCCACGAACGGCCGGAACGGCCGGGGCACCAGAAGATCGGTCTGGCGCCGCGCCCTGCCCCAGGAGCGGGACGACACGGCCGAGCTGCCGGCGGCCGGGGCCGCGTCGGGCGGGGAGTCGGCCGAGCCGCCGAGCGTCGTGGAGGCGGCGCTCTACAGCGACGGGGTGCGGGTGTCGACACCGGCGACCCTCGCGGAGACGTACCGCGAACTGCGCGACACGCCCTCGGGCATGGCGTGGATCGGCCTGGCCCGGCCCACCTCGGACGAACTGCTCTCCCTGGCCAGCGAGTTCGACCTGCACCAGCTCGCGGTCGAGGACGCGATGGAGGCCCACCAGCGGCCGAAGCTGGAGCGGTACGGCGACACGCTCTTCGTGGTCCTGCGCGCCGCCCGCTATCTGGACGCGCCGGAGGAGGTGGACTTCGCCGAGCTGCACGTGTTCGTCGGCCCCGACTTCGTGATCACGGTCCGGCACGGCGGGGCTCCGGACCTCTCGGCGGTCCGCCGCCGTATGGAGGACTCCCCCGACCTGCTCAAACTCGGCCCGGAGGCGGTCCTCTACGCGATACTCGACGCGGTGGTCGACGGCTACGCGCCGGTCGTCGAGGGCGTCCAGAACGACATCGACGAGATCGAGACGGAAGTCTTCCGCGGCGACCCGTCGGTCTCCCGCCGCATCTACGAACTCTCGCGCGAGATGGTCGAGTTCCAGCGCGCGACCCGCCCTCTCGTCGGCATGCTGCACGGCCTGATGGCCGGCTTCACCAAGTACGAGACCGACGAGGAACTCCAGCGCTACCTCCGCGACGTCGCCGACCACGTCACCCACATCAGCGAACGCGTGGACGGCTTCCGGCAGGCCCTCACCGAGATCCTCACGGTCAACGCGACCCTGGTCACCCAGCAACAGAACGCGGAGATGAGGGCGTTGGCGGAGGCGGGGTTCGAACAGAACGAGGAGATCAAGAAGATCTCGTCGTGGGCGGCGATTCTGTTTGCTCCGACGCTGGTTGGAACTATCTACGGTATGAACTTCTCACACATGCCCGAGCTGCATTGGGGGTTCGGATACCCCTTCGCGATCGGCTTGATGGGGGTTGTATGCGCCAGTTTGTACGTGATTTTCAAGCGACGGGACTGGCTTTAGGGATGAGAGCACCCACCCATGCGGAGCTTCGCTGTTTACTCTCGCACCTGGCAAAATTGGGGCACGAACGGGCTCTGGGGAGTCCGTGGGGAGAAGTGATGTGGATGATCTCCTCGCCCTCACGAGGTCACGCCCCTGACCTGGCCTTTTGAGCGCCTGTCAACGCTGGGGAGAATCCGGGGAGAATCGAATGCCGCTACCCGCCTCCGCCAGGCACAACGAACCCGCCGTGTCTCGCCGTTCCCCGGTTTCCGCCGCGCCGACCTCCCCTGCGGCACGTGACGGAGAGTCACCGAACGAGTGGCAGGAACCGACTGTGGAGCGGCGTCGAGCTTGTGGGCGAGGGGACTCCGGTGGCCGGACGCGTGAGCGGCGGGCCGGGGCACAGCCGCACCCGTATCGAGGTGACCGACACCGCTCCACGGTCGGTGCTCGCCCTCCTGCCCGCCACGGCGACGGAGGAGTCGGGGCGCGGCCTGACCGTCATCGACGCGCTGTCCGATCGCTGGGGCGTGGACCGGTCTCCGGACCGCAAGACGGTCTGGTGCGAACTGCGTGCTTAGGAGGTCGGGGACCCCTGCTTGACGGACTGCTGCCGCTCCGCCGTCGTGGACCCGGTCCCGGGGTCGTCTCCCGTGACATTGAAGGTCGCGAGGTACTCCACCGTGCCGCCGAGGAGCCGATGTCTAGGTAGATGGGGAGGGTCTGGTCCCCGACCTTCGCGGTCAGCCGGAAACCGAGAGCGCTCTAGGTGTATTGACCCGAAGCGTTGTTCACACGGCTGATCGGTGGGTGGCCGCCGAGTGCGGTGTGGCAGCGGTGGTGGTTGTAGGTGTGCAGAAAGTCTG